>JBDLUD010000035.1:0-15051 GCA_039805465.1 Pseudomonadota bacterium
GCACTTGATCGATTGTTTTGAGAGATTTGCGCATAACGCCACCAAATGATCAAACCCGTCAAAATCAGGGTGAAGAGTAACCACTTCATCGTTGAATCAATACCTCTAAAACAAAGCGACTACCCACATAAGCCATCAACAGAACTCCAAATGAGCCCAATACCCAGCGCACCGCTGTCAGGCCTCGCAAGCCAACACGCCAGCGTGCGATCAATAATCCGGCAAACATCACCCAGGATAAAAATCCAAAAATTGTTTTGTGATCCCAAAATAAAGCACGACCAAACAATGCTTGGCTGAAAAATAATCCGGAGAAAACAGTCAAGGTTAACAAAGCAAATCCCACCGTGATGATTCTGAAAAGAATGCTTTCCATGCTCATCAGTGGCGGTAAACGATTGCCCCACTTAGCAAAAAAACTATTGGCCTTGTCATGGGTTGGCATGTGCAAATGACGATCTTGCCAATGCATCAAAATAGCATGTAATGCTGCTAAGCTGAGCAGACCATAGGCCGCATTCGCGACGATGAAGTGAGCTCTGAACCATGGATCATCAATCGAACGGGCCGACAACACCGACCCAGAAAAAACGATGGGCAAAATGGCTGTGATACATGCTGCCAACAAAATGATGGCTCTCAATCCCTTGATGGGCAGATACCAACTTTCAAACCAAAAAAATGTGACCCCTATCCATGCCATGGTTGATAAGGCTTGGGCAAAACCAAAAATGAAGCCTTGCTGAGTAAAGATCGATTCATGCAAAGAGACGCCATGCAGAACCAAAATCGGCAATAAGAGCCATTGAGAAAGACTCGACACCATGGGAGTGTCTTGATTCTTTTCAGAATTTTGCGAGTAAACCCTGATTTCTCGTAAAAAAAACAAGAAATATAAAGCGCTGGGTATCCATGCGAAGCTGGGGTGACCTAAAATGTTCATATCTACAGTTTAATGCTCATATGTTTCAAAATCTAACAGATCGTTTAAGTCGTGTGGTTAAAACCATGCGAGGTCAGGCCAGACTGACCGAAGAAAATACCGCCGAAATGCTTCGTGAGGTACGTTTAGCCCTATTAGAGGCTGACGTCGCACTGCCGGTGGTCAAAGAGCTCATCAATAATATTAAACAAAAAGCGCTTGGTGTTGAGGTTCTCGACAGTTTAAGCCCTGGTCAAGCCTTGGTGGGTGTTGTTCAAAAAGAACTCACCGCCATCATGGGCGATCCCACTGCTGGCCGACTAAATTTAGCCGCCCAACCACCCGCCATTATTTTGATGGCTGGTCTTCAAGGTGCGGGTAAAACAACTTCTGCTGGCAAATTAGCCAAATGGCTCAAAGACACACAAAAGAAAAAAGTGTTGACGGTGTCTTGCGACGTTTACCGCCCAGCCGCCATCAAACAATTACAAATGGTCAGCGAGCAAGCTGGCGCAGATTTCTTCCCCAGCGATGAAAACCAAAAACCAAAAGACATCGCGCGCGATGCTTTGGACTGGGCCAAACGACACTATCACGACGTATTGATTGTCGACACTGCCGGCCGCTTGGGCATTGATGAAATGATGATGCAAGAGATCAGTGCCTTGCATCAAATCTTGAACCCGATCGAAACACTGTTTGTGGTTGACGCGATGCTGGGTCAAGATGCTGTGAACACAGCCAAAGCTTTCAATGAAGCACTTCCATTAACAGGCGTGATTTTGACCAAACTAGATGGTGATGCACGCGGTGGTGCGGCACTCTCAGTTCAACACATCACTGGCGTTCCAATCAAGTTTGCTGGTGTGGCTGAAAAACTAGATGGTCTTGAACCATTTGATGCAGACCGCATGGCCAGCCGTATTCTTGGCATGGGCGACATTCTGGCATTGGTTGAGCAAGCGCAAAAGAATGTTGATTTCGACCAAGCTCAAAAATTAGCTGACAAAGTTAAAAAGGGTGGGTTTGATTTAAATGATTTTCGGATGCAAATCACTCAAATGCGCCAAATGGGTGGATTGGGCAGCATGATTGACAAATTACCCGCCAAGTTTGCTCAAGCTGCCGCCAAGCAAGACATGAGTGTTGCTGATAAACAAGTGGCGCGCACACAAGGCATCATCGACAGCATGACACCAGCAGAAAGAAGGAAACCTGAACTTCTGAAAGCAAGTAGAAAGCGTCGGATCGCTGCGGGTGCAGGTGTGCAAGTACAAGAAGTGAATCGCGTCTTAGCTCAATTCGAACAAATGCAATCGATGATGAAACAATTCAAAGGTGGCAAGATGGCGAAGATGCTAGGCGGCATGGCAGCTAAAGGCATGGGGAATATGTTCAAGCGATGATGCATGAATGCGGAGCGGCATTTTTTATTAATGCGCCATACAAACAAAAAGCCAGATCATTGATCTGGCTTTTTTGTGGGTTTTGATTTTGAGTTTAATCAGTACTTAAGATGCTAATTGAGCTTTCACCAAATCTGTCACCTTCTTAGCCACATCACCCACTGGTACTGCGGATGCTTCAGCATCAGTGCGAGCTTGGAACTCTAACTGACCTTCCTTCAAGCCACGCTCACCAATCACCACACGATAAGGCACACCGATGAGTTCCCAGTCCGCAAACATCGCACCTGGACGCTCGCCGCGATCATCCAAGATCACCTCTATGCCTGCAGATAATAAGTCTTGGTAGAGTTTGTCGGAGGCTTCACGAACCATGTCGGAACGGTCATAACCCATTGGGCACAAAACAACTTGGAATGGTGCAATTGATACTGGCCACATGATGCCGCGATCATCAAAACGCTGTTCAATCGCAGCGCCCAATAAGCGAGTCACACCGATGCCATAACAACCCATCACCATCGGCTGAGACTGGCCTTTTTCATCAAGATAGACAGCATTCATCGACTCTGAATAACGAGTGCCCAACTGAAACACATGCCCCACTTCAATACCACGACAAATTTCTAAAACTCCCTTGCCGTCCGGAGATGCATCACCCGCAATCACATTGCGCAAATCAGCCACGAGTGGCTCAGGCAAATCACGCCCCCAATTCACACCTGTTAAATGATGGCCTTCTTGATTGGCGCCACAAACGAAATCACTCATGTTGGCAACCGTTCTATCAGCCACAATCGTCAAAGGCTTGTTTGTCTTGACCGGACCCAAATAGCCAGGAGGCGTACCAAAATATTCAATGATTTCTGCTTCTGTTGCAAAACGGAAATCTATCAAACCGGGCACTTTGCTTGCTTTGATTTCATTTAATTCATGATCACCACGGATCAACAATAAAAATAATTTTGCGCCGCCCTCTTGATCAACCGCCAACACAATTGATTTGACTGTTTTCTCAATTGAACACTTTAAAAATTGCGCAACTTCTTCGCACTTCACTTGGCCAGGCGTAGGCGTTAAAGCCATCGCTTGAGAAGCAGCACCCCTGCTTGCGATCAATGAAAGCGCTTCAGCAGTTTCAATATTTGCGGCGTAGTCAGAGCTTGGGCAGTATGCGATTGCATCCTCTCCTGTATCAGCAATCACGTGGAACTCTTGACTGCCTGTTCCTCCAATCGCACCGTTGTCTGCATTGACGGCTCTGAAGTTAAGCCCCAAGCGCTGAAAGATACGCGTGTAAGCATCAAACATTTTGGCGTAAGACACTTTCATGCCCTCGACATCACGGTCAAAAGAATAGGCGTCTTTCATGCTGAACTCACGACCACGCATGATGCCAAAGCGTGGACGACGCTCATCACGGAATTTCGTTTGAATTTGATAAAAATTAACTGGCAACTGCTTGTAACTCTTGATCTCATGACGAGCGATGTCTGTGACCACTTCTTCGGAAGTTGGCTGGATCAAAAAGTCGCGGTCATGGCGATCTTTGATTCTCAATAACTCTGGACCCATCTTGTCCCAACGACCAGTTTCTTGCCAAAGTTCAGCTGGCTGAACAACTGGCATTAAGAGCTCAACGGCTCCAGCCTTGTCCATCTCTTCACGGATGATGCCCTCGACCTTCCGAATAACCTTAAGGCCCATGGGCATATAGTTGTAGATGCCGGCGCCCAGCTTTCGAATCAAGCCAGCACGCATCATGAGCTTATGGGAAACGATTTCCGCATCGGCTGGGGCTTCTTTTAAGGTACGGATAAAAAATTGGCTGGCTTTCATGGTTCACTTTATAAAATAATGGTTTGGCTATATAGCTATAATCAATTTATTGATTTTAAAGGATTAAAGGATTAAGGCACGAATATGCTCGACAGAGAAGGGTACAGACCCAACGTCGGCATCGTTCTACTCAATCAACGCAACGAAGTATTTTGGGGGAAACGTGTTGGCCAGCACTCTTGGCAGTTCCCGCAAGGTGGTATCCAACACGGTGAAAACCCAGAACAAGCAATGTATCGCGAGTTGCATGAGGAGATCGGTCTAGAGCCGCAACATGTCCAGATCATTGGACGAACCCGCGAATGGCTACGTTATGACGTGCCACAGGAGTTCTTGCGCCGCCCATCTGCCGCAAATGCAGCTCGTCGCTCAACTCGCCAAGCTTATCGCGGTCAAAAGCAAATTTGGTTCTTATTGCGCATGGTGGGTCGTGATAGCGATGTCTGTTTGCGCGCCACAGATCATCCAGAATTCGATGCCTGGCGCTGGAGCCCCTATTGGATTCCATTGGATGTGGTGATTGATTTCAAACGCGAAGTATATGAATTAGCTTTATCGGAGTTGGCCAGATATATCTCACGGGGACCTCGCATGATGATGATGCCTTGGGGTTCACCATTGGATCTTTATAAATCAACATTGCATGACCCCAAACAAGATTCGGAGCCCTCTTGATTCGACATTCATTATTTAAGAATATTCTTAAAATCTTTCTGAGCTTATTAGCCGCAATGAGCATGGCTGCTCATGCTCAGTACCGAACTGCTGATCCTGCAGACGAAAAAGATCCAGATGCGCCAAGATTTTGGGAAGAAGCCGAAGTCAAAATTCCGACGGCTCCACCATCGAAAGACCTTAAACCTTTTTATGTTTCTGCCGTTTCTCAGCTTCAGTTTGCCCTAGACGCCCCATCGATTGCCTTTGGCAAAGATGAAGTGATTCGCTATGTGCTTGTGATCACAACACCGAGCGGCGCCCAACAAGTCAGCTATGAAGGTATTCGTTGTGAGAAATATGAATGGCGCCTATATGCCACCCTGCAAAAAGATGGTGGGTGGCATAAATCTGCTAATAGTCGCTGGCAATTGATTAGAAACACAGGTCACAACTCATATCACGCAGCTTTGGTCAAAGATGCTTTTTGTGACAACTCAATCCCGCGCAGAAGCGCCAAGGAAATTATTCCTTTACTGAAACCTTAAGCTTTAAATTTATTGAGGTTGAATTACTTTTTTGCTGTAAGTTGAGAGCCGATCGGCTCTCCTTTAGCCAAACGAACCAAGACATTCTCTTCAAGTCCCGAGGCAATCACAGTGTCAGCACCGGATTGGGCAGCCACTTTCGCCGCCAATACTTTCGTGAGCATGCCACCTTTACCAATATCACTGCCGGCACCACCGGCCATTTTTTCTAAAGCAGGGTCACCTGCTTGCGCTTCTTGAATTAAATGCGCATTGGAATCATTGCGTGGGTCAGCACTGAACAAACCACCTTGATCAGTCAAAATAATCAAAGCATCAGCCTCAATCAAATTGGTCACCAAAGCACCCAAAGTGTCGTTATCGCCAAACTTGATTTCATCAGTGACCACAGTGTCGTTTTCATTGATGATAGGCACAACGCCATGCTTGAGCAGCGTTAACAAAGTCATGCGCGCATTTTGATTTCTTTGCTCATCTGCCAAATCAGCATTGGTGAGCAATACCTGTGCGGTTCTAATTCCATATTGAGCAAAACAAGTTTCATAAACTTGTACCAAGCCCATTTGACCAACAGCAGCTGCAGCTTGTAATTCATGAATATCAGTCGGACGCTTGGTCCAATTCAAGCGTTGCATGCCTTCAGCAATCGCACCAGAACTGACCATCACCACTTGCTTGCCCATAGTGCGCAACTCGGCCATTTGAGCAGCCCAACGACCAATCGCCGCATGATCAAGCCCCTGACCACGATTGGTCACCAGCGTTGAACCCACTTTGATCACAATGCACTGGGCATCTTGTATTGCTTTGCTCACCAAGCACTCCTTGAATACATGTATTTTTTAGTCGTTTTTTTAATCGTTAACTTTTAATCATTAACTTCGTCGTCATCCAAGTCTTTGTTCTGAAAACGTGGATCAGCATCATGCTCTTCAGCTTCATCGCGCTGCGCTTTTTTCGCATCAAGGTCGGTCTGAATGGCATAACAAAGTTGCTGGCAACCTTCTCCAGTCAAAGCTGAAATTTCAAAGACAGGGCCCTTCCATCCATAAGCCTTGATGAAAGCTTTGATCTTGGCGGCACGTTCCTCAGTAGGAATCATATCGACCTTGTTCAAAACCAACCAACGAGGTTTGTCATACAAAGACTCATCGTATTTCTTCAACTCATTCACAATCGCTTTGGCTTCTCCAACAACATCAACATTGTCATCAAACGGAGCCATGTCGACCAAATGCAACAACAAATTGGTGCGTTGTAAATGTCTTAAAAAACGATGTCCAAGGCCAGCACCCTCTGCTGCACCTTCAATCAATCCTGGAATATCAGCAATCACAAAGCTTCGCTCAGCACCCACTCGCACCACACCCAAGTTAGGATGCAAAGTTGTGAAAGGATAGTCTGCAATCTTAGGACGTGCATTTGATACTGCTGTGATCAAGGTTGATTTACCTGCATTGGGCATTCCCAACAAGCCAACATCCGCCAACACCTTGAGCTCTAATCTGAGCTTGTGCTCTTCACCAGGCAAGCCGCTGGTTTTTTGTCTTGGTGCACGATTGGTGCTGCTCTTGAAATGCAAATTGCCCCAACCACCAGCACCACCTTTGGCCAAACACAATCTTTGGCCGTGATAAGTTAAATCAGCAATGACTTCATTGGTATCCATCTCATGAATGATGGTACCCACTGGCATGCGCAATTCAATGTCTTCACCAGCGCGACCGTAACAATCCGCGCCTCGACCTGGCTCACCGTTTTGCGCCAAATGTTTTTTTGCAAAACGATAATCCACCAGGGTGTTGATATTTCGATCAGCGATCGCATACACGCTGCCGCCTCGACCGCCATCACCACCATCTGGTCCGCCAAATTCAATAAATTTTTCGCGACGCATCGAAGCGCTTCCAGAGCCGCCATGGCCTGCCACTACTTCAATACGAGCTTCGTCGATAAATTTCATAAGATCCAATAAAAAAGGCCTCGCTATTTGGCGAGGCCTTATGCTGAGTTCTGAATGTTCTTCGTTATCTCAGTTAAGGCTAATTAAGCTGTCGGAAGTACAGAAACGAAAGATTTCTTCTCTGCACCTTTAACGCCAAATTGAACATGACCATCTACCAATGCGAACAATGTGTGATCTTTGCCACAACCAACGTTCACACCTGGGTGAACGCGTGTACCGCGTTGACGAATGATGATGCCGCCTGCGTTGATGGCTTGACCGCCATAAACTTTAACGCCTAATCGTTTTGACTCTGAGTCACGGCCGTTACGTGTGGAACCGCCGCCTTTTTTCTGTGCCATTTTCTACTCCGCCTCTGCCTATTAGGCCTTGATCGTGTTAATCAAAATCTCAGTAAAGTTCTGACGATGTCCTTGACGCTTTTGATAGTGCTTGCGTCGACGCATCTTAAAAATCTTCACTTTGTCATGACGACCCTGAGAAATAACAGTGGCTTTAACAGTTGCACCACTCACCAATGGCTCACCAAACTTCAGTGATTCGCCTTCGCCTACGGCGAGAACTTGGTCAATAGTGATTTCACTGCCTACATCCGCTGGTATCTGTTCTATTTTCAATTTTTCACCAGCAGCAACCTTGTATTGTTTGCCACCGGTTTTTATGACCGCGTACATATTGAAATCTTTCTATAAATATCCACACGACCCCGTGCCGTGTAGAGCCCTAAATTATAGCTCTAGCTATATTTCTAGTCAAAAAGTAAAATTCAGGGGAATCTAAGAGACATTCTCATGTTTTTTATAATAAAACTTAACTAATTCAATGAGTTAAACTAATAAGAGTTAAAAACAGGGAAATATAAATAGTTAATGAGCACTAACTTACAGACAATTTTAAGTCCTATTTCAGCTGACATGCAGTCGCTGAACGAGGTTATTCGCTCTCGCTTAAGCTCTGAAGTTGCTCTGATCAATCAAATTTCTGCCTACATCATTGAGGCTGGCGGTAAAAGAATACGTCCTGCCCTGCTACTTTTAACCAGCCAAGCCATCTCGAACGGCACCCCCTTGAAGCATCATCTGGACATGGCAGCCGTGGTTGAATTCATTCACACGGCGACTTTGTTACATGATGATGTGGTGGATGAGTCTCATTTGCGTCGCGGCAGAGCAACTGCAAATGCTGCCTTTGGTAATGCCGCAAGTGTTTTAGTGGGTGATTTTTTATATTCCAGAGCGTTTCAGATGATGGTGGCACCCAATGACATCAGAATCATGGAAATACTTGCTGATGCTACCAACACGATTGCTGAAGGTGAAGTGTTGCAGTTGATGAACATGCATGACCCTGACGTCAATGAAGCCCGCTACATGCAAGTGATCCACTTTAAAACCGGCAAGTTGTTTGAAGCCTCCTCTGCGCTTGGCGCCCTTTTGGCAAAAGCCACTCCAGAACAATACGCTGCTGCACAAGCTTACGGTAAGCACATTGGTGCCACCTTCCAATTGGTTGATGACATCCTTGATTACACCGCCAGCGCAGAACAGATGGGTAAGAATGCTGGCGATGATTTACGCGAAGGCAAGCCAACCTTGCCATTGATTTACTTGCTTGATCACGGCACTCCAGAGCAAAAGTCTTTGATCAGATCTGCCATTGAACAAGCAGAAGAGTTACCTGAAGATCTCTTTCAGCAGGTTTATCAGGCCATCATGAATTCTGATGCCATCCAATACACAGAAGCTGCTGCATTGCGTGAAGCTCAGTTGGCCAGAGAATCTTTGAAATGCTTTCCACAAAATGCTGCAACACAAAGCTTGATGGATCTTTGCGATTACTCCCTGAAGCGCTCAAGCTAAAGAATCAGTGAATTTTTCCTTGTCAGAAAGATCTGACAACAGAATCGGAATGCCACACCTCTATTTGTAAGGCTTTAACAATACAAACCAAGCTTAGTTTGCTATAGTCACTCACATGTTCTTTGCTTAAGAAAGCATTCATGGATTCGTGGCTCAATGATTGGCCTTGGTGGGCGCAAGTTGGTTTAGTGGTTTTACTGTTGGCTATTTCTGCTTTTTTCTCAATCACTGAGACCAGCATGATGGCAGCCAATCGTCACAGAATTCGACATTTGGCCAATCGCGGCAATCGTGGCGCAAAGAACACACAAAGTTTACTTTCAAGAACAGAAGAATTGTTATCGGTCATATTGATTGGTAATAACGTCGTCAACACCATCCTGCCTGTTTTATTAACTGCCATAGCCATGCATGCTTTTGGCAATAATGCATCCGTGCTCTCAATCAGTACAGGTGTGGCCGCTGTATTGATCATTATTTTTTGCGAGATCACTCCCAAGGTGATTGGCGCAACTTATCCGGAAAGATTTGCCATCGTCACCAGCTGGGTGATCAGACCTTTGATCGTGATCCTCAAACCAGCGATGTGGTTGATCAATGTTTTTGTGTCTGGTCTCCTCAAAGTTCTTAGGGTGAACACAAAAGCCAATCGTGATGCTCAAATGACACCAGAAGAATTGCGTTCAGTGGTTCTTGAATCAACCCATTTCATCCCCAATAAACACCGAAGTATCTTGGTTAACCTATTCAACCTTGAGACCATCAAAGTGGATGATGTGATGACACCCAGGTCACGCATGGAAGTGTTGGATTTTTCAAAACCAATCGAAGATGTGATTCATCAGCTAGAGACGTGCTATCACAACAAACTGCCTGTTTGCGACGAAGATTCTGATCGAGTGATTGGCATCTTGGCTGTTAGAAAGGCTCTTAGCTTATTGGGTGATGAAGATCTTAAGCACCACCATTTCAAAGATTTATTGAGTGAGCCTTATTTCATTCCAAGTGGTACACCTGTTTTGCAACAACTTCAATTCTTCCAAGAAAACCAAGAACGCATTGGTCTTGTTGTCGATGAATACGGGATTGTGCAAGGACTTGTGACCATTGAAGATATCTTAGAAGAATTGATCGGCGAATTCACAACTTCCTTGCCGGATCTTGCGATCAAAACAAAATGGTCTAATGACAATACCTATATTGCAGATGGCACTGCTAGCTTGCGTGATTTGAACCGTCTCTTAAATCTTGATCTTCCTACCGATGGCCCCAAAACACTGAATGGTTTATTGATCGAAACCTTAGAAGATATTCCAGACAATAACGTCAGCGTCAAAATAGGCGGCGTGGTCATGGAAATCATCCAAGTCGATGAACAGATCATTAAAACGGTCCGCATTTATCAGCCGAATGATTGAAGAAGATGATGTCATCATTCATTTCTGGCAAGACATTGTTGATCAAGCACTCCTGGCAAAAGCCAGCGACATTCACATTGAGCCAGAAAACGGGGTAAGCCATGTGCGCTTGCGCGTTGATGGCTGCCTGAGTCATTTAAGAAGTTCGCCTGCGCATTGGCATGACCGACTCTCTAGTCGAGTCAAAATTCTGGCACGCCTGGATATTTCAGAAAAACGATTACCGCAAGATGGTCAAATGTTATTGAGTGGCTCACAGAGATCTAAGAGCGCCAACTTCAACAACATTGATTGCCGAGTCTCAACCCTACCCACACTGCATGGCGAAAAAATTGTATTAAGGGTGTTGAGTAAGCAGGAAGATGATCTTGATATCAATAAGATCGGTCTTGATCAAACTCAAAGACAAAATTTGCTGCACTGTCTTGAGCAGGCTCAAGGCATGATTTTGGTCACTGGCCCTACGGGTAGTGGCAAAACTCAAACTCTATACAGCTGCCTAAAGTATTTAATGGATGGCAGCCGAAACATCACCAGCATTGAAGATCCTGTAGAAATTCAACTGCAGGGGATTAATCAAGTGCCGATCAATGAAAAAGCAGGCTTGCGCTTTGATGTGGCATTGAGAGCTTTGATGAGACAAGATCCTGATGTCATCATGGTGGGTGAAATCAGAGACGCTGTGACAGCAAAGATTGCATTACAAGCCGCCGAAACAGGTCATCTGGTGCTAGCCACTCTCCATGCGAATGATGCACCCAGTGCCATCTTCAGACTAAAACAATTGGGGTGCTTGCACAGCGATATTGCCAATAATGTCAGCTGCATCACTGCGCAAAGATTGGTGCGTATTTTTTGCACTGCTTGCGCGGGCAATCAAACAAACAATCAAATCGAGTTATGCACAGTCTGCAATAGCACCGGCTTTCATGGTCGGGCAGCGGTTCATCAAGTGATGCGTCTATCCGATCAATTAAGACAGCTAATTGAAAATGAGTCACCCTTGAGCGCTATTCAAGCCCAATGCCATATTGAAAAAATACCCACCCTGAAAGAATCTGCACAAACTCTCATTGCAGCAGGCATGAGTTCTGAAAATGAAATCAGGCGTCAGATCGCATGAAAGAAACCGCTCAACTTCACCTGATCAGACAACTTCATTCACTCTTGAAATCCGGCTTGTCTTTATTGGATGCCATTCAAATGATGGGGCTCACCACCATCCAAAAATCTTTGGCCAATGGCAACAGTCTTTCTTATGCTTTATCGCGCCTGGAGTTTCATCCATTTTGCGTGAGCATATTACAGACTGGAGAGGCCACCGGCAATCTGGTAGACAGCCTTTCACAAGCGGCTGTTTATCTTGAAAAACAAATCAAACTAGACAAGAAAATTAAAAAAGCCTTGAGCTATCCGTGCATCGTTCTAGGTGTTTCAGCTCTTGTTTTGATTGGAATGTTTCAGTGGGTGATACCCAGCTTTGAAAATATGTTTGCCAACTTTCAAGCAGAGCTGCCATGGCCAACAAGATTTTTAATAAGCAGCTCCCACTGGGTACAAAGTTATTTTTTGTATTTGGCCATGGCAATCGTTTGCCTAACGGTTTCATTCCACCTCATTTGGAGAAAACATCCTCAAACGCAGCAAGTGGTAGACCTTCTTTTATTGAAACTTCCGATAGTTGGTCAGATTCGAAAAATCTCTTTGCTGATTCAGTGGAGTCGTAATATTTCATTACTGACTTCTCGAGGGGTACCGATTCTTGAAGCTTTAAAACAAACGGCGCTTCATTCCAATGATTGGATCAGTTTTAAATTCTGCGCCCAAATCAATGTCTCTTTGGCACAAGGCTGGTCATTATCAGAATCCATTGGTCAAGCATCAGGGCAATCTCTTTTAACCCACAAAGAACAAATTCAATTGATCAAAGTGGGTGAAATTTCAGGGGATTTACCTCAAATGCTTGCCAATATCGCCAATCAAGAAGAAGATCACTTAGACCACATGATTGATCAATTGGCTCAAAGCATTGAGCCGTGCTTGATGCTGATCATGGGGCTTATCATTGGGTGTTTGGTAATTTCTTTGTATTTACCTATTTTTGAAATGGGCCAGATTCTTTGATTGAAATTTTCTCCGCAGCCATCATCATTGGCGTTCTATTGATCCTATCTTGGATAGATTTCAAGACTTTCCTTTTGCCTGACTATCTGACGTATGGCTTGATTGCCTACGGCCTGCTTGCTAATATTTTCTTAGGCCTTGGTTGGGCCAGCATCGAATCATCTCTGCTGGGAGCTTTATTTGGATTTGTGAGCCTGTATGCCTTGAACCAACTGTATTTAAAATTCAGAGGTCACCATGGCATTGGCATGGGTGATGCCAAATTATTGGCTGGACTTGGCGCTTGTTTAGGTCTTCAAAGCTTGCCCTACATTCTTTTAATTGCCTCCGCATCTGGTTTGATCGGTGGTTATATTTGGCTAAAAATTCATGGGCAAGATCACCATCATGCATTTCCTTTTGGCCCCTTTATTGCATTTGGTGGCATCATTGTTTTGTTATGGCAGATTTAAAAACCACGCGTTCAAACAGTCCTGATCATCCATCTCATCTTCTAAGGGTTGGGTTGACCGGAGGTATTGGCAGCGGAAAAAGTGCGGTGGCCACAGAATTAGAAAAGTGTGGTGCCGCAATCATCGATACCGACCTCATTGCTCACGACATCACAAAAGCCAATGGTCTGGCCATGAGTGCCATTGAGCAAGCTTTTGGTCCTGAGTTTTTACTTAAAGATGGCTCCTTGGATAGACAAAAGATGAGGGAGCTTATTTTTGCCGACCCAAAAGCCAAAGAAAAGCTTGAAAAAATCACCCATCCTTTGATTTATCAAGAAACCCAACGCTTGAGCTTACTAAGCCTTGCCAAGAATCCTGCCTACCTTGTTTACGTGGTGCCTTTATTGGTGGAATCTAGCTTTTGGATCAAGCAATCCCCCCAAGCCTTGGATTGCATCGTGGTGGTTGATTGCCCCGAACCCCAGCAAATAGAAAGGGTTCAGAAGAGAAGTGGTCTTGAAGTAGCCATGATTCAAAAGATCATTGCCAGCCAGGCCAGCCGTCATGACAGACAGGTTGTTGCTGATTTTGTGATTGAAAACAATCAAGGTATTGAGGATCTGAAAATTGAGGCCCAACGACTGCATCAGATACTTTTGAGGCATAAAAGTACTTAAAAAGGCTTCTTTTTTGCTAAAAATCACATATTTTCAGTCTAGAATATGAATCTGTGATTATTTACGAATACCCCTTCAACGAACTGGTACGCAGTCTTTTAAGACTGGAGTACCTCTTTGATCGTTTTGAATACTTCGTAGAAAAAGATGATGCAAGAGATCAACATCAAGCCATTTCAATATTATTTGATTTAGGTGAGATCACTGCACGTGCAGATTTGAAATCAAGTCTCATGAAAGAACTTGATCGCCAAAAAAATAGTTTGTTATCTTTAAAACACTCAAGCAACATTGATCAAGATGCTTTGCTCAACACGCTTGAAGAAATGAATATCATTTGGGGCAAGATCAACCAAACAGGTAAGACCAATGTACAAATCTTAGAAAGCGAATGGTTGAATTTGATTCGTTCGCGCTTGAGCATCCCAGGTGGAACAAGTCCAGTAGATTTACCAGCCTATTACGCATGGCAATTCACCGATGCAAATATTCGTCGTGCGAATTTAAAAAAATTCGTAGAGCCTTTGATGTCATGGAAATATGCCAGCCAATTGTTTTTAAAGTTACTAAGAGGCTCAGGCAAAGCTGCTGAAACGCTTGCGCCTAAAGGCGCCTACCAACAAATGCTTTCTGGGAAAACCTATCAACTGATGCGCGTCGGTATTGATCAAGCACACTTGATTCCTGAAATCAGCGCTAACAAGTACATGCTGTGGACTCGCTTCATGACTTGTGATGGTGAAACCAAACCACGCGCCTTTGCAGAAGACGTTCCTTTTGCACTGTCTCTTTGCAACTTCTAAATTCTTTTTAGCTTTTCTAAAATGGGTAGTGTCGCTGGTAGGATAGGATCAAATCCAGCAGTATGAGGTTGATCAATATCTTTGATGTTCAACCACCCCAAGGCTTGATTCTCTAATCCACGGGCTTGACCCTGCCAAGATTTCACCAAACAAATATGTAAGCGGACATAAGCGTGAGGATAGTCATGTTCTAAAACCATGAATTCTTTTGCATCATCAATGCGCACATCAATTTCTTCTTGAAGTTCTCGATGAAGAGCAGCGAAGAGAGTTTCACCAGACTCAATCTTGCCACCAGGAAACTCCCAGTAACCAGCATAGGGCTTGCCAACTGGGCGCTGGCCAAGCAATACCGCTCCAGCAGCATCCATTAAAACGCCTACAGCAACCTCTACAACGGG
>JBDLUD010000036.1:0-15018 GCA_039805465.1 Pseudomonadota bacterium
ATATCAATCGCAATGATCTTGCCAAAAGGTTTGCCTTCTGGGGTGTCTGCGTTCTTTTTACCGAACTCCACCAAACGATTGCGGGCATATTGAGACCAGCTGCCAGGCGTACTGCCCAAGTCAACCACCACCATGCCAGGACCAATCAAGCGATCTTGCTCGTCAATTTCTTTTAATTTATAGGCTGCGCGCGCACGATACCCTTCCCTTTGCGCCATTTTGACGTAGGGATCATTGAGATGATCGTTCAACCAGTCTTTATTAAATTTGTTCTTTGCCACGCTGTTCCACTTCTGTGTTCAATGAGTGATTCACTCATTTTTTATAGTTAGGTCGCTATTTTCCGCTCTTTTTCATCTGGCACCCCATACTTTGCAATTTAATGCCTTATCATTGAGGCCTTCCAAAGAAATTTCTATGCCAATACTTGAATTATCCTCTGCCGAACGTTCGGCACACCGCTCAGACGCCCATGCGTTAAAACCCATTGTTTTAATTGGTGCTGATGGCCTAACGCCAGCAGTTGTCAAAGAAGTGAACAATGGCCTTAATTTTCATGGTTTGATCAAAGTCCGCGTTTTTGGCGACGATCGCGAAGCTCGTGTGGCGATCTACAACCAATTGTGTGATGAATTAAATGCTGCACCGATTCAACACATCGGTAAGTTATTGGTTCTGTTTAGACCAAAAGTAGAAAAAGAAGTCACTGAGAAGCGCCGCGGTAAATCTGGTGGCCCTAAAGTGGTGATGGTGAAGAAATTCACACGCAATCCTCAACGCCGTCCAAAACCAGTGGCCACCACTGTGCTTGGTAATGAGCGAGTAGCTGCTGGTGGTCAAGTGAAGCGTGCCAAGCCACGTCAGACCAGCGCCAAGAAACGCCAACTCAGTCGTTAACTAAGACTAAGTTTCTAGTTCGGCTTGGTGAGACGCCACAAAAGCACCAAGCCAATCAGAGATTGCAGCAAATACACAATACTTGAATAGGTATGGAGTCTGCTGAACGCTTCAGCCAAAGGTGACATCATCACCGGAAAACCATTACTCAGAGCTTCTTCACGCAAAGAGTCCATCATGGGCTCAAAAATAAACGCGGATACTCCAGCGCAAATCAACATGGCCAATAAATACCAACGGATATTTTTGTAACGGTCACAGCCACGCTTGACCAATAAATTAGCGAAGACAATCAAACCCACGCTGAGGATCATGCTAATGATACCCTCAACCCTAAACAGAGCGCCTGCGACCATGCCGGCCACCTGGCTGTCTGAAAGGGTTGCAAATAGAGTGGGAGTCACGATGTAGCCCATCGTGATGATGCTACCCACCCACAGAGCTAAGATAAAAACAAACACTCGTTGGGCGGTGATGTGCATCAGATAGTTTCTTGAGGTTCGCCTGAGCCTGGTTTGAAGTTGACTGGGTTAAATGTATTTAACGCTCAGAATTTCAACTTCACGACTGCCGCCTGGGGATGAGAAAGTGGCAACATCGCCCTCTTCTTTACCGATCAGCGCTCTGGAGATTGGAGAGCTGATAGAGATTTTATTGGCTTCTAAATCAGCCTCGTCATCGCCCACGATTTGATAAGTGGCTTTTTTGCCATTTTCTAAATCTTCAATTTCAACTGTGGCGCCAAAAACAATGCGACCTTCAACATCCAATGTCGAAGGGTCGATGATTTGAGCGGCGGCCAATTTGCCCTCGAGTTCCTGAATACGTCCTTCGATAAAGGCTTGCTTTTCTTTGGCCGCATCGTATTCAGCGTTCTCAGATAAGTCACCTTGAGCACGAGCCTCAGAAATTGAGTTAATAACAGATGGACGCTCAACGTGCTTCAAGTTTTGCAATTCTTGCTTTAATAATTCTGCGCCATGTTTTGTAATGGGAATGGTACTCATCAATCTACTTCCAAAATCTAGTTAATCTAATAACAAATGACTGGTAGGTTTCTACCAGTCATTGTTGTTTTTCGTATTTATTTTTAGTTTACTTCTAATTTGTAAGATATCTTATCCGATATCTTACAAAGAAGCGTGCAAGCCCTGCAAGTCGTAAACCTCAAGCTGATCGATTGCCTTGATACCAGCAACCGCAGCTTTAGCGCCACTGATGGTGGTGTAATAAGTAACGCGGTTTGCTTGAGCAGTGGTTCTGATGGATCTTGAATCAGCAATCGCTGTTCTTGTTTCATCAACTGTCGTGAATACCAATTCGATTTCACCATTTTTGATCATGTCCACAATGTGTGGGCGACCATCTTTGACTTTATTCACGCGCTTGACTGGCACACCTGCTGCTTGAATCGCATCAGCAGTACCCTGAGTTGCCACAATTGAATAGCCCATGTCGTGAAGCATTTGTGCCACTTCAACCGCTTTGGCTTTGTCACTGTCTTTGACTGTCAATAACACGGTGCCTGATTTAGGCAAAGTGGTACTTGCAGCCAACTGTGACTTGAACAAGGCCTCACCAAACGTTTTACCAACACCCATCACCTCACCAGTTGAACGCATCTCTGGTCCAAGAATTGGGTCAACGCCTGGGAATTTATTGAATGGGAAAACAGCTTCTTTGACTGAGAAGTAAGGAGGAATCACTTCTTCACCAATGCCTTGCTGATCCAAACTTTGACCAGCCATACAACGAGCCGCAATTTTTGCCAATTGCAAACCTGTTGCTTTTGATACATATGGCACTGTTCTAGAAGCACGTGGATTGACTTCAAGAACATACACAATGTCTTTGCCATCCACTTGCTGAATCGCGAACTGCACGTTCATCAAACCAATCACATTGAGGCCTTTGGCCATCGCTGCGGTTTGGCGACGCATCTCATCAACAGTTTCTTTTGAGAGTGAGTATGGCGGCAATGAACATGCTGAGTCACCTGAGTGAACACCCGCCTGCTCGATGTGCTCCATCACACCACCGATGAAGACTCTCTTACCATCAGAGATACAGTCCACATCACACTCGATTGCATCGTTCAAGAATCTGTCCAACAACACTGGTGAGTCATGAGACACCTTGACCGCTTCACGCATGTAGCGCTCTAAGTCACGACCATCATGAACAATCTCCATGGCACGACCACCCAAAACATAAGATGGTCGAACCACCAATGGATAACCAATCTCTTCAGCCAACTTCAAAGCCTCTGGCTCTGTGCGAGCTGTTCTGTTCGGTGGCTGACGCAAGCCCAAGTCTTGCAGTAGCTTCTGGAAGCGCTCACGGTCTTCAGCAGCATCGATCATGTCTGGGCTGGTACCAATGATAGGCACACCGTTGGCTTCTAGATCAAGGGCTAGTTTCAATGGGGTTTGCCCCCCGTACTGAACAATCACACCCTTTGGTTTTTCAATCGCAACGATCTCTAAGACATCTTCAAGCGTCAACGGCTCAAAGTACAAACGATCAGAAGTGTCATAGTCAGTAGAAACTGTTTCTGGGTTGCAGTTGACCATGATGGTTTCATAACCATCGTCACGCATCGCCAAAGCAGCGTGCACGCAACAGTAGTCAAATTCAATACCTTGACCAATGCGGTTAGGACCACCACCCAAAACCATGATTTTCTCTTTGGTCGTCGGTTGTGATTCGCACTCACCGTGCTCTGCTTCGTAGCAAGAGTACATGTAGGCCGTGTTGGTTGAGAACTCTGCCGCGCAAGTGTCAACGCGCTTGTAAACAGGTCTTACCTTCAAAGCATGACGCGCTTCACGAACTGCTTTGGCATCCGTTTTTAATAACTTGGCCAAACGACGGTCTGAGAAACCTTTTTGTTTTACAAAGCGCAATTCTTGCGCGCTCAAGTCTTTTAATTGGCGTTCTTCTAATTTCTTTTCAATATCAATCAATTCTGATATTTGTGCCAAGAACCAAGGATCAATCGCTGTGTGCATGAATGCATCCTCTTTGCTCATGCCCATGCGGAACGCATCACCCAAGAACCAAATGCGGTCTGGACCAGGCTCACGGATTTCTTGAATGATCTCGTCCATGTCTGTTGATTTCTCATCCAAACCATCAACGCCGACCTCTAAGCCACGCAAGGCTTTCTGGAATGACTCTTGGAATGTTCTACCAATCGCCATCACCTCACCCACAGATTTCATCTGTGTGGTCAAGCGCTTGTCAGCGGCTGGGAATTTTTCAAAAGCAAAACGTGGGATTTTTGTTACAACGTAATCGATTGATGGCTCAAACGACGCTGGTGTTTTGCCACCAGTGATGTCGTTTTGCAATTCATCCAAAGTGAAACCAACCGCCAACTTGGCAGCAATCTTAGCGATTGGGAAACCAGTGGCTTTAGATGCCAAAGCTGATGAGCGAGACACACGTGGGTTCATCTCGATCACGATCATGCGACCGTCTACTGGGTTGATCGAGAACTGAACGTTTGAACCACCAGTATCAACACCAATCTCACGCAAGACAGCCAATGAGGCATTACGCAAAATTTGATATTCGCGATCGGTCAATGTTTGAGCAGGGGCCACGGTGATTGAGTCACCAGTGTGAACACCCATTGGGTCTAAGTTCTCAATGGAGCAGACAATGATGCAGTTGTCTTTACGATCACGCACCACTTCCATCTCATATTCTTTCCAACCCAAGAGTGACTCTTCAATTAGAAGTTCACGGGTTGGAGAAAGATCGAGACCACGTTTACAAATTTCTTCAAATTCTTCGCGGTTATAAGCAATACCGCCGCCTGAGCCACCCATCGTGAAAGATGGACGAATGATCACAGGGTAACCAGAGCTGCCAGTCTCACCCATGATCTGCTGTTGAACAGCATTGGCTTCTTCTAATGAATGGGCAATGCCAGACTTGGCTGAACCAAGACCAATTTTAGTCATGGCTTCTTTGAACTTCTGACGATCTTCTGCTTTGTCGATGGCTTCTGGTGATGCACCGATGAGCTCACAACCGTATTTCTTTAAAACGCCATGTCTGTGTAAATCCAAGGCACAGTTCAAAGCTGTTTGACCACCCATGGTTGGCAAAATCGCGTCTGGCTTTTCTTTTGCGATGATGCGCTCAACTACTTCCCAAGTGATTGGCTCAATGTAAGTCACATCAGCCATTTCTGGGTCAGTCATGATGGTCGCAGGATTGCTGTTCACCAAAATAACTTTATAACCCTCAGAACGCAATGCTTTACAAGCTTGCGCGCCTGAGTAATCAAACTCACACGCTTGTCCAATCACAATTGGACCTGCTCCAATAATGAGGATACTTTTTATGTCGGTACGCTTAGGCATTCGTCAATCTCACATCAATTTAATAAAGCGATCAAACAAGTACGCAATGTCATGCGGACCAGGTGATGCCTCTGGGTGACCTTGGAAACAAAAAGCTGGCTTATCAGTCCAAGCCAATCCTTGTAATGAACCATCAAACAAAGACACATGTGTTGGTCTTACGTTTGCTGGCAATGTTGCTGCATCCACAGCGAAGCCGTGGTTTTGTGACGTGATCACCACACGACCATCATCCAAGTCTTTGACTGGATGATTAGCGCCGTGATGACCGAATTTCATTTTGAGAGTTTTAGCACCTGCTGCCAAACCCATGATCTGATGACCCAAGCAAATACCAAAGGTTGGGATGCCTTTATCGATGATGGTTTTAGCTGCTGCAATCGCGTAATCACATGGCTCAGGATCTCCCGGGCCGTTTGAGAAAAACACACCATCTGGGTTCATCGCCAACACTTCAGCGGCTGAAGTCTTGGCAGGCACCACAGTGATTTTGCAACCGCGCTCTGTGAGCATGCGCAAGATATTGCGCTTCACACCAAAGTCATAAGCCACCACATGCTTGAGTGGCTTAACTAATTGCTTAAATCCTGGCTTGCCTTGATCTGCATTCAGGCCCCACTCGCCTTCAGTCCACTCGTAAGTGGAAGGTGTTGTTACCACTTGTGCTAAATCCAAACCAGACATGCCTGGGAAGCTCTTGGCTGCTGCCAATGCTTTTTCAGTCAGGGCAGCCATGGTGTCACCAACTTTGCCCGTCACAATGGCGCCCGGCTGAGCACCCTTGTCACGCAAAATGCGTGTCAATTTACGCGTATCAATGCCAGCGATACCAACCACGTTTTCGCCAGTCAAATAATCACTCAAGGTTTTTTCAGAGCGGAAGTTTGAAGCGATCAATGAAAGATCTTTGATGATCAAACCAGCTGCGTAGATTTTGCTAGATTCGCAATCTTGTTGATTCACACCCACATTACCTATGTGCGGATAGGTCAAGGTCACGATTTGACGTGTGTAACTAGGGTCTGTGAGGATTTCTTGATAACCAGTCAAGGCTGTATTGAAAACAACCTCACCAGCGGATTGCCCAACGGCGCCAATGCTGTAACCTGGAAATACGGTTCCATCGGCAAGAGCCAAAACTGCTGGGGGTAAAGAAGGAATTAGTGGCAGCAAAGGTATTCTCCAAAGCCCTGCTGCCATCCGACACATCCCTCATCCGGAAAAGACACCTCCGGTCTGAGAATTTTCGGGAGGTATATGTGTCTTTAAGCGCTAGGGCAAGTATCTAATAATTTAACTAAGAAATTATACCTTACCGGGGGTGTTTGACCCCATTTACCCCATCTGCCACAAATCAAAATAGGGGATAAATCCCCTATTTTTCAACAACTTAGATTGCTTTAATCGTTGCTGCGTGTGTTACCTTAACAACTGATTTAAAAGGTCTTTCAGAAGCCAATCAAGTAGCCGTGAACAATGTTTTGATTTGAGCCAAAACACTTTGGTCATCCAAGGTGCTCAAGTCACCTGGATCACGGCCTTCAGCAACCGCTTGTAAAGCACGGCGCACGATCTTGCCTGAACGTGTTTTCGGTAAAGCTGCCACCACATACACACGAGCAGGTCTTGCCACAGCACCCAATTGAGAATCAACTGTTTTCAAAATCTCTGCTTCCAAAGTAGCGGTGTTGTTTGAGTCTTTAGCGATGGCAAAACCAATCGCTACCTGACCTTTTAGTTTGTCAGCAATACCCACCACAGCCACTTCAGCCACGTTTGGATGACTTGCAATGCTTTCTTCAATCTCACGGGTACCAAGGCGGTGACCGGCCACGTTGATCACGTCGTCGGTTCGGCCCAAGATAAAGAAGTAACCGTCTTTGTCTTTGATGCCCCAGTCAAAGGTGGAGTAAACCATCTTGCCTGGCACTGTTTCCCAATAAGTTTTAACGAAGCGCGCATCATCACCCCAAACAGTTTGCATACATCCTGGAGGCAACGGTCCTTCGATTGCAATCACACCTTTTTGATCAGCGCCCAACTCAGCGCCAGTCGCGTCATCCAACAGTTTCATGTTGTAACCGTAAACAGGAACACCAGGAGAACCAAACTTATGAGGCATGACTTCAATGCCACGCTGCAAGGCAAGCATTGGCCAACCTGTTTCTGTTTGCCAGTAGTTATCAACGATTGGCTTATTAATCGCGCCATGCAACCATGAAGCGGTTGGCTCATCCAATGGCTCACCTGCTAAGAACACTGAGCGCAAAGTTGATAAATCATATTTTGATAAAAATGCTGGATCTTGTTTTTTCAGTACACGTGCTGCTGTTGGTGCTGAGAACATCACTGATACTTTGTATTTCTCAACCAAGTTCCACCAGATACCAGCATCAGGACGCAAAGGCGTGCCTTCGTACATGATGGTTGCCATACCATTGAGCAATGGACCATAGATGATGTAGCTGTGTCCAACCACCCAACCAATATCAGATGTTGTGAACATCGCCTCACCTGGCTGACCGCCATAGATGTGGCGCATCGATGAAGCCAATGCAACGGCGTAACCACCCGTGTCACGTTGCACACCTTTTGGTTTACCAGTGGTGCCTGATGTGTACAAAATGTAAGAAGGATCAGTGGCATCAACCCACTCGCAAGGCACTTGAACATCCATCACTTTGGCGCGCTCAGTTGCGTAATCTAAATCACGCCCTGCCACTTTGCTGTACTCCACCAATTTGCGATCAATCAACAAAACTTTTTCTGGTTTGTGTGTCGATAAAGTAATCGCCTCATCCAATAATGGCTTGTATGGCACAGCCTTACCACCGCGAGCACCCGCATCAGCCAAAATCACCATCTTAGGTTTTGCATCATCAATTCTTGAGGCCAAGCTGTGTGAAGCAAAGCCACCAAACACTACTGAGTGGATTGCGCCAAGACGCGCGCATGCCAACATCGCAAAAGCAGCTTCAGCCACCATCGGCATATAAATCAAAACGCGATCACCTTTAACAACGCCGTTCGCTTTAAGAATCGCGGCCATGCGATTAACTTCAGTATGAAGCTCTTTGAATGTATAAGTTTTTTCTTGCTCAGTTTCCGTTGAGACAGAGATCAACGCTTGTTGATCAGCACGATCTTTTAAGTGACGATCGACAGCGTTATGGCAAAGATTGATTTTGCCGCCGACATACCACTTTGCAAATGGAGGATTGTTGTAATCCAACACTTTGTCAAAAGGCTTTTGCCACTCAACTAATTTAGCTTGCTCCGCCCAAAATCCTTCTGGATCTTTAATTGAGCGCTCATGAAATGCCTTATACGCAGACATGTATCTCTCCCTGATGATTAGTCATTAATACTATAACTGCATGAATGTGCAATGACATACTGACTAGCATCTGACACATCAGGGTTCACCCTAGCCTAGGGGATTAATTCACTCAATATGGGTCAGAAAATACCTAATTGGCTTTTTTCTCATTGGCGGCCACTTTGGTGTCTGCTTCTGACTTGGGCTTGGGTTTAGCTTTATTAGAGTTACTGGCTGTTTGTTTATTGCCCGACTGCTTATTGGCTGGCTTTTTAGCTTTTGAGCCGCTGGTATTTTGGGCTGTGGTTTTTGGTTTTGGTTTGGCGGCAGCCTCACGTTCCAACATTAATTTGCCTGCGTTATTCGCCAAATGCTCAGCAACATCCCCCACCTTGCCACCCCTTGGAATCAAGACCGTTGATCCAGCTTTGATCCTCATGCCCTTAGGAATGTTATTGATTTGCCTCACCTGATTGGCATCAACATCCAGGCGCGTCGCTAGTTGATCAACCGTTTCTCGATTAGCCACTCTGATCGCCGTCCAAGAAGATAGACGCCCGGTGTATTGCAATAGATTTTCTTGAAAAGATTCAGCACGCCCAAAGGGCAATAAGATTTGCGGCTCACTGGCACCCAAGATCACTGGCTTATTGAATGATGGGTTCATGGCTTTGAACTCATCCACACTCATGCGAGCAAATTGCGCCGCTAGATCAACATCAACGTCTTTTGAGGTGGTGACAATCACAAAGTATGGGTGATTTTCCAAAGTCGGCAGCGTCAAACCATAAGACTTTGGATTGGCCACGATGTTTTTAATCGCCAGCAATTTAGGAACGTAATTACGCGTTTCATCCGGCATTTTTAAACTGGCGTAATCGGTTGGTAATTTTTTAGCTTGGTTGCGTTTGATGGCTTTTGAAACATTGCCCTCACCCCAGTTGTAAGCAGCTAGAGCTAATTCCCAATCACCAAACATTTTGTACAAACGTTGCAAATAATCCAAAGCAGCATCAGTTGACTGAATCACATCACGGCGCTCATCACGAAAGATGTTTTGGGTTAACTTAAAGTCTTTGCCAGTCGCAGGCATGAACTGCCACATACCGGAGGCTTTGGCGCGTGAGAAGGCTTCAGGATTGAAAGCGCTCTCAATGAAAGGTAACAGCGCTAATTCCATTGGCATCTTGCGACGCTCGACTTCTTCAACGATGTAAAAAAGATAACGCGATGATCGAGACATCATGCGATCAACATAGTCAGGGCGATCGGCATACCAACGCACATGCTTGATCACCAAAGGACTGTTCGAATCTTCTAGCTCAAAACCATCACGGATACGATCCCAAAGATCGTTGTATGGGGCATCCAAGGCACCCACCGAATCTTTATCAATATTGACTCTTGGAGCTTTGCCAGATTTGCTGTACTTGCCATTCTTAGAAACTTGTTTACTGGAGCTTGAATCACTCCAATCTTCACCCACGGTGGCACAAGCACTCAACACTGAGGCCACCATCAAGATGGTGAATAGCCTAATGAACCGGGACAGTGAAAATGAACCTGAGAATTTTTGCATCATGCTTTGAAGGTGTCTTTCCATGAACGCAGATGAGCGAACACCGTCACTGGATGAGTGTCTTTGATTGCTTGATGTTGCTTCACTGATTCAATCACGCTGGACTCTTCACACCTTAAAAATGGGTTCACGCTTTTTTCATGAGCGATGGTTGTTGGTACCGTGGGCACACCTTTTTGACGCAAGGTCTGCGCTGTTTGCTGCCAAGCTAATAGCTCTTGATTCTGTGGCTCTACAGCCAAAGCGAATTTTATATTAGATAAGGTGTACTCGTGAGCGCAATGCACCAGGGTTTGATCGGGTAAGTTTTTTAACTTATTCAATGAATTGAGCATTTGTGCGGGAGTGCCCTCAAACAGGCGCCCACAGCCAGTGGCAAACAATGTATCACCACAAAAAACGTGTTGCTGTTGCCCCGTATTCAAATAGTAAGCAATGTGCCCCGCAGTATGGCCTGGCACATCTAAAACTGTGAACTTGCTCGCAGGGCTTGCAATAGAAACCACATCCGATTCAATGAGTCGCTCAGCCACCACTGAAATATCTTCATGGGCCGGACCATAAACCACAGGTTTTGCAAGGCCCAAAGATGCGCACCACGCCAACAAATTAGCCACACCACCGATGTGGTCAGCGTGATGGTGAGTGATTAGAATGGTAGTCAGTGTTAAATGATGTTCTGTGAGGTAGCGAATCACTGGTGCAGCATCACCTGGATCTACAACTACGGCACAATGCTTATCGGCAATCAACCAAATATAGTTATCGTCATAAGCTGCAATTGAACGCACTTGCAATAAATTGTCATCAGGCATAGAAATAAACACTTATGAGTCAACCAACTGATACCGATCATCAACAAGCCCCATGGACTTCATGGGATGCTTGGCTTGGCTCGCCTCCAGGGAAATACGTCCTGAAGTGGGAACAAACTCAATTTGACCACATTGTGAGCGATATTTTTGGTTATCACGCTCTACAAATTGGCTTACCGCAATTACCCGCCTTGACTGAAAATCGGATGCCCTTGCAAATGATCTTGCGTGCCCCGCACGACAAGCCCAACGATGAATCAGGTGGCCAATGGCACACGATTCAAGGCATCCCAGAAGAATTGCCATTTGCCAGTCAAAGTCTTGATTTGGTGGTCTTGCCACACGTGCTTGAATTCGCCACCGACCCTCATGCCGTTTTACGAGAAGTCGAACGGGTTTTGATGCCCGAAGGCCGGGTGGTGATTTCTGGGTTTAATCCAGCCAGTCTATGGGGCTTGCGCCAATACTGCAGTCATTTGATTGGCCAACCCTACCTTCCCAGAGATGGTCAGTTCATTGCTCTGTTGAGACTGAAAGATTGGCTCAAGCTATTGAACTTTTCAGTTGATCGCGGTCGCTTTGGTTGCTACCGATTACCTTTGAGAAGTGAGTCAGGCATGCAAAAGTTGGCTTTTTTAGAAAAAGCTGGAGATCGCTGGTGGCCTGTCTTGGGTTCTGTGTTCATGGTGTCTGCGATCAAACGCGTATCAACGTTGACACTGGTGGGCAGAATTGAGAAAGGGGCGGCAGCCAATCAAGCACAATTGAGCACAGTCACTCAATTAAACACCTCTTCACAAAAGAATCAGCTGAAAGACAACACATGAGCACTCCCGCACAAAGCAAGGTCGTGATTTATACCGATGGTGCTTGCAAAGGCAATCCAGGCCCTGGCGGCTGGGGGGTGGTGTTGCGCTCAGGCGATAAAGAAAAGCACCTTCATGGTGGTGAGTTATTGACGACCAATAATCGCATGGAAATGACTGCCGTGATCGAAGCTTTGAAAGCCCTGAAAATGGACTGTCATGTGAGTTTGTTCACAGATTCAAAGTACGTCATGCAAGGCGTCACCGAATGGATGGGTGGCTGGAAAGCCAGGGGCTGGAAAACTGCCGGCAAAGACCCAGTTAAAAATGTCGATTTATGGCAAGAAATTGATGAATTGCTGGGCAAGCATCAAATTGACTGGCATTGGGTCAAAGGCCATTCTGGGCACCCTGGTAATGAGCTGGCCGATGCCCTAGCCAATAAGGGTGTTGAAGAAATCCTCAAAAAAACTGCGTTCTAAATCTAATTCCGCCAGCCAGGCGCTCCGAGCCTGTAATTAATGCCAAATCAGGCTGAGTGTGCGAGAATTAAGCTAGAACAAATAAGGAGATAGCGGCTTTAAGTCTAAGCCCCTCAACCATGCAGTTAATCACCAAATTAAAAGACAAAGTCATGCAGCTAGGCTGCCGTGTTGTGACTTTCGCCATGAACCTGATCAAGAAGTTTGATTGGGCTAAAACCTATGCATTTGTGATCAAGCACAAAAAAAGAATCATCATCATTTTGATCGTGCTTTTTGCCGCCAATTACGCTTATGACAAGTGGATGCCGAAGTCTGCGAAAAAAGCACCCCCTCAATTGGTGACCACAACTGTGGTTGAAACTGCAGACACCCCAGTGATCATCGAAGCCACTGGAACCATCATCGCCGCCAACATTGTGGATATTCGTCCGCAAACAACCAACGTGGTGAGCAAGATACACATCAAAGAAGGTCAAGCTGTCAAAGCTGGTGATTTGTTGTTCACCTTGGATGACAGAGCCAGTCGCGCCAACTATGAAAAAGCCAAAGCATTGGCTGATGATGCCACCCGCCAATACAACCGATCTCTAGAGTTGATTGAAAAGAAGTTCATTTCTCAAGCAGCAGCTGATACATCAAAAGCCAATATGCAATCAGCGGTGGCAAATGCCAAAGCTGCTGAAGTTGCCATGAGCTTTGATCATATTCGCGCACCGATTGCTGGTCGCGCTGGCGTGATCAACGTCTTCCCAGGAAGCCTTGTGCAAGCGGGCACCAATATTTCCACAACCAGCAGTGCCACATCAACCACCACCACGGGTGCGATGGTCACAATCACTCAATTAGATCCTATCAATGTGCAATTCACCATCCCTGAAAAAGAAATTCCTTTAATTCTTGCTGGACGTGAAGCTGGCGAAGAGTTGACCGTGAGCGTGGATGTGAATGGCTCAGACAAGCCCGTCGAAGGTACTGTGTATGTGGTCGACAATCAAGTAGATCCTGCCATAGGTGCTGTCAGAATCAAAGCTCAATTAAGTAATAAAAATGGCACGATGATTCAGGGGCAATTTGTCAGAATCAAATTAAAAGCCAAAACATTGAAAGACTCTTTGGTCATTCCAACACAAGCAGTCGTTACCAACACCAAGGGTGATCATTTGTACGTGGTTGAAAATGCCAACACAGTGGCTCTTAAGCCAGTCAAAGTAATTTACCAGTACCAAGGCCAGACAGTGGTCACCGGAGTGAACGCTGGCGACAAGATTGTGGTGGAAGGTAAACAAAACTTAAGACCTAATGGCGTGATCAGAGAAACATCTGGCGCTGGGAAGTAATCAGTCATGAACATCTCAGAGTTATGTATACGCCGCCCGGTCATGACGGTATTGCTGTCATTGGCCACTGTGGCCGCTGGCACTGTTGCTTATTTAAAAATACCGGTCGCCGCCCTACCAAGCTTTAACACACCCGTCATTCAGGTCAGTGCTACTTTGCCAGGAGCCAGTCCTGAGAATATGGCATCAGCGGTTGCTTTGCCTTTAGAAAAAGAATTCTCAACCATTGACGGCATCACGGTCATCAGCTCAACCAATACATTGGGAAGCACCAACGTCACGCTTGAGTTCAACAATGACCGTGACATTGATAAAGCCGCGGTTGATGTGCAAGCAGCTTTGCTGCGTGCGCAAAAGCGTTTACCGATTGAAATGACCAACCCACCGTCGTATCGCAAGGTCAACCCTGCTGATGCCCCCGTGTTAATCATGACAATGACATCGCCTTCGATGGATTTGTCACAAATCAACGATTACGCAGAGAACTTGATTTCTCCAACACTCTCTACGATTGATGGTGTGGCACAAGTACTGGTGTACGGTCAAAAAAGATACGCGATCAGAGTTCAAGTCAATCCAACCGTATTAGCCACCAAAAATCTCACGATTGATGATGTTGCCAAAGCCATCAACAATGCCAACTCCAACACCCCTGTTGGTGTTTTAGATGGTCCTCGTCAATTACTGACCATTTACGCCAATGAGCAATTGGTCAAAGCCAGTGAATACGCTAATTTGGTGATTGCACAGCGTAATGGTTTGCCAGTGCGCTTAAAAGATGTGGCGCTGGTTGAGGAAAGTTATGAATCGGTCAAAACAGTAGCGGCTTATAACGGTGAGCGCTCAATCGCCTTAGCGATTCTCCGCCAACCAACTGCCAACTCTGTTGAGGTGGTAGATGCCGTGCGCAAGATGGTGCCTAGGTTTGAAGAGCAGATGCCAGCATCCATCAAAGTGAATTTACTGATTGATCGCTCAAAATCAATCAGAGAGGCCATCCATGATGTGAACCTCACCTTGTTGCTCACCATCGGTTTGGTGGTGATGGTGATTTTCTTGTTCTTAAAGCGTGCCGCTGCCACAATCATTCCTGCGCTGAGCTTGCCAATTTCTTTGATTGGAGCTTTCTCCATCATGTATTGGATGGGTTACAGCCTAGACAATATTTCTTTGCTGGGCATCACCATTGCTGTTGGTCTGGTGGTCGATGATGCGATCGTGGTGCTTGAAAACATCATGCGTCACATTGAAAACGGCATGCATCCTTTGAAGGCATCTTTGTTGGGCAGTCGTGAGGTGAGCTTCACCATCATTTCGATTTCGATTTCTTTGGTCGCTGTGTTCATTCCGATTTTCTTTTTACCAGGCCCATTAGGTTTGCTGTTCAGAGAATTTGCGGTGGTC
>JBDLUD010000037.1:0-13956 GCA_039805465.1 Pseudomonadota bacterium
TACCAGCCCTGAGCTACTTGAACAATTTGGCCCGCGTGAATCCATGGACTATGACGTTGTCATCGTCGGCGGCGGCCCCGCTGGCTTATCAGCCGCGATTCGCTTAAAGCAATTGAGTGCTGAAAAAGGCCATGAGATCTCTGTCTGTGTTTTAGAAAAAGGTTCTGAAGTCGGCGCGCACATTTTGTCAGGCGCGGTGATGGATCCGATTGGCATCAATGAGTTGATCCCTGATTGGAAAAAACAAGGCGCGCCATTAAATACAGCAGTCACTGAAGATCGCTTCATGTTCCTCACTGAGAACAAGTCATACACCACCCCTCAGTGGATGTTGCCTGAGTGTTTTAAAAATCACGGTAACTATGTGGTGAGCTTGTCAAACTTCACCCGTTGGTTAGGCGCTCAAGCTGAGAACCTTGGGGTAGAAATTTTCCCAGGCTTTCCAGCAGCAGAAATTTTGTTTGGTGAATCAGGTGAAGTGGTTGGCGTTAGCACAGGTAATTTAGGCGTTGGTCGTGATGGCCAAGCCACTGAGAATTTCCAATTAGGCATGGAGTTGCGTGCCAAGTACACTCTGTTTGCCGAAGGCGCGCGTGGTCACTTAGGTAAACAGTTGATCGAAAGCTATCAATTAGACGCTGGCAAAGATCCACAAAGCTATGGTCTAGGTATCAAAGAGTTATGGGAAATCGATCCAGCACTTCACCAAGAAGGCTTGGTGATCCACACCGCTGGCTGGCCACTCAGTTCTGATACTTATGGTGGTTCATTTTTGTATCACTTAGAAAACAATCAAGTGGCCGTTGGCTTTGTGGTGGGTTTATCTTATAGCAATCCTTACCTCAGTCCTTTTGAAGAATTTCAGCGTTACAAAACTCATCCAAGCGTGCGCAAGTTCTTCGAAGGCGGCAAACGCATTGGTTACGGTGCACGCGTGATCACTGCTGGCGGCTTGAACAGTTTGCCAAAGACAGTGTTCCCGGGTGGTGCGTTGATTGGTTGTGATGCAGGGTTCTTAAATGCCTCTCGCATCAAAGGCAGTCATGCTGCGATCAAGACTGGCATGTTGGCAGCTGAAGCTGCCTTTGATGCCATCGCAGAAGAACGCTCAGGCGATGAGTTGAGTGCTTACCCAGAAGCTTTCAAGAAGAGCTGGTTGTATCAAGAATTAAACAAAGCTCGCAACTTCAAACCATGGATGGGCAAAGGTTTGTATGTGGGCACATTGATGGTGGGCATCGAACAAAAATTATTTGGCGGCAATGTGCCATGGACTGTACACACCAAGTACGCCGATCACGAGTATTTAAAACCTGCTGATCAGTGCCAGAAAATTGATTATCCAAAGCCTGATGGAAAAATCACTTTTGATAAATTGTCTTCAGTGTTTATCTCTAATACGAACCATGAAGAAAATCAGCCAGCGCATTTAACACTGCGTAATGCAATGGTGCCAGTGATCACGAACTTACCCGTGTTTGATGGGCCAGAGCAACGCTACTGCCCTGCTGGTGTTTATGAGTATGTGGCTGGTGAACAAGGGCAGCAATTACAAATCAATGCGCAGAACTGCGTGCATTGCAAAACTTGTGACATCAAAGACCCAACCCAAAACATTGTTTGGTTAAATCCTGAAGGTTCTGGCGGCCCGAATTACTCTGGCATGTGATGCCATGTTTTTTAGAGGGCTGTTGGGTGAGGTTTAGTTTTTAATAACTGATGTGTCATTTTGTGGCTTGACGCGACTGATGCACCAGTAACCCAATAGGCTGCTGAGTGCCGCCAAACCAAAGACGTGGTGCGGGGCCAAGTATTCCCAAACCCAACCGGCAAACAAACCGCCCACTGTGCCACCAATGCCGTATGAGACGGTGGTGTAAAGCGCTTGCCCTCTTGCCTGCAAAGGTCCCTTGAACCAAGTCTGCAACATCTTGATGCTGGCACTGTGGTGTGCTCCAAAGGTCGCTGCGTGCATCACTTGAGCCAAAATCAAAATGAGTAACTCAGGGACGTAAGCCATCAAAGCAAAACGCACGATCGCGATGAAGTACGCCGCGAGCAAAATGTTCTTTGTGGTGAATCTGGCAAAAAAGGAACTTTGGAAGTAAAAAAATATCACTTCAGCCAAAACACCCAACATCCAAAATAATCCGATCTCGCCTTTGGAGTAACCCAGGCGATCAAGATACAAAGAGTAAAAAACATAGAGTCCAGAATGAGCAAAGATCATCCAAAAGTTGGCAGACATGAACCACTGCACATTTCGATTTTTAAGCACATGGCTAAATTTAATATCAGCATGAACCACAACATCTATGGGTGGTTCACGCAAGGTGAAGGTTAAAGCGGTCATGATCAACAAGGCCACAATACCAAACCAAGGCAAGCTATCAATGCCGAAGTTTTCAAACCAAGCACCGGCGCTCAGCACCATAGCAATGAAACCAATCGAGCCCCAGAGCCTTAAGCGACCATAACGTTTATCAAAATCATTATTTTTGTACAAAGCATGCACAGTGGCTGCTTCACCCAAAGGCATCAAACTACTGATGACCGTGTTCAATAAGAACATCCAGATGAGTAAAGCGATGTAACTCTCTAGATAAAAAATACCTGTGAAGACGATGCAAGCCAGTGCGGATGTAAGGCGCATGATGCCCAAGCGATCACGGCGCATGTCTGCCAACCACCCCCAAGCAAATGGACCCAAGATGCGGGTGATCTGAAACATTGACATCAATGCAGCGATTTCAATCGCGCCGAAGTCTTTACTGGCAAAGTAAAGACTGGCATAGGGCGACATCAGCCCAATGTATGCAAAGTAGAAAAAGAAAAAGGCTGCGAAAGACAGTCGTACCAGACCAGTCATTGCAGCACTCTATTTAGGGACGTTGTGCTGGAATGCGTGGCGTACTGACACTGACATCGCCGCACTGGGCACGATGTCTTAAGACGTGGTCCATGATCACCAAGGCCAACATGGCTTCAGCGATTGGAGTGGCACGAATACCCACGCAAGGATCGTGACGACCTTTGGTTTGCACCACAGACACATCGCCAGCACGATTGATGGATTGCTTTGGCGACATGATCGATGACGTTGGTTTGATTGCAATGGACACAACCACGTCTTGACCACTGCTGATACCACCCAACATACCGCCAGCATTGTTACTTGCAAAACCATCGGCAAACATTTCATCGCCGTGCTCACTGCCTTTTTGAGCAACGCTCTTAAAGCCTGCACCAATCTCAACACCTTTGACGGCATTGATGCCCATCATGGCGTGCGCAATGTCTGCATCTAATTTGTCAAAAATAGGTTCGCCTAAACCAACCGGTACATTTTTAGCCACCACGGTCAAGCGTGCACCACAAGAGTCGCCTGCTTTGCGCAATTGATCCATGTAGGCTTCTAGTTCAGGAATGATCTTGGCGTTTGGTGCAAAGAATGGGTTTTGCGAAATCTGTGACTGATCTTCAAAGGGAATCTCAAGATCACCCAATTGAGTCATGTAGCCATAAAAACTGATGCCGTGTTTTTCAGCCAACCATTTTTTTGCTACAGCAGCAGCTGCCACAACAGGGGCTGTTAAACGCGCAGAAGAACGACCGCCACCACGTGGGTCACGAATACCGTACTTGTGCCAATAAGTGTAATCAGCGTGCCCTGGTCTAAAACTGTCCAAGATGTCGCCATAGTCTTGACTGCGTTGATCGGTGTTACGAATTACCAATGCAATTGGGGTGCCGGTTGTTTTACCTTCAAACACACCTGACAGAATTTCTACTTGGTCCGCTTCTTGACGTTGCGTGACGTGGCGTGAGGTACCAGGTTTACGACGATCCAAGTCTAGCTGAATATCTTCAACCGATAAAGACATGCCCGGAGGACAGCCGTCGACAACAGCTCCAATTGCGGGTCCATGAGATTCACCAAAAGTGGTGATGCGAAATAAGTGTCCTAGTGTGCTTCCAGCCATGCCTCAATTATGACATTGGTCTGGCCATCAAGCTTGATTTGCCATTCTTATTTTTTATTATTTTTGTAATTCTTGGCAAAGAGTACAAATTTTCTAGGAAGAATCTCTTTACAGAATGGATTACTTAGCAGGTGAACCAGACTCTTCAGCCCCTGGCCAATCGCGGATGTAGGCCTTGAGCATGCTGTTTTCAAAACCTTGTGCCTCGACCACTGCTTTGGCAACGTCATAAAAAGAAATCACACCGTTCAAGGTGCTGCCATCCAATACCGGTAAGTAGCGCATGTGTTGATCAAGCATGATGCGACGCGCCTCATCCAAATCTGTCTCTGATGAACAAGTCATGGGCGATTTTTCCATCACTGAGCCAACTGTTTCTTTATTCAAGGCATCATGATTTTTAGCCAGGGCATTGATCACTTCACGGAAGGTCAAAATACCTACCAAGTCTGAATATTTCATGACCACCAAAGAACCGATGTCTTTTTCTGCCATGATGTGCACGGCGGCTGCAAGTGAAGTGTCTGGACCAACGGTGTAAAGAGTTGTTCCTTTAAAGCGCAAAATATCACTGACCTTCATGCTTGCCTCCTTTTATTGTGTTCTTAGGCTTAGTCTATCAGTAGGATTTGAGGCCCGCCAGCCCTGTCATATAGGGGCTTACCCCAGCTAAAGGCGCTATTTTCAGGGCTCTTTTCAGGACCCTTGACTGCTAGGGCTCTTCCAAGCCCTGATGATGGGCATATTGGCCACCATGGTGGCGCCCGCCAAAGTGACCCACCAGGTCAAGTAAATCCAGACCAAGAACAAAGGCAGGATCGCGAATGCGCCATAGACGGTTTTATAGATCGGGTAACTGGCCACAAACCAAGCAAAGGCAGATTTGGCCAATTCAAAAATGATGGCAGCGCAGGCGCCACCCAAGATGGCATCGCGCCACTCAACCCGCTCATACGGCAGTATTTTGTAGACCAAGCTGAAAGACATGGTTGAGAGCAAGATTGGAAAAGCCCCTGCCACGAAGTTAAAGCCATCACTCAAAGGACCAATCAAACCCTTGGAAGCACTCAAGACCATGGAGCTTAGATAAATACTCAAGCCCAATAAAAGTGGGCCCATCACCGTCGCCACCATGTGAATGCCAATACGTTTTAAGAAGGGTCGCTGGTTTTGAACCTGCCAAATGCGGTTAAAGGCATTTTCAACCGTGATCAATGTGAAAAATACGCCAATCACCAAACCAACCGAGCCAAAGATGGTCAAGCCTTTTGCCTTGAGAGCAAATTGGTTGAGGTAGACCAGAATAGGGTCACCAATGGCTCCCGGAATCAAGTTGTCTGAGAGCCATTCTTGGAAGGCTGCACGCAACTTTAGAAAACGGGGCAAGGCCGCCAAGAGAGCGAAGGAAACCGTTACCATAGGCACAATCGACAAGATGGTCGTGAAAGAAAGGCTGGCAGCCATTTCATTGATACGACTTACCTTGGCGCGTTCACGCAGGTATTTAAAAAAATCGAGAAAAGAGTCTTTATGACGAATTGCTTGCACGGCTCTATCATAAGCAAGATACATCAACGAGTACACATTCTATGAATTCTGATATTAATGTTTTGGTTCTTTATTACTCCCGACATGGCGCTACGCGCCAGCTGGCAGAGCTGATTGCTGAAGGGGTTGAAAGCGTTCCTGGTGTGACAGCGCGCTTGCGCACGGTGCCCGCTATTTCTGCGGTTTGCGAGGCCACTGAATCTGATATACCAGCGTCTGGTCCTCCCTATGTTGAGAACAAAGACCTTCAAGAATGTGCTGGTTTGGCCTTAGGCTCACCCACTCGTTTTGGCAACATGGCTTCAGCCATGAAATATTTCCTAGACAACACCACCTCCGAGTGGTTGTCTGGCGCTCTGGTTGGCAAACCTGCTTGCGTTTTTACGAGCACCGGCAGCATGCATGGTGGTCAAGAAAGCACCCTCCTATCCATGATGATTCCTTTGATGCATCACGGCATGGTGATCGTCGGTCTACCCTACAGCCACCCTGAATTGATGAACACCCAAACTGGTGGCACACCTTATGGCGTGACGCATTTTGCAAAAGCCGATGGTTCAGCACCCATCTCTGCTGATGAGAAAAAATTGGCGATTGCACAAGGCAAACGTTTGGCTGAAATGGTCAGAAAATTATCAGCATGAGCACATCACTTCAGTCACATCCAGAGCTAGCCCCCAAAGATCATTGGCGTTTGATCGCCTGGTTTTCTTGGTTTGCACTCATCGTGCTGTGCGTTTTGTGGGAAGCTATTTTGGCGCCCATCAAGCCAGGCGGCTCATGGGCTGTGATCAAAGTGTTGCCGATGCTGTTTGCCTTAAAAGGTATTTGGCAAGCTCGCAATTACACGATGCAGTGGGCATCGATGTTGGTGATGTTGTATTTCATAGAGGGTGTGGTGCGCTTGAATGACAAGGGCTTATCCGCATACTTGGCTGGCTTAGAAATTGTTTTAAGCTTGGTGGCCTACTTTGCAATACTGGCCTATTTGAAGCCTTTGAAAAAAGTAGCGAAAATGAAAAAGGCTGAAGCAGAATTAGCAGCAAAACAATTGGAAGCAAAGCAGCAAGAAGAAAATAAATAATTGAGCATTAAAAGCAAGCGTTACAAATAAAAATATTAGAAAAATTGAGGAAGACAAGATGTCATTGAATGATCAAGAATTGATTGCTGGCTTTGAAAAGATCATTGGCAAAGCTCAAGTGATCACAGCCCCTGATGATTTAGAGCCCTACTTGGTTGATTGGCGCAAGCGCTACCGCGGTCAAGCGATCGCGGCTCTTCGTCCAAGCAATACGCAAGAAGTGTCAGAGATCGTCAAACTCTGCGCTGCTAATCGTATCGCGATTGTTCCGCAAGGTGGCAACACTGGCATGTGCGGTGGCGCCACACCTAACAGCGATGGCAGACAAGTGGTGATTTCTTTGAATCGCATGAACCAAGTGCGTGCGATTGATACGTCGAATCAAACCATCACGGTTGAAGCCGGCATGATTTTGCAGTCCCTTCAAGAAGCAGCCACAGCGGCTGATCGTTATTTCCCATTGAGCTTGGGTGCTGAGGGCAGCTGCACGATTGGTGGCAATTTATCAACCAATGCGGGCGGCACTTCAGTGTTGCGTTATGGCAATGCACGTGAGCTTTGTTTGGGTCTTGAAGTGGTGATGCCCAATGGTGAGATTTTGAATAGCTTGCGCGGTTTGCGCAAAGACAACACTGGTTACGATTTACGAGACTTATTCATTGGCGCGGAAGGCAGCTTGGGCCTGATCACTGCAGCCGTGATGAAATTATTCCCGCGCCCAGTGGCCAATTGGACAGCGTTGGTGGCGGTGCCGCATGCTGATGCTGCGGTGGAGTTATTGAATCGCTTCCAAGCAGGAGCTTCCGCACAACTCACTGGTTTTGAAATGATGTCGGATGAAAGTTTGGCATTGCTGAAACATTACTACCCTGCTCTGGCCAGTCCATTGAGTGGCCCGAATGCTTATGAAGTATTGGTAGAAATTTCTGATTACGAGAGCGAAGAACACGCCATGCAGTTGATGGAGTCGATCTTGGAAGGCGCCCTTGAATCTGGTTGCGCCAGTGATGCAGCGATTGCGAGCAATCTTGCTCAAGCCAGAAAATTTTGGGACATGCGTGAGCACGTACCTTTGGCGCAAGCCGATGATGGTCCGAACATCAAACACGATGTGTCTTTACCAATTTCAGCGATTCCAAGTTTCATCACCACTTGCAATGACATGCTAAGAGCAAAGTACCCAGGTGTGCGTGTGATCAACTATGGCCACTTGGGTGACGGTAATTTGCACTACAACATCGCTGGACCAAGCTCAGCCGAAACCGAAGAGTTTTTCACGAACAAATCCAAAGAGATCCAAGCCTTGGTGTACGCCGAGGTTGAGAAGATGAATGGTTCTATCTCAGCAGAGCACGGTGTGGGTCAACAAAAAGTGGGCTACTTAAAAGGCCATCGAGGTGAAGTGGCTTTGGGTGTGATGAAAGCCATCAAGCATGCTTTGGACCCTCATAATTTGATGAATCCTGGCAAGGTGATTGCTTCTTAATTATTCATTGATGACTGATTGATTGCTTTTTGATTCATTGATCTTGCAATAAAAAAAGCTCCTGACATTTCAGGAGCTTTTTTCTTTATTTCTTTATTTCTTTTTACCTAATTGAGGCGCTGTTTATTTAGCTGTGGCTTCAATCATGCAGTTTGAGATTTCAGAGAAATATTTCAACGCAGTGGCAGTAGGCTCGATGTATTTTTTACGACCATCAGTTTCAACCACGTAAGTGACCATGTCTTTGTCACGCAATTGTTTTAGGCGTGCATGCAAAGTGGCAGGAGATCCAATCTCACGCATCGCAATCGCATCACTGACCAAGAGACGTTCGCCACTTTTCCAGTGGGTTGCAACTTGGTTTAGAAGTTGAGTTTCTGTGGCATCTAGCTTAGGAAAACTTGGTAGCTCTTCAATTGAGCGAACCAAGTTCAAAAACCTGAAGTAGATGTCTTGCAAATCTTTGTTTTTCATTTTGTCGTTGTCTCTCGATGTAGCTTTTTAATGAACTTATTAGCTTTGAGGCTAATAACTTTAAAGCGAATTTATTTGCATACAAAATTATATGACAAAGAACTTACAAAAGTAATAAAAGTTATATAAATGGCATTTAAGCCTTTTTTGATTGGGCTTTTGGCGCTAATTTTTCACTAAGTATTTGTTAATAAATGTTTTTTATCTCATTACAAGCAGTTTTTCCAAAAACTTCTTAAAATGGCATTCATTCAATCAATCATCCTAAAAAGAAAAGAACCATGAATTTATTAAAGCCTCTAAGCCTCGGGGCGATTGCCCTTCAAAATCGCCTGGTGATGGCACCTTTGACCCGCATGCGTGCTGGGGCTGGTGACGTGTCCAGTGACTTAGCGGTCACCTATTACAGTCAACGAGCCAGTGCTGGCCTGATCATCACAGAAGCTTCACAGATTTGCCCTTTGGGTAAAGGTTATCCTGGAACTCCTGGTATTTACAGCGAAGATCAAATGAAGGCTTGGCAAAAGATCACCGCAGCCGTGCATGCTAAGAACGGGAAAATTGTGTTGCAGTTGTGGCATGTGGGCAGGATTTCCCATTCTTCATTGCATCCTGAAGATGGCTTGCCAGTAGCACCCTCAGCGATTGCTCCAACAGGTCAGGTTTACACGGCCTCATGGGAATTGGCTGATTACGAAACTCCGCGCGAATTATCCGTTTCTGAAATCCCTACCCTTCTTCAAGCCTATCGCCATGCCGCAAGTATGGCCAAGCAAGCAGGCTTTGATGGTGTTGAAGTTCATGCAGCCAATGGTTATTTGTTGGATCAGTTTTTACAAGATTCCAGCAATCAACGCCAAGATCAATATGGTGGCAGCTTTGCCAATCGAACGCGCTTGTTGTTAGAGGTGCTTGATGAAGTGATTCAGGTATGGGGCAGTGATCGTGTGGGTGTGCGCCTTTCTCCATATGGCATCTTTAATGACATGTCAGACAAAGATCCGGTTGGCTTGTTCACTCATGTGATTGAGCAATTGAATCCATTGAACTTGGCTTATTTGCATTTGATTGAGCCACGCTCTACCAGTGCTGGCGGCAATGATGAGGTGGCCAAAGATGTTCCAAGCACTTCAGCATTGTTCAAAAAGGTTTTCAAAGGCAAGGTCATCATGGCTGGAGGTTACGAGCGAGAGAGTGCTGAAGTTGCAGTGTCATCTGGCGAGGCTGATGCAGTGGCTTTTGGCAGACTGTATATCTCGAATCCTGATCTGCTTGAGCGTTTTGCCCAAAATGCGGCATTAAACCCCTACGATCGCTCAAGTTTTTACGGTGGTACTGAAAAAGGTTACACCGACTACCCTTCTTTGACTTAGGACAAAAAAGGTCTTGGTACCCTGTAAAAGCCCTGTTTTATCAGGGCTTTTACCTATTTGGGGCAACTATTTTGGTTAAAAAGCAGAGGCTAGAGTTTTACTTAGCTGAAATAGGTAAGGATAATCAAAGATTCGGCGATTAAAATCGGTCTCGAATTTGTGAAACGCTTGAGTATCAGACGTACATCAATAAAAAGAGGACAAAGAAGAATGAGCAAGGAAAAATCAACCATCATCTATACGTTGACAGATGAAGCCCCGTATTTAGCAACCGCTGCTTTTTTACCCATCATTAGAACGTTCACGGCACCAGCCAATATTGAAGTTGTTGAGAGTGATATTTCTGTTGCAGCTCGCATCCTTGCTGAGTTTCCAGAATGTCTTTCAGACGAACAAAAAGTTCCTAACAATTTAAGCGCATTAGGCAAGCTAACTTTGTTGCCTGATACAAACATCATCAAGCTGCCGAATATTTCTGCAGCTTTGGGTCAGCTCACTGCTGCCATCAAAGAATTGCAAGCTCAGGGTTACAAGATTCCGAACTACCCAGAGAACCCACAGACTGAAGAAGAGAAATCTATTCGTGCGCGTTATTCAAAGTGCTTGGGCAGTTCAGTGAACCCAGTGCTTCGCGAAGGTAACTCAGATCGTCGCGCACCAGCAGCTGTGAAGCGTTATGCACGCAATAACCCACACTCAATGGGCAAATGGAGCCAAGCTTCTAGAACTCACGTGTCTCATATGCACGGCGGTGACTTCTACTCCAGCGAAAAATCAATGGTCATGCCTCAAGCCTGCGATGTGCGCATGGACTTAGTGACCAAGTCAGGTAAAACAGTTGTTCTAAAAGAAAAAGTGTCTCTTTTAGAAGGTGAGATCATCGACAGCATGTACATGAGCAAAAAAGCTTTGTGCAAATTCTACGAAGATGAAATTCAGGATGCGTATGAAACACGCGTGATGTTCTCATTGCACGTGAAAGCCACCATGATGAAGGTGTCTCACCCAATCGTGTTTGGTCACGCTGTGAAGATTTTCTACAAAACCGCTTTTGAAAAACATGGTGAGTTGTTCAAGCAATTGGGCGTGAACGCTAATAACGGTTTGAGCAGTGTGTACGAAAAAATTGCAACTCTTCCAAGTTCTAAGCGTGAAGAGATCATCAATGACTTGCACGCTTGTCATGAGCACAACCCAGAATTGGCGATGGTGGATTCTGCCAAAGGTATCACCAACCTTCACTCACCAAATGACGTGATCGTTGATGCTTCAATGCCAGCGATGATTCGTGCAGGCGGCAAGATGTGGGGTGCTGATGGTCGTTTGAAAGACACCAAAGCCGTGATGCCTGAATCAACATTTGCTCGCATCTATCAAGAGATGATCAACTTCTGTAAGACTCACGGTAATTTTGATCCAGTGACCATGGGCAGCGTACCGAACGTGGGCTTAATGGCGCAGCAAGCTGAAGAGTACGGCTCACACGACAAGACTTTTGAAATCGCCGAGCCAGGGGTTGCACGCGTCGTGACTTTGGATGGCACTGTCTTGCTTGAGCAGAACGTTGAAGAAGGCGATATTTGGCGCATGTGCCAAGTGAAAGACGCTCCAATCAGAGATTGGGTGAAATTGGCTGTGACTCGTGCACGTCAATCAAACACTCCAGCAGTGTTCTGGTTAGATGAGTACCGTCCTCACGAAGCTGAGTTGATCAAGAAAGTAACTAAATACTTAAAAGATCACGACACCACTGGTTTAGATATCCAAATCATGTCTCAAACACGTGCGATGCGTTACACATTAGAGCGCATCATTCGTGGCAAAGACACGATTTCTGTCACAGGTAATATTTTGCGTGACTACTTAACAGACTTGTTCCCGATTCTTGAATTAGGTACTTCAGCCAAGATGTTGTCTGTGGTGCCATTGATGAATGGAGGAGGCTTGTTTGAAACTGGTGCCGGTGGTTCAGCTCCTAAGCACGTCAAGCAATTGGTTGAAGAGAACCACTTGCGTTGGGATTCATTGGGTGAGTTCTTGGCCTTGGCAGTTTCGATTGAAGATGTGGGCATCAAGAAGAACAATCCTAAAGCAAAGATTTTGGCCAAGACTTTGGACGAAGCCACCGGTCAATTGCTTGAGAACAGAAAGTCTCCTTCATCACGTACTGGTGAACTCGATAACCGCGGTAGCCAGTTCTACTTGGCTCTCTACTGGGCACAAGCTTTGGCTGCTCAGACAGAAGACAAAGAACTGCAAGCTCACTTCACTCCATTGGCAAAGCAGTTAAAAGACAATGAAGAGAAGATTGTTTCTGAGTTAGCAGCTGTTCAAGGTAAGTCGGTTGATATCGGTGGTTACTACAAGCCCGATCTTAAGAAGCTTGAGCAAGTGATGCGCCCTAGCGCAACACTGAACCAGATCATTGGTTCTGCTACGTGATCAAAAGTTAAGCAATAACTTAGCAATAATTAAAAAGGCCGCATCAGCGGCCTTTTTAATTTGTTGAAACTCTTAATTCAAGCTCTAAGTTGAATCAAGGCTTCAAGTAAGCGTAACGCTCTTTGGCTTGCAAGTTAGAAACCTCTGCAACACCTGATGGAACAATCTTGGCTTCCATGATCACTTGTTCTTTAGGGATTTTTCTTGAAACCAAAGTGTTATTACAAACTCTGAACTCAACACCCTTGCTCACCAAGTCACCAATCGATGCAGAAAACTTTGAGCCCGACATGTTCTCAGCACCTTCAAGTAAAAAGTCGATGCCAGGACCGTGTGTGACCACCACGATTTTTGCTGTTGGATCAGCATTCAAGTGATTACGAATATTGCCAATGGCGCGACTTGCCTGTTGAACACCTTCGTTCACGTGATAAACAATTTTTGTTTCTGAAAAAGCATGTCCTGAGAAAACCACGAATGACATGGCTGTGATTAATTTGATTAGTTGCTTCATAACATTCCCTCGATATGTATTAAAAACACTTAGTAAGACCAACTAAGTATCAGTGATGAATAAATTAAATTGAACCAATACTTTGTTGAATGAGACAACAATGAACCAATATACCGATAAAATCAAGCTCTCTAGATAGATAAGATAGTTATTAGCTAATGCGTGATGCTCTTCACTAAAAAACCATCAAGATTTCAGGTGGGACTCCTTCTGTCTGTGGTATTTCATTTAATCTTAATTGTTATAGGATTGAACTACCAAGTTATTAATCCAATCAAGCCCAGGACTTTACAAGAGTTGGTGCAGGTCAAACTTGAGCCTGAGGATAAGAAAGAAAACAAGAAAGAAGAAAAACCTGATGATCAGACGCTGGTTTTAACTACTCAAAGAGAAGCGCCTGAAGAAAAGAAGTTGTCTTACATGGATGCGCCTCCAGCACCGTCGGCTGAAGAATGGCAAAAAGCATCCACTTATACCCTCAAGAACAGTAAGCGCTATCGCCACAATTGGGGTCAACAAGTGCGAAGCATGATGGGTCGATCTGTTGAGGGTCCCGATCAAGGCATGGTGCGCTTTCATATTGAGATTGCCGCTGACGGCAAACTCTCAAAACTAGAAACGCTTTGGTCAACATCCCCCGTTGCTGAAAAGTTGGCAAGGCAAGCGATTGAAAACATGCCTCCTCTTCCCCCGATACCAACCGGAAAACCGTTGATCTTCCAGAAAACGATTTCTTTCCAACCAGTGGATGATGGTTGGCCACCTATTTATAAATACGATTGTTTACCCGATCCCCCAAGCTTTAAGAACCCATTTGCCTGGGATGGTAAATCTCCACAAACAGCTGTTCAGCAAAAGGTGGCGGATGGGTCTAAAAAAGAGATCCCAACTGATTGCTTGGTCAGCGAAGAGGACACCATTGAGGCTGAAGCTGGTGATATGAAGCGTCAGTTTGAGATCTGGGGATCAAGCCGCTTGAATCCAAAGAAATAGCTTTTTTTATACCATCTTTCCTATCCAAAATTACAAAAAGATCTTAATCGACAAGAATT
>JBDLUD010000038.1:0-13639 GCA_039805465.1 Pseudomonadota bacterium
GGATAAAAGTGATTATGACCCAGCGAAAATTAAAAAAGTTCAAGCATTAGCCCCACTCCCTCCCATCTCAGATGATGTCGTTGCAATGGCAGAGTTTGCCGCGATTTACTACCAAAGACCCATTGGTGAAGTATTGATTCCATCAATCCCAAAAATGTGGCGACAGAAAAATAAATGGGAGTTGCTTGGTAAAGAGAAAAAGATAAGTAAAGCAAGTGCTAGCGCAAAAAACACAAAGGCCAAATCAGGGGATGAAGTTAATCTGAACATGGATCAATTGTTCATCGTAGAAAAACTCTGGAAGCAAAGCAGCAGTAAAAAATTCAGCTGCAATTTACTACAAGGTGTTACTGGTAGCGGTAAAACTTTGACTTATCTACATTGGTTAAAAAAGATCTTGGATGATGATAGGTCACAGGTCATGATCATGGTGCCTGAAATCAACTTAACGCCTCAATTAGAGGCAAGCGTTGAGCAAGCATTCCCAGGGAAAAAACTGGTGGTGATGCACAGTGGCATAACGGATAGAACTCGAGCCGACAACTGGGAAAAAGCGCATTCAGGTAAGGCACAAATTATTCTTGGCACTCGCATGGCTGTAGCAACATCCGCACCAAATCTAAAAGCAATTGTGGTGGACGAAGAGCATGATTTATCTTATAAGCAGCAAGAAGGAGTGAGGTATTCAGCCAGGGATCTTGCGGTTTGGCGAGGCAAAAAACTTAATATTCCTGTTGTGTTGGCATCCGCGACCCCCAGCTTAGAAACATGGTTTCATGCACAAGAAAAAAGATATGAGACGCTAAGCCTCAAAGAGCGTGCAGCAAAGAATGCAAAGCCACCATTGATTCAAGTCTTAGATTTAAAACTAGAACAAAAAGCAGGTAAAAAAAATGAGCACGGGATCAGTGAGTACCTGCTGAATGAGTTGCAAAAGAATATCGAGCAAGGGCGCCAAAGTATCATTTATCTCAATCGCAGAGGATACTCTCCAGTGCTTAATTGCCAAGCTTGTGGGTGGTTATCAGATTGCGTGAAATGTTCTGCACACATGGTACTGCACAAAATAACAGAACAAAAAAAGAACTTGTGTTGTCATCATTGCGGCGTAATGAAGCTTGTGCCAAAAGTATGCCCTGATTGTGGAAATACGGATCTGAGCCCATTGGGTAAGGGAACGCAAAAAATCGAGGAATTCTTGTCAGAAAGATTCCCCAAGGCAAAAATATTGCGCATCGATGCCGATACAACAAAAGCAAAAGGCAGCGCAGAAAGTTTATTCAGTGAAATACATGAGGGCGATGCCGATATCATCGTTGGAACTCAAATGATTGCAAAAGGTCATGACTACAAATCAGTATCACTTGTTGGGGTGATTGATGCTGATGCGAGTCTTTTCTCGCAGGACTTTAGAGCTTCTGAGAGATTGTTTGCTCAACTGATGCAAGTTGCCGGGAGAGCTGGTCGCAGTGAAGAAGCTGGTGAATCAAAAGTGATCATTCAAACCAACTATCCCGAAGCATCACCCTATAAGTACTTAAGAAATGCTGATGTTGATGGTTTTTTAGAAGAAATAAAAAATGAAAGACAAATGGTTGGTTTGCCACCATTTTCATATCAAGCATTGGTTCATGGTGAGCATAAGACTTTGCAGTTAGCCATGGATATGTTGAAGGATGCCGCACAACTGGCCACATCAGACAAAATTTGGCCGGCCAACGTCATGCTAAGTGATGTGATCCCTCGGGCAATGGTCAGAATTGCTGGTAAAGAGCGGGCTCAAATGTTGGTTGAATCGGAGAATAGGCAAGACTTGCAAAAAAGCATTGAAATATTGCAACACTATTTAACTGAAGCGCACACCAAAAGAAAAGGGGTCGGCTGGTATATCGAGCGCGACCCCATCAGTATCTAAAGAAAATCTAATTTAAGCGTATTCAGAAATTGGTACGCAGGTACAAAATAGATTTCTATCGCCATACACGTTGTCTGCTCTACCAACAGGAGGCCAATACTTATTCTTGCGTAAGCGACCTACTGGGTATGCGGCTTCTTCCCGTGTGTAAGGCCTATTCCACTCGTTGGCCAAAATGACTTCAGCTGTATGAGGTGCATTTTTAAGTGGATTATTTTCCTTATCAAATGAACCGTTGGTTACTTTGCTGATTTCTTCTGCAATAGCGACCATAGCCTCAATAAAGCGATCTAGCTCGAACTTAGATTCACTTTCGGTTGGCTCAATCATCAGCGTTCCTGGAACAGGGAAGCTCATGGTTGGAGCATGAAAGCCGAAGTCCATCAAACGTTTCGCAACGTCTTCATTGCTGATGCCTGACTCTTTTTGTTGAGGGCGTAAATCCAAAATACATTCATGAGCCACCAAGCCTTTATTGCCTTTGTATAAAACCGGATAGAAGTTCTCAAGTTTTTTAGCAACATAGTTCGCTGAAACAATGGCTGTCTCAGTGGCTTTGGTAAGACCAGCGGCTCCCATCATTGCAACGTACATCCATGAAATAGGCAGGATTGATGCTGAACCAAAAGGAGCAGCACTGATTCTCATCCATTCCAAATCATTCCACTTCGAAGCTGTACCAGCTGTATAAGAGCAAGGTAAAAACTTAGCAAGATGCGCGCGCACTGCTACAGGACCTACACCAGGACCGCCGCCGCCATGAGGAATACAAAAAGTTTTATGCAAATTAAGGTGGCTAACGTCACCGCCAAAGTGGCCAGGCGCTGCTGTACCAACCAGGGCATTCATATTGGCGCCGTCAATATAAACTTGGCCGCCATGCTGGTGAATGATTTCACATAACTCTTGAACGCCTGCTTCAAACACGCCATGAGTACTTGGATAAGTGATCATGATGGCAGCAAGATTCTTAGAATGCTGTTCAGCTTTGTTTTTCAAGTCAACTAAATCAACGTTACCATTGGTATCACAGCTAACAACAATCACTTCCATGCCAGCCATTTGAGCAGAAGCAGGATTTGTGCCGTGAGCAGATGAAGGTATTAAGCAAATATTGCGATGCCCTTCCCCGCGTGACTCATGATAAGCACGGATCACAAGAAGGCCCGCATACTCGCCTTGTGAGCCGGCGTTTGGTTGCAAAGACACAGCATCGTAACCCGTAGCAGCACACATCATGCGCTCCGTGTCTTCGATCAGCTTTGCATATCCTGCCCATTGTGTTTCAGGTGCCAGCGGGTGAATTTGTGAAAAGCTAGGCCATGTCACTGGCAGCATTTCGCTGGTGGCATTTAATTTCATGGTGCAAGAACCCAGTGGAATCATGGTTCTATCAAGCGCCAAATCTTTATCTGCCAAACTTCTCAAATAACGAAGCATTTCATGCTCAGAGTGATAGCGATTAAATGTTGGATGTGTCAAATAAGCGCTATTGCGAATCAATGAATTTGGTACTGCGCTTGAAACTGATTGATCAATGGCATCAATATCTAATTCGTCTTTGCCGCCAAAAATAGTCCACAACATCTGCAGTTCTTTTCTGCCGGTTGTCTCATCAATGGAGACGCCAACGTGCTCTGAATCAATCGCTCTCAAATTGCAAGAAAGTTGTTGCGCAGCTTCATGGATTTTCTTGGCGTTAGGAGTCTTAATGGTGAGAGTGTCAAACCAATGCGTGTTGACCACTTCAAGACCAAGCTGTTTGAGAGCCAGCGCCAAAATGCTGGTTTGACGATGAACACGCAAAGCGATTTTTTTAAGACCTTCTGGCCCGTGATAAACAGCGTACATACTTGCCATCACTGCAAGCAATACTTGAGCTGTACAAATATTGGAAGTAGCCTTTTCGCGTCGAATATGTTGCTCTCTGGTTTGAAGAGCAAGGCGGTATGCAGAGTTGCCTTGAGCATCGATGGTTACGCCCACCAAGCGGCCTGGCATGCTTCTTTTGAAAGCATCTTTTGTAGCAAGATATCCAGCAGATGGGCCACCAAAACCCATTGGCACTCCAAAGCGTTGGGCGCTACCAATGGCTACATCGGCGCCCCACTCTCCCGGAGGAGCAAGGACTGTTAGGGCTAACAGGTCAGCTGCTGCTATTAATAAGCCGCCTTTGCTATGAATTGCCTCTGCGATGGCCACGTATTTTTCTTTTTCTAAAAGCGCACCACCAACCCCTGGGTATTGCAGTAATACAGCGAAAGCATCGGTGCTTAAGGCTTCTTCGTGAGAGCCAATCACAAGCTCAATATTTAATGGCTTTGCTCTTGTCTTAATGACAGCCAAGGTTTGTGGCAAAACATCTTTGCTCACAAAGAAAGTCATCGATTTTGATTGACAAGTTCTGAGTGCCAAGGTCATGGCTTCTGCAGCCGCTGTGCCTTCATCGAGCATAGAGGCATTGGCAATATCCATGCCGGTTAAATCAATTAACATTTGTTGAAAGTTAATGATTGCCTCTAGACGGCCTTGAGAAATTTCTGGCTGATACGGTGTGTAAGCTGTGTACCAAGCTGGGTTTTCAAGGATGTTTCTTTGAATAACACCAGGAGTGATGTTGTTGTAATAACCCTGACCAATAAAAGATTTAAACACTTTATTTTGATTGGCAATGGCCGCCAATAATTCAAGTGCCTCGCTCTCACCTTTGGCATTTGTGTAGTCGCCTAAAGGAAGAGCTGATTTACTTCTGATGTTGCTTGGAATAACTGCATTGATCAGTTCATCGCGCTGATTGAATCCCAAGAATTTCAACATGGAGGATTCATCGCTGGCGGATGGGCCAATATGACGGCTTAAAAATGCATCATGATTTTCTAGTGTGGTCAGGGAGCTTTTCATTCTTTATGCACCAATGTTTTTACCGTATGCTTCTGCTGAAAGAAGGCCGTCAAGTTTGCTGATGTCCGTCGGTTTGATTTTGAACAACCATGAGCCATAGGCGTCTGAGTTAACTGATTCAGGTGCTGAAGTGGCTGCATCATTGATGGCGATCACTTCGCCTGACAAAGGGGCATAAATATCACTGGCTGCTTTTACAGACTCAACCACGGCACAAGCATCGCCGGCATTTAAAGACTTACCAACATTTGGCAGCTCAAGGAAAACAATATCGCCCAATGCTTCTTGAGCGTGGTCAGTGATGCCAACGGTGATTGAGCCGTCAGCTTCTTTGCGAACCCATTCATGAGATTCTGTGTAATGTAGGTCTTGTGGAATGTTCATAGTAGTTTCTCCAAAATTAAACCAAGGCTTTGCCATGGCGAACAAAAGGGGCTTTTACAACAACTGCATTTAATTCTTTGTCACGAATGACAACTTTTACTGTCTCGCCAACTTCAGTTGCTAAAGGAAGTTTGGCAAGCGCAATAGATTTTTGAAGTGATGGGCTGAATGTGCCGCTGGTTATTTCGCCCTCACCTTTGCTTGATCTAACAATTTGATGGGCGCGTAAAACGCCTTTGTCTTGAAGTATTAAACCTAAAAAAACAAATTTCTGAGGTTTCTTCTCTAGAGCCGATTTACCAATAAAGTCACGCTCGGATGAGCGATCAATGGTCCAAGAAAGGCCAACATCCAGGGGATTTGTTTGGTCATTCATGTCTTGGCCATATAAGTTCATGCCTGCTTCTAAACGAAGCGTGTCTCGGGCACCCAGGCCTGCTGGCTGAGCTCCCTGGGCAATTAAAAGATCCCAAACAGCCACTGTGTGGTTCAAAGGCACCAATAACTCAGCACCATCTTCGCCGGTATAACCAGTTCTTGCGATCATGATTTCTCCAAAAGGAGTTTGTTCGCATGAGGCATGAAAGTTTTTCAACTCAGAGGCTGCGTTTGCTAATGACGGAATGGCTTTTTTGATAAGCTCAAGAGCCTTGGGTCCTTGAACTGCAATCATGCCTTGAGGATTTTGATTGCCAACCAGATCAGCCCTTCTCGGGATGAGCTTCACATCTTCAAAGTGACTTGCTTGCTTGTTTAGCCATTCAAGATCTGTGTGAGCTGTTGCAGCGTTGATCACCAAGCGATAGTTGGGGTCTAGGCGGTAGACAATCAAATCATCAATAACGCCAGCCTCATCATTGAGCAAACATCCATAGAGTGCTTGCCCATTGTTTTTTAGTTTGTTGACGTTGTTTGCAACAACTTTTTCTAAAAAAGCCTTGGCATCTTTTCCGATAACATCAACAGCTGCCATGTGAGATACGTCAAACACACCACAATTTGTTCGAGTGGCAATGTGTTCTTCAATTTGAGAACCATAGTTAACAGGCATTTCCCATCCGCCAAAATCAACAAGCTTTGCTCCAGCCAAGTGATGTGCGTCAAAAAGAATTGTGCGTTTTAGATTTGTAGGGACAGCCGACATCCAAACTCCTTAAAGGAATTGATGCCCCCCTGTCCTGTTACCTGAGAGATTGAAGAGTTCAAACCATTTGTACTCTTTTAGCCCCTTCGGTGGGCAACTTAATGCCGCTCTCCAGAGTGTAAATATCGACGGTCCATTTGCCTGAGCGTTCATGGGCATTGCGCCTTCGGCGTTGGTAAAACCAAACTCTCCCATCGATGCAACATTGTACCCAAGCTGCCCAAAACCATCAAAAATATCATGCGCACAAATTTGGTGCATAACTGAGTTTTTTTATGCACCAGAACATTCATAATTCGAACCTTAATAAATGTCATCTAGGGGTGATAAATGGAAAATTTTAAGTCAGGGATTGATGCCCTTTTCATCATGACGGGCGCCATCATGGTGCTGGCAATGCACGCTGGTTTTGCGTTCCTAGAGCTAGGAACCGTTCGTAAAAAGAACCAAGTGAATGCTCTTGTCAAAATTTTGATCGATTTTGCTGTTTCAACAATCGCCTATTTCTTTATTGGTTACAGCATTGCCTACGGTTTAAATTTCTTTTCTAGCGCAGAGGTTTTGGCGCAAAAAAGTGGTTTTGAGCTCGTCAAATTCTTCTTTTTATTGACGTTTGCTGCGGCGATACCTGCGATTATTTCTGGCGGTATTGCTGAGCGTGCGAAATTCAATCCTCAACTAATTGCCACATTCATTTTGGTGGGTTTTATTTATCCATTGTTTGAAGGAATGGTCTGGAATCAGCAGTTTGGTTTTCAAGCTTGGCTCAAAGAATTAACCGGCGAAGAGTTCCATGACTTTGCGGGTTCTGTGGTGGTTCACGCTGTGGGTGGTTGGATTGCTTTACCGGCCATTATTTTGTTGGGAGCCCGTCATGGTCGATACACCAAAGATGGCAGAATTTCTGCTCATCCACCTTCAAGCATTCCATTTTTAGCCCTTGGTGCATGGGTGTTGGCGGTAGGTTGGTTTGGTTTCAACGTCATGAGTGCGCAAACAGTTGAGAAGCTGAGCGGCTTGGTGGCCATGAACTCATTGATGGCAATGGTTGGGGGAACTTTGGTTGCTTGGGCTATTGGTAAAAATGACCCGGGCTTTAGTTATAACGGTCCTCTAGCAGGCCTTGTTGCAGTCTGTGCGGGTTCAGATTTAATGCATCCAATGGGCGCCTTGGTTGTGGGTGGAATGGCCGGTGGTTTATTTGTGGTGATGTTCACCATGGTTCAAAACCGCTGGAAAATTGATGATGTATTGGGCGTTTGGCCTCTGCATGGATTATGTGGTGCATTGGGCGGTATCGCTGCCGGCGTCTTTGGACAAAAGGCTTTGGGTGGATTGGGTGGCGTGAGCTTCACCGCTCAGTTAATTGGCACCGTCGCTGGAGTTGCATTTGCCGCAATTTCAGGCTTGATTGTCTATGGAATACTGAAAGCAGTTTTGGGCTTACGCATGTCTCAAGAAGATGAGTTTGACGGCGCTGATTTGTCTATCCACAAAATTACCTCAAGCCCTGATCGCGAATCTAGTTGGTAATTGTTAGTTTGTTGAGATAATCGGAACTATGACTTTAAAAGTACTCATAGTTCCGGTTACGCCTTTTGAGCAAAATTGCTCGATCTTGATTTGTGAAAAAACCAATCAAGCTGCCATCGTTGATCCAGGTGGAGATCTTCCAAAAATACTGGATGCCCTTAAAGAGGCCGGTGCAATTCCTCAAAAAATCTTGTTAACCCATGGACATATTGATCATTGTGCTGGCGCTGCGTTATTGGCACAAGATTTAGGCATTCAAATTGAGGGCCCTCACGAAGATGAGCGCTTTTGGATTGATCAGCTTCCCGAGCAAAGCAAGCGATTTGGATTCCCCATGGCGCAAGCATTTGAACCGAATAAGTGGCTGAAAGACGACGATATTGTGACCGTCGGGCAAGTTGAGTTATTGGTCAAGCATTGCCCGGGCCATACTCCAGGCCATATTATTTTTTACGGCAAGGATGACCACTTGGCCATTGTCGGAGATGTATTGTTTGCGGGTTCTATTGGGCGCACTGATTTTCCTAGAGGAAATCATGCCGACTTGATAAGGTCTATCAGAGAAAAGCTTTTCCCTTTGGGTGATGACATTACTTTTATTCCCGGTCACGGACCTGTCTCCACCTTTGGTGAAGAGAGAAAAAGCAATCCTTACGTGAGTGATATGGCTAATTAAGCCTTGGCAGAGCCTGTGCGATGGGTTCTGTTATACAAGCAACTTGCACAGATCCAACGTTGTTTGCGATTGCTTGTAGGAATCCATGTGCCACCCTCTAAAGGCTTTTCTCTACTGCAGGAAGAGCAAAACTTCATGACTCTTGTGTTGCTTTCCAGTGTGCTTGGCGGGGTTGACATATAAACTTCTCTTAAAGATTCAAGCTAGCATTTTAACGGTTTTTTGAAAAACGCCCTTTAAAGGGCGTTTTGGTGGAACTTTTAACTTAAAACAACTTTGATTGAATCGGCTGTTTTATTGCCATCAAAATCTAACCAACATTTCTTTTCTGTGTCGTACAGTTTGCACTGTTTGGCGGTATCAAAATACCAAGCCCAGGAAAATTTTTGAATGATGATTCTTTCGGGAAGCATGGTTTCAAGTTTTGTTTGAGCTTCTTTAAGTTTGTAAAGAGGCACACTCATGTCAACGTGGTGAGCTGTGTGTTCCATGATGTGATGCATCCATGCACCCCATTTAAGCGGGAAAACCAAATGCACAGTTGTAGAAACAAAAGGCTGAGCTCTTAGCCACTCTGATTTATCTGAGTACCAAGAAACGCTTGGGTGAGTGTGATGAACATATACAACGAATCCAATCATGGCATTCCAAAAAATGAATGGAATTAGAAAGCCCATGATCACTGTGAGCAGGATAGATTGATTGGTTTGAATGGCGGCTACTATTAAAGCGCCAACCCAAATGACCGCAAATACAGAAACCAAAACGTTATCCCACAAGAAGGCTGGGCGAGTGGCTGGCATGGCTTTCTTGCTTGGAAAGAACATCTTCTTCCACCAGATTTCTAGGAAGTAATACAAGGCTGGTCCCCAGCCGCTTCTGTAGTGACGCTCCAATGCTTTTTCTGCTGGAGTTAGCTTGTTATATTCTTCGAGAGATAAAGGCGCCCAAACAAAGTCGAAACCTTTTAAATTGGTTTGGCCATGGTGAACCACGTTGTGACCAACTTCCCAAAGGCTGTAAGGGGTGAGTGATGGTAAGAACGCAAGGCGCCCCAACACTTTGTTGAGTCCACGGTGTGGAGTAAAGCTCTGATGACATGCATCATGGCCCAAAATAAAAATACGGCCAATCATGAAACCAGAAAAAACAGCCAAAAGGATTTTTACAAGGATTGACTCAAAATAAACAGTACCGACAATGCCTGCAGTTAGGATCAGGGTGTCAGCGATCTGCAAAATAATCGCCCGCATCACAGCGCGCTCGGTCAAAGGCGTGAGCCAAGAACGAATCACTTTTCTGTGAGGAATGGGTTGGCCGACCGGAATCGGCTGATCAATAATGGCTTCTGCAGTATTTGCGGACATAACGACCTTTTTAAGGGCAAAATTCAAGAATGTCATATTTTAGATGTTTTTCTTGATTTCAGCTTGATCTATGTCTAATTGTGGGGGATTTCTAGCCTGGTGCGACCGACAGGAATCGAACCTGTATCGAGAGCTTCGGAAACTCTAATTCTATCCATTGAACTACGGTCGCCTCTGTAAGATTGTAAGGCTGAAGGGAATTATCCTCGCTATAATGCTTGCGAGCTAGATAAAAAGGAAAAGTGCAATGAGTGAAGAACACGGAAATTTGATTAAATCACCCAAGCAGTTAATCGTGATGGTTTTTGCGAGCTTTTTTGTGCCGCTGATCATCATCGCTTTTTTAATGACCTATGTGGGTAGTGGAAAAAAACCATCGACAAATGCTGATGCATCTGCCGAGTCTGCTAACCAGTTGATTAAACCAGTCGCACTTTTGGACTTTAAAGACGCATCAGGTCCAAGAGTATTTAAATCTGGTGAAGAAATTTATAAACAAGCATGTGCTTCTTGTCATGCAACAGGTGCTGCTGGCGCTCCTAAATTTGGTGATGCTGGTGGCTGGGGTGCCCGCCTTGGCCGTGGTTACGATGGTCTCTTGAGTGCGGTTGTTAAAGGTAAAGGCGCCATGCCTGCTCGTGCCGGCACCAGCCCAGACGACGTTTCTGACTATGAATTAGGAAGAGCGGTGGTTTTCTTGACAGCTTCAGCGGGTGGCAAGTTTGCAGAGCCTAAAGCTCCAGCTCCTGAGGCGCCAAAGCAAGCTGAGCCAAAGAAATAAAACGCAGCATTCATTTAAAAAGCCCCTGATAGGGGCTTTTTTTACGCCTCTTTTTTCTCAATCAATTCACGGTAGGCATCTTTTTTACTGATGCCCGTGATTTGAGAAATGATTTCAGAAAGCTCTTTGTGCCCTATTCTGCCGTTGATGGCAGAAATCCATTGAAGGGTGTGCTCGTCAAAACTGCTTGGTGAATCACTGCGCGCTGCCCCTTCTATGCCAAGAACATACTCGCCCTGCCAGCTTTCGATTGTTTTCATCCAATCTGGCAAATCTCGAACTGCAATAACTTTAATCTCTTCAAAAATCTTACTCAGCTCCTTTGCAATCAGTACTTTTCGATCACCATCTAAGTGAGTGACGATAGAGTTAAGCGTTGACTCTATGCGATGTGGGGCTTCATAAAAGAAAGAGCTGATGTTTGATGTCGCTGCTGTTTTGAGTAGCTCATCACGTTGATTTGCTTTGGCAGGTAAAAATCCTAAAAACTGAAAACCACCATTGCCGTGTTTTAAAAAATCGCCTGCTCCAGAAACCGCGGCTGTAATTGCGCTCGGGCCTGGTAAAGGGCAAACTTGATAACCCCCCTTTTTAATCTCTTCACAAAGAATCGCGCCTGGATCTGATATTCCAGGCGTTCCAGCGTCTGAGATATAGGCCCAGCGTTCACCATTGCGAAGTTTTTCTAAAAGATAAGCACTTGCAGAAATTTCATTGTGCTCATGCAAGGCGTAAAGAGGTTTAGAAATTCCGTATGCATTCAGCAACATGGCGCTGTGCCGCTTATCCTCACAAGCAATACCATCGACCTGGCTCAATATGTGCAGCGCCCTGATTGTGATGTCCGCCAAGTTGCCAATTGGCGTTGGGACAAGGTAAAGCGTTCCAGAGGGAAAACTTTGTCCGCGCGCGAATTTAAAAATATCCATACTTGCTTTCTATTTGAGTAAATATGACTCAATTAAATGATGATGCATCAAAGATTCTGGCAAGGCAATTTTGCCCAGCTTAAAGGTAATATATCTTTGTGGAAATAAGTCTTGAGGGCATAATCTAGCTATGAGCGAAGAGATTAAAAATAATTTAGAGCAACGCGTCAAAAAGCATTTTTCTGACAGCATTGAAACAAAGCAAAAAGCAGCTGAAACAATGTCTGAAGATGTTGTCCGTGCAATCCATTTGATGCATCAGGCGCTGGCTTCCGAAAAGAAAATATTGGCTTGCGGTAATGGAGGTTCAGCGGCAGACGCGCAACACTTTGCCGCAGAATTAGTCGGCAGATTTGAGCGTGAACGTCGTGAGTTGCCAGCGATAGCCTTGAGCACAGACTCTTCGATATTGACCGCGATTGCAAATGACTACAGCTATGAAGTTATTTTCAGCAAACAAGTCAGAGCCCTTGGTCAAGCAGGTGATGTCCTTTTGGGGATATCAACTTCAGGTAATTCCGCTAACGTGATTGCGGCAATTGATGCTGCTCACCTGAAGGGAATGTCTGTGATCGCATTCACTGGTAAAGATGGTGGCAAGATAAAAAATATTTTAAAAAATTCTGATGTTCATTTGTGCGTTCCGGCTGATCGCACTGCGCGCATTCAAGAAACACATTTGTTGTTGTTGCATTGTTTGTGTGATGGCGTAGATCATTTGATGTTCGATTAAATTCGAGAGGTTAACTATGAGTAAACAACTGAAACGCCAAACCTTGAAATTGATCGCACTTGGTGCGGGCGCGACAGCCCTGTCTGGCTGCTTCCCTTTGGTTGCTGGCGGAATGGCTGGCGGCGCACTCGTGATTGCTGACAGAAGAAATCCTGGAACGCAAGCAATTGATCGAGGGATTCAGTTAGAAGCAGAAAGTTTCTTAACTAAAAAATATGGCGATAACATTCACGTTAACGTCAGCGTGTTCAATCGACGTGTTTTGTTGACGGGCGAAACAAGGACAGATTCAATCAAGCTCAGCGTCGAGGCAGACGTCAAGAACATGAAAAATGTCACTACCGTTTTTAATGAAATGATGGCCGCGCCAATCAGCGGTTTAAGTGCCAGAGCAAATGACAGTTATTTGACAACGCGCATCAAGGGCGCCTTTGTTGCTACTGAGGGTGTGCCTTCAAATTCAATGAAGGTGGTTACAGAGGCGAGCAAAGTTTATTTGATGGGCATTGTGACCGATGCAGAGGCAAATCGCGCCGTCGACATAGCGAGAAGCGTGCCTGGCGTAAAGCAGGTCACAAAGGTTTTTGATTTGATCTCCGAAGCAGATAAAAAAAGGTTGGATGGCGCGAAATAGTCAATGACGTCCTCGCCTCCCAATAAAAAAGCCCACCTTTGTGGGCTTTTTTCATAAGAAAAACCATGTTTTAGTGAAATCACACCTTTGATTCGGGCGTATCGCAGCGGTTGAATCTGGACCAGAGTAAAAAGCAAAAATTACTTGAATAATTGAATAAAAATGTTTGCCTTGAGCTCAGCTCATATCTAAAGATAATATCGAGATAAGCTATTGTTTATAAACAATAAAAAATAACAACTCAAAAAACACTAAATTTTTTTTGCGTAATTTATTAAATATTTCTGCCAAAGGTGTTGACATGCCAAAAAGGGTATGGCATAGTCTCGTTTCTCTGCTGAATGCGATTCGAAATTAACGAAAAACACTCAGCCTTCTTTAAAAAGTAGTCAACCGATAAATGTGGGTACTGGGAAAAGACATCCAGTCCTTCGGGACAGATATAAAGCAGTACTCACAAAACAGTAAATTTGGTTCCGGTCGAAAGATTGGAGTCGATTCTGAATGAGTGAGCGACGATGCAGTAATGCATCACAGGAATTAAACTGAAGAGTTTGATCCTGGCTCAGATTGAACGCTGGCGGCATGCCTTACACATGCAAGTCGAACGGCAGCACGGGTGCTTGCACCTGGTGGCGAGTG
>JBDLUD010000039.1:0-12675 GCA_039805465.1 Pseudomonadota bacterium
GAAAAGCACACTTCCATTGGTGCTTTATCAAGCGATGTTGTGACAGTGACATTTAATGGTTTGTCCAAGAATTACCGTGCTTGTGGCTATCGTTCTGGCTGGATGGTTGTATCAGGCGATAAAACCGGCGCGAAAGATTACATTGAAGGCTTGAACATGCTTTCATCCATGCGTTTGTGCGCTAACGTCCCCGGTCAAAATGCAATTCAAACGGCATTGGGCGGATATCAAAGCATTGATGACTTGGTGGCGGAGGGTGGTCGTTTGCGCCGTCAACGAGATCTTGCTTGGGAGTTGGTCACAAAGATACCTGGTGTGACTTGCGTTAAGCCCAAAGCAGCTTTGTATTTATTCCCTAAGTTGGATCCTGAGATGTATCCAATTGAAAATGATCAGGAGTTCATTGCAACGTTATTGCGCGAAGAAAAAGTTTTATTGGTGCAAGGCAGTGGCTTTAATTGGCCAAAGCCAGACCATTTCAGAATTGTTTTCTTGCCGCACGAAGATGTCTTGCGTGAGGCAATTGCAAGGCTTGCTAAGTTCTTAGGACGTTATCGCCAAAAGTACGGCAAAAAGTAAGCCAACTTCTTGCAGATATCAGCAGTAACAAATAAGCAGCAGTAAATTTTATTTTCACCTTTAATTAAGTAAGAGTTTTTAGTTATGAAACCTATTCAAGTTGGCCTTCTAGGCATCGGTACTGTTGGTGGTGGTGTGTTCAACGTGCTTGATCGCAACCAAGAAGAAATCACCCGCCGCGCTGGTCGTGGCATTCAGATCCACACGGTTGCCGATCTTGACACCAAGCGTGCTGAAGAGTTGGTCAAGGGTCGCGCCAAAGTTGTGGGCGATGCTAAGCAGGTTGTGAATGATCCTGAAATTGACGTGGTCGTTGAGTTAATCGGCGGCTATGGTATTGCTAAAGAATTGGTGTTGGCTGCAATCAACAATGGCAAGCACGTGGTGACTGCAAACAAGGCACTCTTAGCCGTTCATGGAAACGAGATTTTTGCTGCTGCTCAAGCCAAGGGCGTGACAGTTAACTTTGAAGCAGCTGTTGCTGGCGGTATTCCAATCATCAAAGCTTTGCGTGAAGGTTTGACTGCCAACCGTATTGAATGGATTGCCGGCATCATCAACGGCACCACCAATTTCATTTTGTCTGAAATGCGCGACAAAGGCTTGGATTTTGATGTTGTATTAAAAGAAGCTCAGCGTTTAGGTTACGCAGAAGCTGATCCAACATTTGATATCGAAGGCGTTGATGCTGCTCATAAAGCCACCATCATGAGTGCGATCGCGTTTGGTATTCCGATGCAATTTGACAAAGCTCACGTTGAAGGTATCACCAAGCTTTCAGCAATCGATATTAAATACGCTGAGCAATTGGGTTATCGCATTAAGTTACTGGGCATCACCAAAAAAACCAAAGATGGTATTGAGTTGCGCGTTCATCCAACCTTGATTCCAACAAAACGTTTGATTGCAAACGTTGAAGGTGCCATGAATGCCGTTCAGGTGATGGGTGATGCTGTGGGAACAACTCTTTACTACGGTAAAGGTGCGGGCGCAGAGCCAACGGCTTCTGCTGTGATTGCAGATTTGGTTGATGTGGCTCGTTTACAAACAGCGGATCCTGAGCATCGCGTGCCGCATTTGGCTTTCCAACCAGGCTCAATGGTTAATACAACCATCATGCCGATGGGTGAGATCACCACCAGCTACTACTTGCGTTTGCGTGTTGCAGACGTGACAGGTGTTTTGGCTGACATCACCCGTATTTTGGCTGATAACAGTATTTCAATTGATGCCATGTTGCAACGTGAAGCAGGTGATGGTGAAAACCAAACTGATCTCATTATGTTGACACATGAGACCAAAGAGAAAAATATCTTGGCTGCTATTGCCAAGGTTGAGGCTTTGAAAACAGTTGAAGGTTCAGTCACAAAAATTCGTTTAGAAAACTTAAGTTAATTTAATTACGCAATGCACTACATTTCAACCCGTGGTCATAACGCCCATCAAACGTTTTCAGAAATCCTTCTAGGTGGCTTGGCCGCTGACGGAGGTTTGTATTTACCCGTCAAGTACCCTCAGGTCACGCCAGCACAGCTAGATGCTTGGCGTGGTTTGTCATACGCTGATTTGGCATTCGAAGTTTTGAGCCTCTATTGTGATGACATCCCTAAAGAAGACCTCAGAGCTTTGGTCAGAAAAACCTATACGGCTGAAGTCTATTGCAATGGTCGTGCAGATGATTTGGCCAAAGATGTCACGCCGATTCATTGGCTGGGTGATGAGCAGGGTACTCGCTTGGGTTTATTGAGCCTGTCGAATGGTCCAACCTTGGCATTCAAAGACATGGCCATGCAGTTATTGGGTAATTTATTTGAGTACACCTTGAATAAGCAAGGCCAAGAACTCAATATCTTGGGTGCTACCTCTGGTGATACCGGCAGTGCCGCTGAGTATGCGATGCGCGGTAAAAAAGGCGTGCGTGTTTTCATGCTCTCGCCAAAAGGCAAGATGAGCTCTTTCCAGGTGGCTCAGATGTACTCCTTGCAAGATGAAAATATTTACAACATTGCCATTGATGGTGTTTTTGATGATGCTCAAGACATTGTTAAAGCGGTGAGCAATGATCATGCATTCAAAGCTCGTCAAAAAATTGGTACTGTGAATTCGATCAATTGGGCTCGCGTGGTAGCTCAGGTTGTTTATTACTTCCAAGGTTATTTATTGGCCACTAAAAACAGCACTGAGAAAGTTTCATTCTGCGTTCCTTCAGGCAACTTTGGTAACGTTTGTGCTGGCCATATTGCCCGCATGATGGGTTTACCGATCGAAAAATTAGTTGTAGCCACCAATGAGAACGATGTTTTAGATGAGTTCTTTAAAACAGGTGTTTATAGAGCGCGTAAATCAGCTGAGACTTTTCATACCACCAGCCCATCAATGGATATTTCTAAAGCAAGTAACTTTGAACGCTTCATCTATGACTTGATGGGTCGTGATGCGTCAAAAACTGCGCAAATGTTCAAGGATGTAGAGACCAAGGGTGGTTTTGATTTATCAAAAGACCCTGCGTATAAAAATATTGCTCAATATGGCTTTGTTTCTGGCAAGAGCACGCATCTCAATCGTCTCGACACAATCAGAGACATTCATGCCAAGTACAAGGTTTTGATTGATACACACACAGCGGATGGCGTCAAGGTTGCTCGTGAAAATCTACAAAGCAATGTTCCTATGTTGGTTCTAGAAACAGCGTTGCCGATCAAGTTTGCAGAGACAATCGAAGAAGCGATTGGCCGAACACCTGATCGCCCAGCATCATTCATTGGCATTGAAAATAAGCCACAGCGTGTTGTTGATATGAAAGCAGATGTTCATCAAGTGAAAGACTTTGTTGCTGCCCACACGGGTTTGTGATTGATGAGTCAGAGTCAGATTCAAGAAAATTCTCCAGCGATGGCCAAGAGTCCTTGGCCAGTCGTTGGGTTCGTTGCTTATTCTGGGACTGGTAAAACAACTTTGATCGAGCAGTTGATCACATATTTGACCGAGCGAGCTTATAAGGTTTCAGTCATTAAGCACACGCATCATCACTTTGATATTGATAAACCAGGTAAAGACTCTTATCGTCACCGAGAAGCAGGTGCGTCAGAGGTTTTGATGGTATCTGATCAACGTTGGGTGTTGATGCATGAGTTAAGACAGTCTGCTGAGCCGACCATGGAAGAGCAATTGAGCAAATTATCTCCTTGCGACTTGGTCATTGTCGAAGGTTTCAAGGATGCCAAAATTCCTAAAATTGAATTGTGGCGTCATGAGCACGATGAGTGCGTATCTAATCCAGTTAAAGCCAATCAAGATAACTTTATTCAAGCGATTGCTTATCCTAGCGGTATCGATGCCGTGAACAAGCCAGATTTAACAAGAGATATTCCTGTGCTTGATTTGAATAATATTGAAGAAGTGGCTCAGCGAGTCCTTTCAATCGCTGGTGTTTTAGCAAAATAAGCTTAAAACCATTAGACTTAGACGATGTCGCAAGCCATGAACAAACCCCCCATGAAAACCGCCGTAGAGGCGCTTGAGCATTTATTGGGTCAAGCAAAGCCTGAGGCTGGGGTGGAAGTTGTCTGCACTCAAGATGCTTTGGGCAGAATCTTGGCCAGTGACATACTGAGTCAAGTTGATGTGCCCCCTATGAACAACACCCAGATGGATGGATATGCCGTTCGTGTCGCGGACGTTCAAGCAGCGGGACAAAGTTTTACAGTTTCTCAGCGCATTCCAGCGGGGCATGTTGGTACAGAGCTCACATCTGGCACGATTGCCAGAATTTTCACTGGTGCGACCATTCCACCTGGTGCCGACGCAGTCGTGATGCAAGAAGACTGCATGGTGAACGGTGGTCAGGTCACTATTCAAGAAGTTCCCAAGCAGGGTCAATGGATCCGCTTGCAGGGCGAAGATTTAAAAGCAGGTGCTGTGGCCTTGACCAAGGGCACTTATCTCAGAGCTCAAGAGTTAGGCGTTGCTGCTTCTGCTGGATATGATCAATTGCCAGTCATTAAAAAAATCAAAGTGGCTGCATTTTTCACTGGTGATGAATTGACTTTGCCAGGTCAACCACTCAAGCCTGGAGCTATTTACAACTCCAACAGAGATACTCTCTTGGCATGCATTCGTTCTCTCGGTTGTGAAGCAACTGATTTAGGCATCGTGCCAGATACTTTGGAGGCCACCCGAGATGCTTTGCGACGCGCCAGCAAAGATCACGATTTGATCATCACTTCTGGTGGTGTGTCGGTGGGTGAAGAAGATCACATCAAACCTGCCGTGAATGCTGAAGGTCGTTTGGACATGTGGCAAATCGCCATCAAGCCAGGCAAGCCATTGGCATTTGGCGCTGTCAGAAAGCAAGGAGCTGAGCATCTAGAGACTTGGTTCATGGGATTGCCTGGTAATCCAGTGTCTAGTTTTGTTACTTTCTTATTATTTGTTCGACCATTCATCGCGAAGCTGCAAGGGAGAGCTCATTCAAATGCTCCCGTAATCATGATGCGTGCAGATTTTGATTGGCCAAAGGCCGATCGTCGCAATGAATTTTTGCGCGTGCGCATCAATGCAGAAGGCGGCTTGGATTTATTCCCCAACCAAAGCTCAGGTGTTTTAACCAGTGCCTCATGGGCGGATGGTTTGGTTGATAACCCACCACTACAAACCATTAAACCTGGTGACATGGTGAAGTACATGCCTTTTTCAGGAATGATTTAAGCTATCACTATGAAAATAACGATTAAATTCTTCGCATCTTTGCGTGAGACCTTGAAAACATCAGAAGAGCAGTTCGATGTTCCTGCTTCGGTGAAAACCTTGACAGAGTTGCGCCATCATTTGATGAGCAGGGGTGAGTCATGGTCTGAAGCGTTGGCCGAGGGTAAGGCTGTGCGCATGGCTTTGAATCACCAAATGGCTGAAGGTGATACAGCACTGATTGATCAAGCTGAAGTGGCTTTCTTTCCTCCAGTGACGGGCGGATAAACATGCCAGTGCGTATTCAAACCCAAGACTTTGATCTCTCACAAGAGATCAAGCAATTAAGAGCCGGTGATGCACGTGTTGGTGCAGTAGCCACTTTTGTGGGAACGGTGCGTGATCGCAATGATGGTTCTGACGTTGCTGCAATGACTCTAGAGCATTACCCAGGCATGACCGAAAAGTCTCTTGAAGAAATCATTGAAAAAGCCAAAGCTCGTTGGGATATTTTTGATGTGTTGATCATTCATCGCGTAGGTCCATTGAACATTGAAGATCAAATCGTTTTAACGGCTGTGACCAGTGCTCATCGTGGCGAAGCTTTTGCAGCTTGCGAATATGTCATGGACTACCTTAAAACTTTGGCACCATTCTGGAAAAAAGAAGATACCCCTGAAGGAGCTCGTTGGGTGGATGCACGCCTGAGCGATGATGAAGCTCTGAAGAAGTGGCAGTAATACCAATTCTTCTAAATACTCAAGCAAGCTACATCAAGCGTTTAAATGGCGGTAAGCCTGCCAAAATCTTTTTGCCATAAGGTTTTGTTTTTAGTCGTTTATCCAAAACGATGATGGTCGCATGATCAGTTTCTGTTCTGATGCCACGTCCCACCCATTGTTGAAGCTTCAAAGCCACGGCAGGCACACTGATTTCATAAAAAGGATTGCCTTGATTCTTTTCTAGCCATTCTGATTTAGCTTCTTCAACCGGTGAATCCGGTGGGGCAAACGGTAGCTTGGTAATAAGGACGGTCTCACACAATTTTCCAGGAAGATCCAAGCCTTCACCGAAGCTTTGCATGCCAAACAAAATGCTGCGATGACCATCTTTGATGCGTGACTCATGCTGGCTGATTAATTTATTGCGTGGCATATCGCCTTGCATCAAGACATCTTGTAAAAAATCATCAGACAAGTCTTCATGAACCTGCTTCATTTGTTTTTTGGAGGTGAATAATACCAATGCACCATGCTTTAAATCTTTTAGTTGCTTGGGGATTTCTTCTGATAGTTCATCGGTGTGCCCTTGAGCGTTAGCGCTGGGGCAGTTGATCATTTCTGGGACGATGAAGGTGCCTTGTTCTTCGTAATTGAAGGGTGATTCAGCCTCAAGTGTATTTGTCTTTGGAAACCAGTTCAAACCAGTTTGCCCCAAGAAATACTGAAAATCACCCATGGTTCTGAGTGTCGCAGAGGTCAAGACTGCTGCGGAACTGGTGGACCACAGTGTCTGAGCTAAATTTTGAGCCGCACTGATGGGGGAGGCATGAAGTTTGAAATCAAAGGTGGATCCTAAGTCCTGCCACTCCACCCATTTGGCAATCGGAGGATTTGCATCGGCTTGCATGAGATGCCAGGTGTTTGATAGGTTTTCAGTTTTTGATTGGTAGCTACCAATTTCTAAAATGGCAGGACTGAAAGAATCTTTATCAATGCTGTTATTTCTTTGATCGTTGAGTTGCTGCAAAATTTTATTGATTCGATTGTTCAGAGCAATTGCCAATGGTCCGATGGTTTCAGCATAGCTGGTGAACTCAGGACTCAGCTCACCATTTTTAAAGCGTTGTATGGCTTGCTCATGGGTCACAAAATTAGCCAATCTCAATGAGTTGATCATTTGCTTGGTGTGCATGATCAAATCCTCAACATAAGCGTGGACCTCTTCCACTGTTTTACCTGATGAGTCGGGTAGCAGGGCATCTGCACGTAAAACCGCTGCCATGATCTTTTCTAACCACCGGGTGCTGGCAATCAAGCCTACCGATGAAGCAAAGTGCTTGATACCCACTTGAGGAAGATTGTGGGCTTCATCAAAGATATAAAGTGTTTCTGATGGGTCTGGAAGTATCTTGGACCCTGAGGCAATTGTTGAAATTACCAAATCATGATTGGCGATGATGACATCTGCTTTGACCAAATCACGTCTGGCATTGAAATAAGGGCAGACGTTGAAGCGTTGGCAGTGTCTGCCCAGGCATGAGCTTCTCTCTGCAGCAATTCTGGGCCACATACTGTCGGAGATTTCTGGAGGTGCAGTGTCTTTGTCGCCATTCCATGAACCATCATTTAAGCTGAGCAGTGCGTCTGCAAAACTATCTTTATCCTGTTCTTTTGGAGGACCGTCCCAGTTAGCGTCTTCAAACAGTGCTGTTTGTTTTGTTTTACCACTGACTTGTTCCAAGCGGATGTTGCACACATAACGACTGCGGCCTTTGGCCAGGGCATATTCAAATGAAATCGGGGATAGATTTGCCAAATTAGGCAAATCTTTTTGCATGAGCTGCTCTTGGAGTGCGACAGTGCCGGTGCTGATGATCACGCGTTTATTGAGTAATTTGCTGAACACAATCGCTGGAATCAGGTAACCAAGCGTTTTACCCACGCCTGTTTTACCTTCAACCACCAAGATGTTATCGCCGTCCCGGATGTCTTTGGCGCTTTTGGCCTGACTCAAGGTTTGAGCAATGTGAGCAAACATCTGTTCTTGGCCAATGCGAGTTTTAAAGCCTGGCCAATTGGCTTGGACGGCTTGATAAAACTCTTCAATCTTTTCCTGAATGTCTTTTAGGTTCTCGTTACTCACGCAAAAAATCCTGGTTTGAGGTTTTTAGGGAGTTTTTTGATCTGGCTTTCAGCCTTAGAGGCCTCAGAGCGGTTTTCAAAGGCCTGCTGGGCGATCAATTTGACCGGACCTCTACCACGGGTGTACTTGGCGCCTGTGCCATTGTTATGAGCGTTAATACGGTTCTCCAGGTCATTGGTGATGCCAGCGTAGTAGCTTCCATCAGAACATTCCAAGAGATATAAACACCATGACATCCCTCTATGATAAAGCCAGCAATTTATTTGATCTAAATCACTTGAAATTTAGGCTGATGTACCCACATACTGGACATGAATAATGGGAGATATCCATGAGACTAGATAAATTAACCAGTAAATTTCAAGAAGCTCTGGGCGAAGCCCAAAGCTTGGCTTTGAATGCTGATAACCAATACATTGAGTCCGAGCACGTCCTGTTAGCGATGTTGCAGCAATCTGACAGCACTGCTAAATCACTGATTAATCGAACCGGTGGGAATGCGCTTGCCTTGGAAAAAGCAATTCAAGCATTGCTTGCCAAGTTGCCTCAAGTACAGGGCACGGGTGGCGATGTGCAAATTGGCCGTTCTTTGGCAGCTCATTTGAATCTAACTGAAAAAGAAGCGACCAAGCGAGGTGATGATTTCATTGCCGGTGAACTTTTCTTGTTGGTCTTGAGTGATGATAAGGGCGACCTTGGTAAAGCAATCAAGGCCGCTGGCATTACCCGTAAAACTTTAGAAGCTGCTATTGAAGCAGTTCGTGGAGGACAGTCTGTGAATAGTGCTGATGCTGAAAATCAACGTGAAGCTTTGAAAAAATACACCCTCGATTTAACCGAGCGTGCACGTCTCGGTAAGCTAGATCCGGTCATTGGTCGCGATGATGAAATTCGTCGTGCGATTCAAATTTTGCAACGCCGCACCAAAAATAATCCTGTATTGATTGGTGAACCAGGTGTTGGTAAGACAGCCATTGTTGAAGGTTTGGCTCAGCGAATCATTGATGGCGAAGTTCCTGAAACCTTAAAAAACAAACGCGTATTGGTTTTAGACATGGCTTTGCTCTTGGCTGGTGCCAAATACCGCGGAGAATTTGAAGAACGTCTAAAAGCCGTTTTGAGCGATGTGGCCAAAGATGAAGGTCAGACGATTGTTTTCATCGATGAAATACACACCATGGTGGGTGCAGGTAAGTCAGAAGGTGCGATGGATGCCGGCAATATGCTCAAGCCTGCTTTGGCACGTGGAGAGTTGCACTGTATTGGCGCCACAACATTGGATGAGTACCGCAAGTACATTGAAAAAGATGCTGCTTTGGAGCGTCGCTTCCAGAAAGTCATGGTGGGTGAGCCCAGTGTTGAAGACACGATTGCTATTTTGCGTGGCTTACAAGAAAAATACGAACTGCATCACGGTGTAGAAATCACAGACCCAGCGATTGTGGCTGCTGCAGAGTTGTCTCATCGCTACATCACAGATCGATTTTTGCCTGATAAAGCGATTGATTTGATCGATGAAGCTGCGTCACGCATCAGAATGGAGATTGATTCAAAGCCAGAAGTCATGGATAAGTTGGATCGCCGTTTGATTCAATTGAAGATTGAACGTGAGGCCGTTAAGAAAGAAAAAGACGAAGCTTCGCAAAAGCGTTTGGCATTGATTGAAGAAGAGATCAAGCGTTTAGGCAAAGAGTATGCAGACCTCGAAGAAATCTGGAAAGCAGAGAAGGGCGCTGCTCAAGGAACTGCTTCGATCAAAGAAGAGATTGATAAAGTCAAATCTGAAATCGTGAAATTACAACGTGATGGCAAATTGGAAAAAGTTGCAGAACTCCAGTATGGCAAGTTGCCAGAACTTGAAGGTAAATTGAAGTCAGCCGCTGTTGCTGAAGCCAAAGGGTCTACTTCTAAACACAAATTGTTGCGCACTCAAGTGGGTGCAGAGGAAATCGCTGAGGTGGTTTCAAGAGCCACGGGTATTCCTGTGTCAAAAATGATGCAAGGAGAGCGCGATAAGTTATTGCAAATGGAAGATTACTTGCACAATCGAGTGATCGGTCAAGAAGAGGCTATTTCGGCCGTCTCGGATGCTATTCGCCGCTCACGCGCTGGCCTATCTGATGAAGGCAAGCCTTACGGTTCGTTCTTATTCCTTGGTCCAACGGGTGTTGGCAAAACAGAGCTTTGCAAAGCCCTGGCTGAGTTCTTGTTTGACAGTGATGAGCACTTGATTCGTATTGACATGAGTGAATTCATGGAAAAGCACAGTGTGGCTCGTTTGATTGGAGCTCCCCCTGGCTATGTTGGCTACGAAGAGGGTGGTTATCTAACCGAATTGGTTCGTCGCAAGCCTTACAGTGTCATCTTATTGGATGAGGTTGAAAAGGCTCACCCTGATGTGTTCAATGTCCTGTTGCAGGTCTTAGATGACGGTCGCATGACTGATGGACAAGGTCGCACGGTTGACTTTAAAAATACAGTGATCGTGATGACCAGTAATTTGGGTTCGCAAATGATTCAGTCGATGAGTGGTCAACCACAAGAAAAGCTCAAAGAAGCCGTGATGGTTGATGTCAAAGAACACTTCCGCCCTGAGTTTTTAAATCGTATTGATGAGATGGTCGTGTTCCATGGTTTGGACCAAAAAAATATTGCTGCGATTGCCAAGATTCAGTTGCAACGTTTGCGTGATCGATTGGCGAAGATGGACATGTTGCTAGAGGTCAGCGATGCTGCTCTTGCACGAGTTTCAGAGGCAGGTTATGACCCTGTCTTTGGGGCAAGGCCGCTGAAGAGAGCGATCCAACAATACATTGAAAACCCAGTTGCTCGACTCATTCTGGAAGGCAAATTTGGTCCTAAAGCCATTGTTCCAGTAGACGTTGATAAAAATGGCGCATTCATGTTTGATCGAGTGGTTCACTAATCAAGCCTTGAGGCCTTAAGCAAAACTAGGATCCTCATTCAATCAGTAGTAATATAGGCCAATGACTATTCGCAGAGACGCGGAGGTTATTGGCCTTGTCAGTGTGGCCCATGGCACCTCCCATTTTTATCATTTAATCTTAGCGCCATTATTTCCATGGCTAAAAATTGAATTCGGGCTCAGTTATGCTGAGCTAGGATTCTTGATGACGATGTTCTTTGTTGTTTCAACCATCATGCAAGCAGCTGCTGGTTTTTGGGTTGATCATTCAGGCCCCTTGAAAGTCCTTTTCTTTGGTGTTGCAACTCTTGCAATCTCGGCCGTGGTCCTGTCCTTTTCAACAGGCTATTGGAGCTTGTTGTTTGGCGCTTGCTTGGCAGGCCTTGGTAACGGTGTGTTTCATCCAGCTGATTACACTTTGATTAATCGCCGGGTTTCTCCCAAGCGTTTAGCTCATGCTTATTCAATGCATGGTGTCTCGGGAGCTCTTGGTTGGGCAGTTTCTCCAGCAGTGTTAGTGACTGTTACGACTTTTGCAGGTTGGCGCGAAGCTTTGTTAGTTTCATCAGCCATCGCATGGGTGATATTAGCTATTTTTTACTGGAGACGTCATATCTTGATGGGCTCTCAGGAGGAGCGCGATCTTGAAGAAAGTGCCAGAAAAAATTCATCGGCATTTTCTTTTGATTATTTGAAGTTGCCAATGGTGTGGATGTGTTGGGGGTTTTTCTTTTTGAGTGCTTTGGCTTTGAGCGGGGTTCAAAGTTTTGCACCTACTGCCATGCAGTTACTGTATGACCTGCCAATTGCATTGACAACCGCTGCGTCTTCCTCATACATGCTGGCCAGTGCAGTAGGTATATTCTTAGGTGGCTTTATTGCAGCCCGAGCACGTTTCCCAGAAAGAGTCATTGCCATTGCTTTTACTGTAGGCAGTTTAATTTCGGTTTTAATTGCGATGACCATCGTTTCTGGATCAACCATGATGAGTTTGTTCACTGTGATGGGTTTCTGCGTGGGTATTTCTGGACCATCTAGAGATTTGATGATTCGTTCAGCAACACCAAAAGAAGCTTCTGGCCGTGTCTTTGGCACTGTTTATTCGGGGCTTGATTCAGGCTTGGCTATTGGGCCATTAATTTTTGGTTTATTAATGGACTGGAAGATGGTTCCTGGAGTCTTTATTTTAATTGCTGCTTTTTTAATGTTGACTTTGCTCACTGCCTATCGAGTGGGTGGAAATAATCGTTCTGTTGAATTAAAAAACGCTTAAAGATATTTTCTGGAGAGAGCCATGAGTTTTGCCACCACTGATCTATGTGATGCCAATGAGGATTTGATCGTAACTGGGGTATTGCGCGTTTGCGCACCAGTGTTTCGTGCATACGGTGGCTTGTCTCAATTCAAAGGCCCTGCAGTGACCCTCAAAGTCTTTGAGGACAACACCTGGGTCAGAACAATTCTTGATGAGCCTGGTCAGGGCAGAGTCTTGGTCATTGATGGTGGTGGCTCCATGCGTTGCGCCTTGGTTGGTGGTAATTTGGGCGTTTTGGCTGAGAAAAATAACTGGGCTGGCATTCTGGTCAATGGCTGTGTGCGTGACACCCTAGAGCTTGCCC
>JBDLUD010000040.1:0-12418 GCA_039805465.1 Pseudomonadota bacterium
TCAATTTTCGTGTAAATGTGATGATCCACAAATAAATCATGCAAGGTCTCAATGGCATATTCACTCATGGCCAAGCGATGTTTGGCTGAAGTGATGTCATTGCCTTTTTGCCATGGTTGGCCAGCAGGCATCCAAATGATGTGATCCAGTTGCAGCACTCTTGAAAAATGCTCAGCCAGGCGCAGGTGACCCCAGTGAGGTGGATCAAATGTGCCGCCTAAGATTCCGACCGATAGACGTTTTTTGCTGTCCATGTTGTCCGCGTTACTCATTAGCGAGCGATCCAATCCATCGGTTTTAAAAAGTTGGTGTAGAGCAAAGCCTCTGGGCTGTTCGCAGCTGGTTTCCAGTCATAGCCCCAACGCACAATCGGTGGCATGGACATCAAGATGGATTCGGTTCGTCCACCCGATTGAAGACCAAACAGAGTGCCTCTGTCAAAGACCAAGTTGAATTCAACATAACGACCGCGACGGAAGGCTTGGAACTCTCTTTGGCTTTCTGTGTAGGGGTCGTGTTGATGTTTTTTCACGATTGGCAAGTAAGCTTCTAAGAAGGCATCTCCAACGGAGCGAGTCATGGCGAAACTTTGATCAAAGCCTAATTCACTAAAGTCATCATAAAAAATACCGCCAATACCGCGTGGTTCATCGCGGTGTTTTAAGTAGAAGTATTCGTCACACCACTTTTTAAAGCGTGGGTGTAATTCTGTGTTGTATGGATCTAAAGCATTTTTACAAGTTTGATGAAAATGTTTGCAATCAGCTTCATCACCATAGTAGGGCGTTAAGTCCATGCCGCCACCAAACCACCAGACAGGATCTTTGCCTTCTGCTTGAGCAATAAAGCAGCGAACATTCAGATGCACAGTTGGGATGTGCGGATTGCGTGGGTGAAATACCAGTGATACGCCCATCGCTTCAAAAGCTTTGCCAGCGAGTTCTGGTCGGTGAGCTGTGGCTGAAGGTGGCATTGAATCACCACGCACGTGAGAAAAACCAACGCCACCACGTTCCAAAATATTGCCTTCTTCAAGAATCATGGAACGGCCATCACCTTTGAGTTTGGCATCTGCTGGTTTTGTCCAAGAGTCTGTGGCAAAAGTTTTTCCATCAACCGCACTCATGCCGGCAGTGATGCGCTCTTGTAAACCTAAAAAGTATTGACGAATTTGTTCGACGTTAATGCTTGTGTTTGACATAAGAAAATTGTTCTGATTAAAGTGCGCGATAACCAATGTCGCGACGGAACTGCGCGCCATCAAATTGAATGTGATCTAGGTGGGCATAAGCTTTTTGTTGCGCACCTTTTGTGGTGTGATCTAAACCAACCACGCACAACACTCGACCACCAGATGTTTTGAGTACACCATTGTCCATGGTGGTGCCTGCATGGAAAGTCACATGATCCACATCGTCTGCTGGGATGCCTGTGATCACATCGCCTTTGCGGGGAGTTTCTGGATAGTTATGCGCTGCCATCACCACACCTAAAGCGATTCTTGCATCCCATTCCAATTCCACTTGATCAAGTTTGCTGTCTACCGCAGCATCTAAAGCAAGCAAGAAGTCGCTCTTGAGACGAGCCATGATTGGTTGTGTTTCAGGATCGCCCATGCGGCAGTTGAATTCCAAAGTTTTAACTTGACCTTTAGCGTCGATCATCAAGCCCGCGTATAAAAAGCCTGTGAATGGAATGCCATCAGCGGCCATGCCTTTTACAGTTGGCATGATGATTTCTCTTAAAGCGCGGGCGTGTATTTCTGGTGTGACCACTGGTGCTGGTGAGTAAGCACCCATGCCACCTGTATTGGGGCCCTGGTCGGCATCGAGCAAACGCTTGTGGTCTTGGCTGGTGGCCAAGGTCAAAACATTTTTACCGTCGACCATCACAATGAAGCTGGCTTCTTCGCCTTGTAAAAATTCTTCAATCACCACTCTGGCGCCAGCATCGCCTAATTTGTTATCAGACAACATCATGTCAATCGCACCATGGGCTTCTTCGAGGGTCATGGCAACCACAACGCCTTTGCCCGCAGCTAAGCCGTCTGCCTTGATAACGATTGGCGCACCTTTGGCATCAATGTATGCGTGTGCTTCTTGGATATTTGAAAAGGTTTGATACTCAGCTGTTGGGATTTGATGGCGTTTCATGAACGCTTTTGCAAAATCTTTTGAAGACTCAAGTTGGGCTGCTTTTTGTGTGGGTCCAAAAATACGCAAACCTTGATTTCTAAAAATATCCACAATGCCACCAGCCAATGGGGCCTCTGGGCCAACCACCGTTAAGTGAATTTGTTCTGTTTTGGCAAATGTTGCCAAAGCATTCAAATCAGTGACATTGAGGTTCTCAATACCCATGTTTTTGGCAGCAGGGGTTGCTGTTCCGCCATTACCAGGAGCCACAAATACTTTTTGTACTTTTGGAGATTGAGCCAATTTCCATGCAAGAGCATGCTCACGACCACCAGAACCAATCACTAAAATTTTCATAAGAAACTTTCAAAACCTAATTTAATGTTTACTTGATCAAGCTGATGAATACTCAACAACTTGATTGTTATTCCATGGATGCGTTGGTGAATACTTCTTGCACATCATCCAATGACTCTAGTGCGTCCAATAGTTTTTGCATTTTGATGGCGTCGTCTCCTGATAAATCACTTTCGGTATCAGGTCGCATTGTGACTTCACCTAGTTCTGGAGAAAAACCTTTGGCAATCAAAGCATCTTTGATTTGAGCAAACTCATAAGGAGGTGTGACCACCTCAATAGAGCCATCCTCTTGAGGAATCACATCATCTGCGCCAGCTTCTAGAGCAGCTTCCATCAAAGCATCCTCAGAAGTGCCTGGTGCAAAGAACATGCGACCGCAATGCTTGAATAAAAAAGCCACTGAGCCATCGCTGCCTAAATTACCACCATGCTTGGTGAATGCGTGGCGAACTTCGGCCACTGTTCTGGTTCTGTTATCAGTCAATGCATCAACGATCACGGCAGCACCATTTAAGCCATAACCTTCATAACGAATTTCTTCGTAATTGACGCCTTCTAGCGATCCTGTGCCACGTTGAACCGCACGTTGAACGTTATCACTGGGCATATTGGAGTCTTTGGCTTTATCAATCGCCAAGCGCAAACGCGGGTTGGTGGCGATATCACCGCCACCCATTTTTGCAGCCACAGTGATTTCACGGATTAATTTTGTCCAAATTTTGCCGCGCTTCTCATCTTGGCGTCCTTTGCGGTGCTGAATATTGGCCCATTTGGAATGACCGGCCATAAAGACTCCCTGAATAACTTTTATTGAAGAATTGCTATATATTTAGCTAAGATTGTAATTTTAGGCAAATTAGTGCCTGATTAGCCAAAAAACTCAAAAATTAAGCAAAAAACAAGCAAATAAAAACAGGAGACAGTGATGAGTGTGATTCAGTCAAAAGCCATCAAAATGATGCAAGTGGGTGGTCCAGAGGTTTTGCAATGGGTTGATATTGAGGTCGCAGCCCCAGGTCCTGATGAAGTGAGGGTGGTTCATGAGGCCATCGGCTTGAACTTCATTGACGTTTACTTCCGCAAGGGTGTTTATCCACAACCATTACCAGGTTGGCTTGGTATGGAAGCGTCTGGTGTGATTGAATCAGTTGGTTCAAATGTGAAACATGTCAAAGCAGGTGATCGGGTTGCTTATGCAGGCAAACCTGCTGGAGCGTATTCGCAAGTACGCGTGATGCCAGCGGAAATCGTGGTGAAGTTACCTGATGCCATTTCATTTGAGATGGGTGCAGCCATGATGTTGCAAGGATTGACTGTTAATTACTTGTTGACTGATAGCTACAAAGTGCAAGCTGGCGATACGGTTTTATTCCATGCTGCTGCTGGCGGTGTTGGTTTGATTGCAATGCAGTGGCTCAAATTATTGGGTGCCACAGTGATTGGCACAGTGGGTTCAGAAGAAAAAGCAGCGCTTGCCAAGTCTTATGGCTGTGATCACACGATTTTGTACACGAAGGAAGATTTCGTGGCGCGCACCAAAGAGTTGACCAATGGCAAAGGCGTGAATGTTGTGTATGACTCAATTGGTAAAGACACCTTTATGCAATCGTTGGATTGTTTAAAGCCACGCGGCATGATGGTGACCTACGGCAACGCCTCTGGCCCTGTACCGCCGATCGATGTGGGTATTTTGGGTGTTAAGGGATCGTTGAAGTTAACGAGACCAACTGTGATGACCTATGCTCACGACAGAAGTTTGTTAGAGCTAATGTCTGCTGATCTATTTGATAAGGTCATCAAGGGCAAAATCAAAATTGAAATCAACCAACGTTATCAATTACAAGATGCGGCCCAGGCGCATCGTGATTTAGAGGATCGTAAAACCACAGGTTCAACGATCTTTTTGCCAAGATAAAAATAACTTCAAGTATTGATAAAGGGTTTTGATCAGATGAGCACCATTGCATTTATTGGACTTGGCAATATGGGACGTCCCATGGCTGGCTTTTTATTAAAAGCAGGTCATCAGCTGCGTATTTACGCAAGACGTCCTGAGGTTTTTCAAAATGAAGCAAAGCATTTGATTGATGCAGGTGCTGTCGCCTGTTCTACTCCTGCAGAAGCAGCACAAGGGGCTGATTTCATCATCACCAATGTGATGGGTACCCAGGATGTGGCAGATGTGTTGCACGCTGGTGCTGATGCGGTTATTCAATCAGCCAAGTCTGGAGCTATTTGCATCGATCACAGCACCATTGATCCTCAGGGCGCCAAAGATATTGCAGCAGTCATGGCAAGCAAAGGCGTGGCTTATGTTGATGCACCAGTGAGTGGAGGGGTTAAAGCTTCCACGGAAGGCACTTTGGTCATGATGATGGGTGGCTCTGATCAGGATGTGGCAAAAGTGAAAGAAATTGTGAAGTGCTATGCCAAGACCATCACGCACATTGGCGGAGTGGGTCACGGTCAAGTGGCCAAGCTATGCAATCAAATCGCTCAGGTGATCAATATCCAAGGCGTTGCTGAATCCTTGCGTTTTGCTCAGGCGAATGGCGCTGATTTACAAAAAGTATTTGAGGCAATTTCTGGTGGCATGGCTGGTAGCCGGATGCTTGATTTGATGGGCCCTAAGATGGTTGCAAGAGACTTCAAAGCTGGTATTGAGGCAAGGCTTCATGCCAAGGATTTCTTCTTGGTCAAAGACGCTGCTACAAAAAGCCATTTGGACATGCCAGCCTTACAAACAGTGGCTGTGCAACTAGAGAAACTGATGGAGTCTGGGTGGGGTTACGATGACACTTCTTCACTTCTGAAGGTACTTGAGGCATAATAGCGGTCTTGTTTGCAATTCATTGAAAAGTGATGAGCAACAACACACATGCCGCGGTGGTGAAATTGGTAGACACAGGAGACTCAAAATCTCCCGCCCAAAAGGTGTGACGGTTCGAGTCCGTCCCGCGGCACCAAGCTTATTTTCGGGTCTTTAATTGAGGGTCTTTAATTTCAGCTCTAAAATCTTGACTCTAAAATTCTGACGTTTTAATGCCAAATCTTAACGACCCAAAGATTCATTCATAGAGTTTTTTGGCATTCGCCACAGCCCAATCTTTCAAATCAATATTTTCAGGCTTTGATAGTTCTGCGTGTAATTGATCGTGAAATTCAATTTCACCATCTTCACGAAATTTGATAGGTAGCTCTTTACCATTGTCTGGTAACCGATCAGATACCTGACTGATTAGCTCTAAAAGACGCTCGGCATGTATATAAAAATCGTCCATTGGTTTATTACATTTATATTTTATATAAATTGAAAACTTTATCTTAACATCAAGCACAATTGATCAGTTAGATATATTCTTTTCTTTACTGTTTTACAGGTATAGAATCGTTGTCCATGAATGTCAATCAAAAAATTCGTCAACATTTGCTTTATTTAAAGCAATGCGATGATTTGGATTCTCGATATAGCCTTGATAATATCGAGATTAAATTAATTAACGAGATTGCATACGCTCTGTTAGCTGAAAGTTGCCTAACGGTATCTGGCATGTTGGCACTCAAAAAAATAGCATCCCCTGCCACTTTGCATGCAGCGATGAAGCGTTTAATTGTTAAAGATTTGATCGTTCAAATTCCAGCGCAAGACTCTCGCACAAAATATCTTCACTTGAGTAAATTGGGTTGGAAGCGATATTCTGAGCAAGCTGATATTTTCGCTGCTACTGTCAAATAAGCAGTTCATTTGTTTGACTTAATTAAAAATATTTAATGCTTGCATACCGCCACGCCTTTCACGCAGGTAACCACGCCGATGTTTTAAAGCACTGCGTGCTCCAACAAATTCTGCTCTACATGAATCAAAAAGATAAGCCTTATTGGGTGATCGATACTCATGCTGGGGCTGGCATGTATTCACTTGAATCAGAGTATGCAAACACCAAAGGTGAATATCACAACGGTGTGGCTCGTTTGCAAGATCGCGGTGATTTGCCATTTGTATTGCAAGAATATTTGGATTTAGTACAAGCTTGCAATAACAAGGGTGAGTGGACCTTGTATCCTGGCTCACCAGAAATCATTCGTCGCACCATCAGAGCTGATGATCGTATCCGCTTATTTGAACTTCATCCAACCGATCATGATTTGCTGGCTGAACATTTTGATCGTGACCGTCAAACCAAAGTATTTAAGAGTGATGGTTTTACCGCACTCAAGGCTTTGTTGCCACCACCAACCAAACGCGGGGTGATTTTCATGGACCCGCCTTATGAGATCAAAAGCGATTACCAAAAGGTCATCACTGCTTTAGAAGAAGGTCTGGCTCGCTTTGCAGAAGGTGTGTATGTGGTGTGGTACCCCATCTTGACTCGTGGCGATCATCATCCATTGGTGGAATCGATGCGAGGTCTTTCAGAAAAAACCTTGAATGTTTCAATCACCGTTCAAGAGCCTGATGAGCGTGGCTTTGGGATGTTGGGCAGTGGTCTGTGCGTGATCAATCCGCCGTGGGTATTAAAAGATTCTTTAAATAGTATCTTGCCGTATTTGGTCGATGCGCTTGCGCAATACCCAGGAGCTCGTTACGAGCTCTCATAGGCATTGTGGGTTTACACGTATTTAAATTTGGTAATCAACACTTTCGCCCAACATTGCCTGATCGACTAATTTACGTGTCAAGCTTGGTGAGAATAATTCAATGAATGTGTACACAAACGAACGCAAGTAAGCGTTCTGCTTCAGTGCAATTTTTGTCACATTGTTACCAAACAAATGCCCAGCTGGAATGACTTTTAAATTTTTGTCTCGCTCAGCATCATAGGCAACGCCGGCCACAATACCAATGCCCATGCCTGTCTCAACATAGGTTTTGATCACATCAGCATCAATCGCTTCTAAAACCACATCTGGTTTTAAGTGTTTGCTTTCAAAAGCCTTGTCTATTTTTGAGCGACCCGCGAATGCTTTGTCATAAGTGATGATGGGATATTCCGCCAAGTCTTCAAGAGAGATATTCTTTTTAGAGAGCAGGGGGTGTTCCGATTGAACCGCGATCACGTGTTGCCATTGATAGCCTGGTAGGGTGAGTAAGCCTTCAACATCTGAAACTCCCTCGGTAGCGATCGCAATGTCGGCTTGATCATGAAGCAACATCTCGGCAATTTGCTGCGGGCTGCCCTGTTGGATGCTGACCCTGACTTTGGGGAAGCGCTTGGTGAATTCTGTTAATACTTTGGGCAAGGCATACCTTGCTTGCGTATGAGTGGTGGCAATCACAAAGTTACCCTGATCTTGGGCTGCAAAATCTTTGCCGACTCTTTTCAAACTCTCAACTTCAACCAGTATTCTTTCGATCGAGGTTAGTATTCGCTTACCTGGCTCGGTAAGGTTTCTAATTCTTTTACCGTGGCGGCGAAAAATATCCACCCCTAATTCATCCTCAAGCTCCAAAATGGCTTTTGATACCCCTGGTTGAGATGTGAACAGAGTTTTGGCAGCTTCAGTCAGATTGAAGTTTTGGCGAACGGCTTCTCTAACAAACTTGAATTGATGAAGATTCATGGCTGGATGCCCTTATATGTATTTAATCGTATATTAAATACATTCTATATTATTTTTAGAAATTAAAGAGTGGTGCGTTTGTTATTGCTCTTGTTGGTCGTTTTTTTGAGTTTTGAGTGAAGCAGTAGGTTTTTTTAAACCTTAGACACCCATCGAATGCCGGCAATCGCCAAGATAAAGTAAATAAGAGCAGGAATGACGGCACTCAAAAACGGTGGCCAGGCTCCAAGCAGGCCAGCATGTGAGAACAAGCTATTAAAGAGCTGGAAGCTGATACCCAGCATGATGCCGCCGAAGACTTTGTAGCCAATACCGCCTGAGCGTGTTTGCAGATAAGCAAAGGGTAAAGCCAACGCCAGCATCACCAAGATCGTGAATGGATAAATCACTTTCTTCCAAAAAGAAATCGCATAGCGCTGATAGTCTTGCTTGTTTTCTTGAAGGTGGTTGATGTAACTGAATAAATTGATGATGGATAGGCGATCAGGCTTGATCAGTAAAGCACCCAATAATGCAGGGCTGACTTCCGTTTCAATATCCAGCGAATCAGCACGTTTGATGGTGGTTGAGAAGCTTGGGTCTAAGCGATTGGATGAGTTAATTTCAGTGAACCGTGTTTCAGTGACTTTATTTAAGCGCCACACACCATTACCAACAAACTGAACTGTTTCTGCCGTGCGACTGAGTAATAGGCGGTATTCGCCGTCAAACTCATACATCCGAAAGCCTCGAATAATTTCGTTGGTTTCCAAAGAACCTACGTTGATGTAACGAATGCCTTTTTGGACTTGGCCTTTGCCGTCATCGCCTCTTAACTTATCTTTGATCCACGCACCTGAGCGGAACTCCAAAACTTCTTTGCCTTGATTAAGAGCGCTTAGGCGAACATTTTTAGAAACACCTTCACTCAAGGGGCCCAATACTTCGCTCATCAATAAGATTAAGAATGCAATGGGTACTGCGATTTTCATCAAAGTGACCAAAGCCTTTCTTGTATCAAGACCGGCAATGCGCAAGATGGTGTATTCAGATTGTGCAGCCATATTGGCCATGACGTAAATGCCAGCAATCAATCCTGCGATCGGCATGATTTCAACCAAGCGACTTGGAACTCTGAGAAGCACGGTGATGAATGCGAGCAACACCGTGTAGGTATTGGTGGTATCACCCATCTCAGCAATGAAATCAAAAAATATGAACAATGAAATCAAGGCAAACAAAATAAAAACAAAAGCCAGATAAATTTGTTTTGCCAAATAACGTTCGTAAACGAGTGGAAATATCTTATGCCACATAGTTATTGCACCCCATCCTGTTTGGGGGAGCTTTTACTGAGCATCCATTTTTTATAGCGGCCAAACAATGTGATCGATCTATTTTGGCGATAAATGATCAAAGTGAGACCAAACAATGCAATCACCACATGAAGCAGCCACCAGCCAATCGAAAATGAAAGCTTGCCTGTGGTCACCCATGCCTGCATTAATTTCAGCAAATTAGAGTAAGTGAAGTAAAGCAATACAGCCATGATCAAGGCGGTGTATCGGCCTCTGCGTGGATCCATGTATGAGAGTGGAATAGCAATGATGGCAAAAACAAAGACCATCAAAGGTAAACCAATGCGCCAAAGAATTTCACCAAGGTGTGCTTTATTAAGATCCTGAATCAACACCCACGCAGGTAAAGTTCTTGGACCATTGATGATGGGGTCGACCACTTTGTCTTCAAGCTTGACAGTGTATTTATCAAATTCGGTGATTCTAAAATCGGTATTGCCAGGTGTTCCTTCATAGCGTCTGCCAGTTTCTAGAATCAGTTGCTTTTCACCGGTCTGCAGATTTTGAATAAAGCCCTCTTTGGCCACAGCCACTAATTGGCGCTCTTTACCAAAGTCAGTCACAAAAACATTTTTGATCACATCTGTTTCTGGATTCATGCTCTCGATAAAAAACACGCGATTATTGCCAGAGGATTCTCTGAACTGACCGGGCGCCAGCATTGAAATATCATCACGTTGCTGAAAGCGCTGTTTGATCGTGGCTGATTTTTCGCTGGCCCAAGGAGATGCAAAAATTGATAAAACAGCAATCGCCACAGCAATGGGTGCTGTGAAATTTAAGATGGGGCGCAAAATTTTCAACAAGCTGATGCCTGCAGATTGCCAAATGACCATTTCTGAGTCTTTGTACCAACGCGTTAAGACCATCAAAATAGCCACAAATACCGAAGCGGTTAATAGAATTGGCAGGTAATTGATCATGCCAAGACCAATTAAAACCAGTGCGTCTTTGGGGTTGGCAGTGCCGCTGGCGGCATTTCCTAAAACCCGGATCATTAAATTAGTTAAAACGAGTGTGACCAAAACCATGAACACCACACCTGTGGTGAAATTGAGTTCTTGTCGAAGGGCTCTTTTAAAGATCATGAAAAGCGAAGCTGGGCGATAATGGTTGTTATTAGAAACTACCCGTGAGCAAAGGTAAAGCAAAGGAAATCCACATGGAATGTAGCACGAAAGTATTTGGAGAGGGTTCTTTAGGAATAAAGGCTCAAATGTCTACTGTCACTGGTTGCTTGGTATGGGCCTTTCCTGGCAGCAATATCAAGAATGCCAAGAAGTTGTCTGGTGGTTTGGCGGCCTTAAATGCAGCGACCCATGGGGCGATTGTAAGAGCGCTTGAGAGCAAAGATCTTGATACAACATCTGGAAGCACTCTTTTGCTCAATGCCACAGATGCATGGGCTAAATTAGGCCTTAAAGCCGATAGACTGTTATTGGTTTGTTGCGGTGAAGAGCAAAAGATCAAGCCAAAGCAGGGTGGTAATACTTGTTCTAAGTGGATTTCTGCCGGCCTAAAGTCTTTGCTTGCCACCACATCCAAGGATGCTGTTTGGGTGTTTGATGATTTTTCGGCCAAAGATGGTCTGACTCAAGTGCGCCTTTTGGTTCAATTGGCTCGTGAGCAAGTGTATAAATTTGGTGCGCGTCACCCGCAATTTAAAACCAAGCCTGTTGAGAAGTCTCCAACGCTCAAGAAATTAATCATTGCCAGTGATGCAAAAAATAACAAAGCTGTGATTGAGGCTGTTGCCGAAGGTCGCGCGATTGCGAATGGCATGGATCTAGCCAAAGATCTTGGTAACTTACCTCCTAATATTTGTAATCCAACATATTTGGCCACAAGTGCTAAAAAATTAGGTAAAGATCTTGGCTTGAAGGTTGAGGTTTTAGGACGCAAAGAAATTGAAGCTTTGAAGATGGGCGCATTTTTGGCGGTCACTCAAGGTGCAGTAACACCTCCTCAGTTCATTGTGATTCGTCATCAAGGTGGTCGTGCCACTGATGCACCGATTGTATTGGTCGGTAAGGGCATCACCTTTGATACGGGCGGTATTTCATTGAAGCCTGGTGAAGGCATGGATGAAATGAAGTACGACATGTGTGGTGCTGCATCAGTGATCGGTACGATGCGCGCAGTCGCTGAACTCAAGTTAAAGAAGAATGTGATTGGCGTTATTCCAACTTGCGAAAACATGCCTTCAGGTCAAGCCACTCGCCCAGGTGACATTGTCACCAGCATGTCTGGTCAAACCATTGAGATCTTGAATACTGATGCAGAAGGTCGCCTCATTTTGTGTGATGCATTGACCTATGTTGAAAGATTTAAACCTGCAGCCGTGATTGATATCGCAACGTTGACGGGTGCTTGTGTGATTGCGCTGGGCGCGGTTCACTCAGGTTTATTCTCTGATGATGATGCCTTGGCTGAAAGTTTGCTCAGTGCTGGTCGCACATCGCAAGACACTGTTTGGAGAATGCCTCTTGATAGCGCATACCAAGAACAACTCAAATCTAACTTCGCAGACATGGCGAATATTGGTGGACGTCCGGCGGGCAGCGTGACAGCAGCTTGTTTCTTGGCGAGATACACCGAGAAATATTCATGGGCTCATTTGGATATTGCTGGCACAGCATGGAAGAGTGGTGCGGCCAAGGGTTCTACAGGTCGTCCAGTGCCTTTGTTGGTGAACTATCTTTTGACCAAATAAGCCATGGCCAGAATCGATTTCCACAGTCAAGTAAACAACAAGCCTTTGTACAGTTGTCGCTTGATCCGCAAGATCATGGCAAGCAAGCATGAAGACTTACCCATGAGAAATATTGTGGTGGTGGGGTCTTCTGCTTTTTTGAAAGAGCTTGATCAACAGCTTTGGTCTTTCAGTGCCACAGAATTTTTGCCGCATGCGTGGGGTAAGGATGATGTTGCCAATGAAACACCGATTGTGTTTGTTGAAGGTTTCGAATCACCTGAGTTAGATCACTTACCTCATGGTGATGTCTTGATCCATGTCGGTCAAAA
>JBDLUD010000041.1:0-12337 GCA_039805465.1 Pseudomonadota bacterium
TAAGCGCTGTCCAACGATTTGACCTTGAGCAGCTAATTTGGCACTGTCAATCAAAATACCATTGCGCTCCATGACAGCCAGCGCCAGCATCGCGGGCATTTCAATCTCGCGATAAATGTGCAGTAATTTTTCATCGGCCTCGATGGCTGGGTACATGGCATGATGAAGTCTGAGGGTGATATCAGCATCTTCAGCGGCATATTGCGTGGCAGTTTCAAGATTCACTTGATCAAAAGTGATTTGATGCACACCTTTGCCACACACCTCTTCATAGGCAATGGTTTTTTCACCCAAATGACGTATGGCCAAACTGTCCATGTCATGACTTCTGTGAGACTCTAAAACATAAGATTGCAAGAGCGTGTCGTGCTGAATGCCTCCAAGCTTGATGCCACAACCATCAAAGATATGAATGTCATATTTAAGGTTTTGACCAAGCTTGGCATGCTCATTGCTCTCCAACCAGGGCCTCAGTTTTTCAAGCACTGATTTTTTGTCTAGTTGATCTTCATTGGTGGTGTGTGCCAAAGGAATGTAGCAAGCTTCCCCAGGTGAAACAGCCAATGAAATACCGACGAGATCAACCCTTAATGCATCTAGACCTGTTGTTTCGGTGTCAACGCAAGTCAGTGTGGCCGATTCGATTTTCTTTAACCAGCGATCCAATTCAGCTTCACTGGTCACACATGAATAGTGACGCTCGATTTTTTCGGTGGGCAGTTCTGCCACAAAGCCTAATAGGTCGCCGCTTGATAATTCTTTTACAGCAGCTGTTTTTGCTGCTGATCCTGATGCTCCTGCTTCAATTTCTTTTTGCCCTGCTGCTTGAGCAGATGAACCACCATTCGATGACCCACGATCCAAATCTCTCAACAAAGATTTGAATCCAAACTGCGTGAACAACTCTCTGAGCGTTTCTTTGTCTTCTGACTTTGCATGAAGCTCATGTAAACCAATCAGATGTTCATTGAGATCACAGTCAATTTTTACTGTGACTAATTCTCTCGCTTTTGGTAACCAATCAAGGCTGGCACGTAAATTCTCACCAACAACCCCTTTGACCTCAGCAGAGCGCTTCATCAACTCATCCAAAGTGCCAAATTCGCTCAACCACTTGACCGCGGTTTTAGGCCCCGCCTTAGGCACTCCAGGAACGTTGTCCACGCTATCGCCCATGATGGATAGGTAATCAACAATTCTCTCAGGCGGAACACCAAATTTATTTAATACACCCGCACTATCTAAACGCTCTTCTGTCATGGTGTTGATCAAGCTGATGCCAGGCTCCACCAATTGAGCCAAATCTTTATCGCCCGTTGAAATAAGGACATTCCAATTGGCTGCCTTGGCTTGCTTGGCCAAAGTTCCAATCACGTCATCGGCTTCAATGCCTGGCACAACCAACACAGGCCAACCCATGGCACGCACCACCTGATGGATTGCATCAATTTGCAAAGCCAAATCTTCTGGCATGGATGAACGATTGGCCTTGTACTCTGGGTACATCTCATCGCGGAACGTTTTTCCTTTGGCGTCAAATACACAAGCGATGTGATCTGCGTCTAATTCTGTTCTGGCACGCCTCATCATATTGACCATGCCTTGAATCGCACCGGTTGGAAAACCTTGCGCATTGCGCAAATCTGGCATGGCATGAAAGGCACGGTAAAGGTAGCTAGAACCGTCAACTAGCAAAAGGCGATGTGTAGACATCCCACAATCGTACAATTGATGCATGATGACTTCGACTTTTTCTCAAATGAACACCTCAAAAAACACGCCTTTTAAGCTTGTTTTAAGTAGCCTTTTCACCGCATTAATCCTTGTATCTCAAGGACTTATGGCGCAGAACACACAAGCTTTAAGTGCAGAGGAACTGCAGAGAATCAATCAGCAACCAATTGCCCCAAAAGTTAAAAATAATGCTGAAACTGGCAAATTGATTGAAAAAAAGCCTACTTTTCAGCATCAAGAGGCAGATGGCACAAGCATCAAGGAATACAAAGAGGGTGGCAAAGCAACGGAAATCATAGTTGAAAGCCCCATGGGAACACGCTACGAAATGAGCACACCTGATGATGCAGCTTCACCGAAAATCAGAGACCAAAACGTCAATCGCGTACCAACCATTCGAATGCCCTTTTAATATTTATGGCAGTCTTCACATCAGTCACTCTCGATGAAGTCAATGCTTGGTTGAAAAAGAATTACCAAGTAGGAACTGCTTCAGAATTAAAAGGCATCAACAGCGGTATCGAGAATTCTAATTTTTTCTTAACTACACAAAACGACGGATCTCCACAAGAATTTGTTTTGACTTTGTTTGAGCGCTTATCAAAAGAACAGTTGCCGTACTATTTAGAGTTGATGGAGCATTTGTCTAAAAAAGGCATCAAGGTTCCAGCTCCCATCAGAAATAATGCGCATCAAATCGTCGGTGAGTTGAATGGCAAGCCTGCAACCATCGTTACAAAGCTTTCTGGAAAATCATTCTTGAACCCTTCAGTGCGCCATTGCGAATTGGTGGGTGAGGCTTTAGCCAAAATGCATTTGGCGGGTCTTGACTTCAAGCTCTCACAAGCAAATCTGCGCAGCATTGATTGGTGGAAAAGCACTGTACCTTTGGTCGTTCCCCACCTGAATCCAGCCCAAGATCAACTGATTCAATCAGAGCTGGCCGCGCAAATTGATTTCTTCAACAGCAATGAATACAAATCACTGCCTGCTGGGCCAAGTCATTGTGATTTGTTCAGAGACAATGTGTTGTTTGATGACGCATCTGGAAAAGATGAGCTCGGTGGATTCTTTGACTTTTACTTTGCCGGTAACGATAAATGGTTGTTTGATTTAGCAGTCACCATCAATGACTGGTGCATTGATTTAGCGACTGGCGAAATTGATCAAGCAAGATACGCCGGCATGCTCAAACAGTACCAAGCCATCCGATCTTTTGAGCCTGCTGAAATTAATTCTTGGAACATGATGTTGCGCGCAGCCGCTCTGCGGTTTTGGGTATCTCGCCTTTGGGACTACCACCTTCCACGTGAAGCAAAAATGCTCACCCCGCATGACCCTACTCATTTTGAGAGAATTCTGATCTCACGCCGTGAGGTAAGCTCTAACATTCTGAATAACTCTGACAAACATGCAACTAAATAAAGCACCTTCTGGCGACGGTTACGTCTGGGTAAGACAAGGCTTCTGGCTTTTTAAGAAAAATCCATTGGCATTTTTAATGTTGGTGTTTCTTTATGTCTTCATTGCTCAATTTGCAATCCTGATTCCTGTGTTCGGAGTGTTTGCTGTGTTGCTTTTAACTCCAGCCCTCACAGTTGGCTTCATGACGGCCTGTCAAATGGTGATACGCGGGGAAAGAGTGATGCCCACGGTCTACCTTGCGGGCTTCAGAGGAACTGATGCAATCACCAAAAAGAATTTGTTGGTGCTGGGCACAGTCTATGCCTTCGCTATTTTGATTTTAAGTTTGATCGCCAGTGCTTTCATTGACTTCAAGCAATTGGTCACACTCTTGACGCAACAGCAACCACCCACCATCCGAGATGTTCAGGGTCTTTACCTTGGATTGAGCATTGGCTTGCTGCTTTATTTGCCAGTGGCCATGGTGATGTGGTTTGCACCAATCTTGGTGGCTTGGGAAAAAATGTCCGTGGCTCAAGCTCTTTTCTCAAGCTGGGTTGCCTGCTGGACCAATAAAGCCGCCTTCATTTTCTATTTGATGATTTGGGCGGTCTTGATTGTTGCCGTGCCATTTTTCTTGGAAGCATTCCTTGATGGCATTGGCCTCAGAACTGCTATTCCATTCATCATCCCACCTTACTCCATGGCTGCATTAACAGTGATGTACTGTTCATTCTTTGCCACCTGGAAGGCTTGCTTCAACAAAGAATGATCAATCAATGGCGGTTAACTTAGCAATCGCCAATTGCAACCATTTAGGTCCATGGCGATTGAAGTTCACATTGGCCTTGGCTTGATCAGCTTGGCCTTCAATGGCCAAAATTCTCCCCTCACCAAATTTTGTGTGAAACACACTCTGCCCAACTCTAAAGCCATGTCCATTGTCTTTTTGGGGCAAGCTACTGACGGGCACAGTGATGGCACTATTTCTAGAAGATCTTGGAATCGTTGCTGCGGGACCACCCCAATCACTGCCCTCAGACCATGACGGCATTCTGGTGGTGGTTGTGCTGCTGCCCCAGCGCGCATCTTTATTTTTAGGTGTCAAATGCTTCAAAGATTCTGCTGGCAACTCATCCAAAAATCTTGATGGCAAGTTATATCTCACTTGACCATGCAGCAATCTTGATTGGGTGTGAGATAAAAATAATCTTTCTTTGGCTCTTGTGATGGCCACGTACATCAAACGTCGCTCTTCTTCTAAACCATCATCTTCGTTGATGCTGTTCTCGTGAGGGAACAAGCCCTCTTCTAAACCAGTAATGAACACATTGGTGAACTCAAGACCCTTGGCCGCATGAACTGTCATCAATTGAACAGCATCTTGACCAGCCTGAGCTTGGTTATCCCCGGCCTCAAGCGAGGCATGTGCCAAGAAGCCAGCCAAAGGTGACATCTCAGTGATCACTTCGGTCTGATCTGTGCCTGCCACCGTGTCTTGCGCAAAACCTTCTTCAGCGATGAAGGCTGTTGCAGCATTCACCAATTCTTGTAAGTTCTCTACCCGATCTTGACCTTCACGCTCTGTCAAATAATGCTGAATCAAACCACTGTGCTGAATCACGTAATCGACTGTTTCCGGCAAGGTGTTGTGACGCGTGGCATCACGCATATGATCAATCAAACGCACAAATGCTGAAATAGATGTTCCAGCTTTACCATCCAAGTAAGGCGCTGCAGCATAGAAAGAACAATTATTTAATTTGGCACTGTCTTGCAAGGTTTCAATGCTTTTAGCGCCAATGCCTCGGGTTGGAAAGTTCACCACCCGCGCAAAGGAAGTGTCGTCATTAGGATTCTCTAACAAACGTAAGTAAGCCAAGGCGTGTTTGATTTCAGCTCGCTCGAAGAATCGCAAACCGCCATAAACACGGTAAGGAATGCCCGCAGAAAATAATCCGTGCTCGATGATTCGTGACTGAGCATTGCTGCGATACAAAATGGCAATCTCCGTGCGCATGCTGCCAGTGTTGATCAAACTCTTGATTTCATCGACCATCCATGCGGCTTCGGTTCCATCAGTTGCGGCTTCATAGACTCTCACGGGTTCACCGTGACCTGCATCGGTTCTGAGGTTTTTACCCAAACGCTCTGTGTTGTTGGCAATCAGATGATTGGCGGCGTCTAGGATGTGCCCGTAGGAACGATAATTTTGCTCAAGCTTCACCAAGTATGGTTTGAAGTTACGTTCGAACAATTTCATGTTCTCAACATCAGCACCCCTGAAGGCGTAAATACTTTGATCGTCATCACCCACAGCAAATACAGAACTTGGGTTTGATGTGCCGTGCCCAGATAGCAACTTTAACCATGCGTATTGCAAGGCATTGGTGTCTTGAAACTCGTCCACCAAAATGTGACGGAATCGCTCTTGATAATGCTCACGTATTGGTTGGTGATGTTTGAGAAGCTCATAACTGCGCAGGAGTAATTCAGCAAAATCAACCACGCCCTCTCGCTGACATTGCTCTTCATAAGCCTGATAAAGCTCAACCATGGTGTTTTGGAAAGAATCCCCATGGTCCATGTCTTTGGCGCGCATGCCTTTTTCTTTGGCATGGGCAATAAAGTACTGAAGTTGCTTGGGTGGATACTTTTCATCATCGATTTTGAGTGACTTTAAAAGGCGCTTGATCGCAGACAATTGATCTTGGGTGTCCAAAATCTGGAAAGTGGATGGTAGGCCTGCATCCTTGTGATGGGCTCTTAATAAACGATTACAAAGACCGTGGAAGGTGCCAACCCACATGCCCCTGGTATTGATGGGCATCATGGCAGAAAGGCGCATCAACATCTCTTTAGCGGCCTTATTCGTGAAGGTCACGGCCAAGACCCCTACCGGGGATGCCTGACTCGTCTGAATCAACCAAGCGATTCTGGTGGTCAATACCTTGGTTTTACCGCTACCAGCACCAGCTAAAATCATGGCTGATTGACTGTTACCTGCCTCATTAACAGGGGGTAATGTCACAGCTTCGAGCTGTTCTGGATTTAAATTATTAAGAATATTCGTCACATGTGCCTTTAGGTTCAACAAAAAATTATAATTCGGGCTTATGTCTAAAAATCTTTCTGACCTCGCTAAATCTTTCGAACCCTCCCAAATCGAGGCCCAATGGGGTCCTGAGTGGGAAAAAAGGGGTATTGCCACCGCCACTTTGGACGACAAAAAGGATAGTTTTTGCATCCAATTGCCGCCACCGAACGTCACTGGCACCCTTCACATGGGTCACGCCTTCAATCAAACCATCATGGATGGCTTGGCAAGACATGCGCGCATGCAGGGGAAAAACACTCTTTGGGTGCCCGGCACTGACCACGCAGGTATTGCGACACAAATTGTGGTGGAAAGACAATTAGACGCCCAAAAGGTTTCAAGACACGATTTGGGTCGTGAAAAATTCTTAGAAAAAGTATGGGCCTGGAAAGAACAATCAGGCTCGACCATCACCAATCAAATCAGACGCCTTGGTGCTTCGATTGATTGGAGCCGCGAATACTTCACAATGGACGACAAAATGTCCCAGGCAGTGGTTGAAGTGTTTGTCAGCTTGTACGAACAAGGTTTGATCTATCGCGGTAAACGTCTGGTGAACTGGGACCCCATCTTGGGCACAGCTGTTTCTGACTTAGAAGTTGAAAGCGAAGAAGAGCAAGGTTCAATGTGGCACATTCGCTATCCACTATCGAATGGTCAAGGACACCTCACAGTTGCCACCACCCGTCCTGAAACCATGTTGGGTGACGTGGCTGTGATGATTCATCCGGAAGATGAACGTTATAAGCATTTGATTGGTCAAACAGTCAATCTCCCTCTCTCTGATAGACAGATCCCGATCATCGCTGATGATTATGTGGATAAAGAATTTGGTACTGGGGTTGTCAAAGTAACACCAGCGCACGACTTCAACGACTACGCGGTTGGATTGCGACATCAATTAGAGATGATCAATATTTTGACCTTGGATGCCAAGATCAATGAACAAGCACCTAAGAAATACCAAGGCCTTGACCGCTTTGAAGCGCGCAAGTTGATCGTTGCTGATCTTGAAGGTTTGGGTTTATTAGAAAAAGTTCAACCACACACCTTGATGGTGCCTCGTGGTGATCGCACCAAGTCTGTGATTGAACCCATGCTCACTGATCAGTGGTTCGTGGCGATGTCCAAACCGACTGAGCACAACCTGTATCGCCCAGGCAAATCAATTGCTGAGGCAGCACTTGATGCAGTGAAATGTGGCGATGTGAAGTTTGTTCCAGAGAACTGGACCACCACCTACAACCAATGGTTAGAAGGTATTCAGGACTGGTGTATTTCTCGTCAACTATGGTGGGGCCATCAAATCCCAGCCTGGTATCAAGAAGACGGCAAGATCGTTGTGGCACGCACAGAAGCAGAAGCCATGGCAAAAGCAAAAGCCAATGGCTACACAGGTGCTCTGCGCCGCGATGAAGATGTTTTAGATACTTGGTTCAGCTCAGCATTGGTGCCATTCTCATCATTGGGTTGGCCGAATAAAACACCAGAACTCGCTCACTTCTTACCATCATCAGCATTGGTGACTGGCTTTGACATCATTTTCTTCTGGGTGGCTCGCATGGTCATGATGACTTGTCATTTCACTGGCAAGATCCCATTCGAAACTGTGTACGTTCACGGTTTGGTGCGCGACGCTGAAGGTCAGAAAATGAGTAAATCTAAGGGCAACACCTTGGACCCGATCGATTTGATTGATGGTATTGATTTAGATACTTTGCTCGCCAAACGCACAACGGGCTTGATGAATCCCAAGCAAGCTGAAAGCATCAGCAAGAAAACCAAAAAAGAATTTCCGGAAGGCATTCCCGCTTTTGGTACAGATGCCTTGAGATTTACTTTTGCATCCATGGCAACACTTGGTAGAAATATCAATTTTGATCAAAAGCGTTGCGAAGGTTACAGAAACTTCTGCAACAAACTGTGGAATGCCACTCGCTTTGTTTTGATGAATTGCCCAGGCACACCTGAAGACAATGGCATTGCCCAGTGTGTTGGCGAATGCGGTCCAGATGGTTACTTGAACTTTTCACCTGCAGATAAGTGGATTGTTTCTTTATTGCAAAAAACTGAAGCTGATATTGCCAAAGGTTTCCAAGATTATCGTTTTGACAATATTTCAACTTCCATCTATCAGTTTGTTTGGGATGAATACTGCGATTGGTATTTGGAGCTTGCCAAGGTTCAATTACAAAACGGCACGCCGGCACAGCAGCGCGCCACCCGCAGAACTCTTCTGCGCGTCCTTGAGACCATCTTGCGCTTAGCTCATCCAGTGATTCCATTCATCACTGAAGAGTTATGGCAAATCGTTGGCCCAATGTCCGGCAAGGATCTTGAGAAGCAAGACAAGCAAACGATTGCATTACAAGCTTATCCAATTGCTCAGCCAGAAAAAATATGCGCAAAGAGCGAAGCTTGGGTGGCCGAAGTCAAAGCTTTGGTAGATGCTTGCCGCAACCTAAGAGGTGAAATGCAAATCTCTCCAGCGCTGCGCGTGCCTTTGTACATCAAAGGTGATTCTGAATTCTTGAAAATTGCAGCGCCGTATATTCAGGCATTGGCAAAATTATCAGAAGTAAAGATTTACGAAGACGACGCCAGCCTAGAGAAAGATGGCGCAGGCGCGCCCGTGGCGATTGTGGGCAATACCAAAATTTTGCTCAAGGTTGAAATCGATGCTGCCGCAGAAAAAGCTCGCTTGACTAAAGAAATTGAGCGTATCAGCACAGAAATCAATAAAGCCAATTCAAAGTTAAATAATGAGAGCTTCGTGGCGAGAGCCCCAGAAGCTGTGGTGATTCAAGAGAAACAGCGTTTGGCTGATTTTGAGTCTTTATTAGAAAAACTGAACAGTCAATTAAGTCGTTTACCATCCTAATATGAATACAACTATCACCAAAGCAGTTTTCCCAGTGGCCGGTCTTGGCACAAGATTTTTGCCAGCGACCAAAGCAAGCCCTAAAGAAATGTTGAACGTGGTTGATAAACCACTGATTCAATACGCCGTTGAAGAAGCCATGGCTGCAGGCATCACTGAAATGATTTTCGTCACAGGTCGCAGCAAACGTGCGATTGAAGATCACTTCGATAAAGCTTATGAACTAGAAGCTGAATTGGAAGCCAAGAATAAACAAGACTTATTGGCTTTGGTTCGCAGCATCAAGCCAAGCCATGTTGACTGCGTGTATGTTAGACAGCCAGAGGCTCTTGGTTTGGGTCATGCTGTTTTATGCGCTGAAAAATTAATTCGTGACGAAGCCTTTGCTGTGATCTTGGCGGATGACCTACTGGATGGCAAAGTGCCTGTGATGAAGCAGATGGTTGATAAATATCAGCACTATCGCAGCTCGATTTTGGGTGTTGAAAAAATCTCACCTGAGCAAAGTAAGTCATACGGTGTGATTGATGGCAAGCTATTTGATGATCGTATTTATAAGCTGAGCGGCATTGTTGAAAAACCAGCCCCAGCAGATGCCCCATCAAACATGGGTGTTGTGGGTCGCTATATTTTGTCTTCAAGAATTTTTGATCACATCAAAACGATCAAACCAGGCGCAGGTGGTGAACTTCAGTTAACCGATGCGATTCAATCACTGCTCAGCCAAGAGCAAGTATTGGCCTATGAATATGAAGGTGTGCGCTATGACTGCGGCAGCAAATTGGGCTATTTAAAAGCCACGGTGGACTTTGCTTTGCGTCACCCAGAAGTCAAGGAAGGTTTTAGCGAGTTTCTTAAAACTCGCTGATCAATCTTTAGCGGCGCTTGAGATAAAAGACAAAAGCGTCCGCTAATTTTTCTGTTAGCAGTAACTCATTACCGGTGTGCTTGGCAAAGGTTGGAAAATCTTGCTCAGCACCTGCATCGGTGGCTGTCACTTTAAGAACCTCCCCACTTTGCATTTCTGCCAAAGCTTTTTTGGCTCGCAAAATGGGTAGTGGGCAATTAAGCCCAGTGGCATCCACTTCTTTATCTACTGGCTGACTCATAAACGCTCTGACACCCACGCTTGAACGCTCTTTAGAGCCACGCTGAGGCCTTTTGGATCAGTGCCACCAGCCATCGCCATGTCAGGCTTACCACCGCCCTTACCGCCAACCTGTTGAGCCACATGATTCACCAAATCACCAGCTTTGACCTTGGCAATCGTGTCCGCTGTAACGCCTGCAGCCAATTGAACTTTTCCATCTTGAACAGAAGCTAAAACAATCGCTGCTGATTTCAATTTATTTTTAAGCTGATCCAAGGTTTCTCGCAAAACTTTGGCGTCCGCACCTTCTAGAAGAGCTGCCAAGATTTTCACGCCATTCACTTCAACAGCTTGAGACATCAATTCATCACCCTGACTAGCAGCAAGCTTAGATCCCAAGCGCTCAAGTTCTTTTTCCAAAGAACGTGCGTGGTCTTGAAGCTGAGTGATTCTTTGCGCCAAATCGCTTGGCGTGGCTTTTAAGCTAAGAGCCAATTGATTGATTTGAGTATCTAGTTTTTGTAAATACGTCAGCGCACGATCACCAGTGATGGCCTCCACTCGACGAATACCTGCAGCAACACCGCTCTCTGACAATATTTTAAAAATGCCAATATCACCAGTTCGCTGCACGTGTGTTCCACCACACAACTCTTTGGATGAACCAATTTCTAAAACGCGCACAGACTCGCCGTACTTTTCACCGAACAACATCATGGCGCCCGTTTTCTGAGCATCATCCAAGCTCATCACTTTGGCTGAGGTTGCTGCGTTCGCAAGAATTTCAGCGTTCACCAACTGCTCTACCTGAGCGATCTGCTCTGGCGTCATTGCGGCGGTGTGCGTGAAGTCAAAACGAGTCTTATCAGCATCAACCAATGACCCTTTTTGCTGCACATGTGCGCCCAATACTTCACGCAAGGCTTTGTGCATCAAATGGGTGGCGCTGTGATGACGAATCGTTCTTGCACGTCTTTCCGCATTCACTTTGGCATTGAGCTGATCGCCCACTTTGATTTCGCCTTCAAGCACCTGACCATGATGACCAAATACATCTGCTTGAATCTTCAGAGTGTCTTCAACTTCAAACAAACTGGATTGATTGCGTAACTCGCCAGCATCACCAACTTGACCGCCAGATTCAGCATAGAAAGGTGTGTTATCTAAAACCAAAACAGCGTTATCGCCCGCTTTGATCGAGTTCACTTGTGAACCATCAACATAAAGTGCCAATACTTTGGCAGCGTCTTTATTCAAAGTGTCATAGCCGTGAAACACGGTGGGTGCTCCACTGTATTCAAGGCCCTGTGCCATTTTGAATTTACCTGCAGCACGGGCTTGATCACGCTGACGATTCATGGCCACTTCAAAGCCAGCTTCATCGACTGTTACTCCGCGTTCGCGACAAACGTCCGCAGTTAAATCTAATGGGAAACCAAAGGTGTCATGCAACTTAAATGCAGTTTCACCATCAATCACTTTAGAACTATTGGCCAAAGCAGATTCAAGAATTTCCATACCATTCGTGATCGTCTGGAAGAATCTTTCTTCTTCTTGCTTTAACACTTCTGTGACTCGTATCTGGTTGGCCTTCAGCTCTGGATAAGCCTCACCCATTTCTTGAACCAAAGCTGCAACTATCTTATGGAAGAATGGAGCGCGTGCGCCCAATTTATAACCGTGGCGAATTGCACGGCGAGTGATGCGACGCAAAACATAACCACGGCCTGCATTACCCGGAATCACGCCATCTGCAACCGTGAAAGAACAGGCGCGAATATGGTCGGCAATCACTTTGAGTGATGGGCTGTTGGCATCACAGTTGCCAGCGCCAGCACCATCAACGGCTGCTTTGGCAGCGTTGAGTAAATTAACAAATAAATCGATTTCGTAGTTTGAATGAACGTGTTGCAAAACTGCAGCAATACGCTCAAGCCCCATACCTGTATCAACACTTGGCTTAGGCAATGGGTGCATCACACCATCTTCATCGCGGTTGAATTGCATGAAGACGTTATTCCAAATTTCGATATAGCGATCGCCATCTTCGTCAGGACTGCCAGGAGGACCGCCAGCGATGTGATCACCATGGTCATAAAAGATTTCTGTGCAAGGGCCGCAAGGGCCTGTG
>JBDLUD010000042.1:0-12329 GCA_039805465.1 Pseudomonadota bacterium
GCACTTTGCCAAAATGGAAACTGCTTTAAAAACCAAGAATGTCACCTTGGTAAAAATGGTTGATACATCCAATCCAAAAGGTAAAGTTGATTTATCTGCTTTATTCACTTACCTCGCAGAGAAGTGTCATATCAATGAAGTGCATGTTGAAGCAGGCTTCAAGCTCAATGGCTCATTGATCCGTGAAGGCTGCGTTGATGAACTCTTGATTTACATGGCACCCAAATTAATTGGTGATGGCATGGGCATGGCCAACCTCCCAGCCTTGACCGAACTAGATGACCTCAATCACTGGTCTTTTATTGAACACATGTCTGTAGGCAATGACTTGCGCTTGCGTCTTAGAAAAAAGTAACTTATAAAGAAAAAATTATGTTCACAGGAATCATTCAAGCCATCGGACACATCGACTCTGTTGAGAAACTCGGTGATGGCTTTCGTTTACACATCGATGCTGGAAAACTTGATATGAGCGATGTTCAATTGGGTGACAGCATTGCACTCCAGGGGGCATGCATGACGGTGGTCTCGATGACTGCCTCACATTTTGCGATTGATATCTCTGCAGAGTCTTTAGACAAAACCACGGGACTTGATCAACCAGGCCACATCAATCTTGAAAAAGCCTTGCGCTTCAATGATCGACTAGGTGGTCATTTGGTCAGCGGTCATGTGGATGGCATGGGCACTGTGACGCTTTTTGAGCAAGTGGCTAGCAATGGATCTCAAAACGATGAAGGCTCATGGCATTTGGTCATCAAAGCACCCAAATCTTTGGCAAAGTACTTGGCCTACAAAGGTTCTATTGTTGTTAATGGCACATCTCTGACTGTTAACCAGGTTGAAGACCTCAACGATGGATGCTTGATGCACATCAACCTCATCCCTCACACACTTCAAAACACCACACTTCAATACCTCAAGGCCGGTTCGTTGGTCAATCTAGAGGTTGATTTGATTGCTCGTTATGTCGAGCGCATGCTGGCCCCCAATTAAGCCTACATTAAAGCCTGTACGCGTCTTGAGCGAGTAAAAGGCTGGTGCATCAGCTAAAAGATAGCTAAAAACTCGGCCTTGGCTCAAAAAAGCTTTAAAATCACGGGTCTATGCCAAGCACAACCTATTCCCTTGCCTCCACTGAAGAAATCATTGCCGACATGCGTGCCGGCAAAATGGTCGTTTTAGTCGATGAAGAAGATCGTGAGAACGAAGGTGACTTGGTGCTGGCCGCTGATCATGTCACACCTGAAGCCATTAACTTCATGGCCAAATATGGTCGAGGCTTGATTTGCTTGACCTTGACTCGTGAACGTTGCGAGCAACTGAATTTACCTTTGATGGTGCGTGACAACACTGCAGCGCTGGGCACCAATTTCACTGTTTCGATTGAAGCAGCTGAAGGTGTGACCACCGGAATTTCTGCAGCGGATCGCTCACACACTGTCAAAGTAGCGGTTTCTCCAACAGCAAAACCTCGCGACATTGTGATGCCTGGTCATATCTTTCCTCTCATGGCACAAGCGGGTGGTGTTTTGGTTCGCTCTGGTCACACGGAAGCTGGATGTGATTTAGCTGAGCTTGCAGGATGCAGTCCAGCAGCCGTGATTTGTGAAATCATGAAAGACGATGGCGAGATGGCTCGCTTGCCAGACTTAGTTGAATTTGCCAAATCTCATCAATTGAAAATTGGCACCATTGTTGATTTGATTCACTACCGCAGTCGCAATGAAAGCATCATCAGCCGCCAAGGTACGCGAGTATTCAATACCCCATGGGGACCTTTACAAGGCATCGCTTACAAAGACAGCCCGACAGGTTGTGCTCACCTTGCTTTGATCAAAGGTCAACCGAATCCAAATCAAGAAACCTTGGTCCGTGTTCATGAACCGGCCACTATTCTTGATCTACTCGAAACAGAATCTGCCAGCCACTCATGGCCTGTGACAGAAGCCATCAAAACCATTGCTGAAAGTGACGCTGGTGCGATCGTCTTGTTAAATTGCGCTGGCACTGCTGCTGTGAATACTGATGCCTGGTTCAATCAACTGGGCAAACTTGATGGGATTGCACCGATGAATCCTCAAAGAAAAACTGATTTCCGTACCTACGGTATTGGTGCTCAAATTTTGAAAGATTTGGGCATCCGTAAAATGAAGTTATTGGCCAAGCCAGGTAAGTTACCAACGATGGCCGGCTACGATTTAGAAGTCACCGGACATTTGCCATACCAAGCAACATAATTAGTTTTCGCGATTTTTAGTTTTATCACCATCACACACAAAGGTTCCTATGCCACTATCTAACATTGATCGAATTGAAGCAGACTTAAACGGTCAAGACCTTTGCATTGGTATTGTTCAAGCTCGCTTCAACGCTCCTATTTGTGAAGCTTTGACAGAAGCTTGCGTCAAAGAATTATTGGCTTTAGGTGTTGCTGAGCCTGACATCGTGATCACGACCGTTCCTGGTGCCTTAGAAATTCCTTTGGCCCTGCAAAAGCTCACCGAAAGTGGCGAGTTCGATGCATTGATTGCTTTGGGTGCTGTGATTCGTGGTGAAACTTATCACTTTGAACTTGTTTCTAATGAATCAGGTTCTGGCATCTCACGTGTTGGTCTTGATTACGGCATTCCAATTGCAAACGGTGTTCTTACTTGTGAGACAGATGCACAAGCTCAGGCACGTGTTCTTGAAAAAGGTCGTGACTGTGCTCGCACTGCTGTTGAAATGGCCAACCTCTCGATTGGCTTAACACCTGATGATGAAGTTGAAGAAGACTGATCATCATCCAAGAAAATAATACCCAAGAGAGCCCATTGGCAGCTTATGAACTTTGATCCCCAACAACTCAATAAACCAATTTCATCTGTGACGGTGAAGCGTTCTTTGACGCCACGTCGTCGCGCTCGTGAATACGCATTGCAAGGTGTCTATCAATGGTTGGTGATCAAAGCAGCTGGTGGTTTTTCAGATTACGCCACCATTGCCAAACAACTGGGTGAAGACCCTGGTTTTAAAAAAGCGCAAAAGGAATTGTTTGATCATTTGTTCTCTGGGGTTGTGAACCATTACGACACTCTTGAGAATCACATCAAACAACACATTGACCGCCCCATGGAAGAGTTATCTCCTGTTGAATATGGCGCCCTTCTCATCGCTGCATTTGAATTAGCCCAAGATATCAGCGTGCCATTCAAGGTCGCGATCAATGAAGCAGTGGAACTTGCTAAGGTATTTGGTGGCACAGACGGCCACAAGTATGTGAATGGTGTTCTAGATAAGTTGGCTCAACAACTTAGACCGCACGAGATGCCACGATAGGCTTTAGGCCTGAAATCAACTTCAGTTGATTTAAATTAATAAATACTCTGACCTAGGCTAGCAACTCTCAAAGCTGCGGCTTGTCTTAAACGATCTCTTTCAGCCAAAACCTTTTCGCCATAGCCACCATCACTGACAAAGATCGATGAGGCACCGACGTACAAGCGCAGTCCTGCGTTCAAAGAACCACCTTTGGCGATGTACTCACGAAGAATCAAAGAACCCACACGCATGTTGGCGTCTGGATCTAAGGCAGCTTCATGTCCACCAAATAGCTGGAACTTCTCGACGTGAACCCGAGTCATGACCTGCATCAGTCCCTGGGCACCCTTTTTGCTTTCAGCCAAAGGATTAAAACTTGACTCAACAGCGGTAACAGCCAGGATCAAGGTTGGGTCTAGACCCACCTCACGACTCACTGTCATGGCTTTATCAACGAAATCTAAGCTGGCAGAGTGAGCAATCTTATATTTATTAGCTATATAAGAAGCAACCGCCTGACGCTCCGCCCCAGACTTCAAAATTTTTGGGTCTAGTGCATTTGTATCTACTAAGTTTGTCGGAATCTTGGCAGCTTGAGGCGCCACAGAAGGAACAGTCTCAAAACCGTTCTGGAATATTTGGTATGCCCCATTGGGGATCAGCCAAGAGGCCAATTCCACACGCAATGGTTGGTTCATCCACATGGCCAACACCATGAAGGAAGCTAGAACGCCCAGGGAGCTCATCACGCCCTTCATCTTAGCTTTGGCAAGAGACAGCAGGTTAGCAGGACCAGAGCTGTCTCTGTCCTGTGTATCCGTGTTAACCATCTTCAAAGTGTTTGTGTTCATATCTACTTTCTAAAAAGTGTTTCGTTCACTGATTCAAAGTAAAGCTCTAAAACCTTAAAGCAAAAAGCATTGAAATTTGTGCACTGCAACATCTCTTTGAGTTGATGCATATTAGGAAAGGTTATATACACTGTCAAGCATATAGAAAACTATTTACACTATTTTTAGTTATTAAAAGACTGTATAAAGCATCATACCCCCTGTGGATAAGGTGGGTGAGCCATTGACGGATAAGGGTAAATTTTATGTTAGTAAGCACTAATTTTATATTCTGAAAAAACTACATTTAGTGGTTTTTTTTGATTAAAAACCATAGATTGATTCAGCATTCCAGAAACATCAGGGTTTTAACTTATCTTCAATGACGCCCTTCAGAAAGAAAACTGATCTTTGAATCAAGGCCTCTTAATCAAGCAAAGTTTCAGAAGATCAGGAAGTACTTAATAAATTAGGGCAAAATCAAAACCTATGACAAAACAATTCTTTGATGTAAACAACCCGGCTAATCTAGAGATCATTGCCCAGGTTCCTAATATGACCCCAGCAGATGCTTTGCAAGCGGTTGATAAAGCTCACTCAGCACTTCCTGCCTGGAAAGCCAGAACTGGCAAAGACAGAGCACAACTATTAAGAGCTTGGTTTGAGCTCATGAACCGCGACGCAGACCGCTTAGCCCGCCTGATGACTGAAGAACAAGGCAAAGCATTGATGGAAGCCAAAGGTGAGGTCAGCTACGCTGCCTCTTTCGTTGAGTGGTTTGCCGAGGAGGCCAAGCGCGTGATGGGAGCAATTCCTGCCAGTCCATGGTCTGACAAACGCATGATGGTCCTTAAGCAAGCCATTGGGGTGTGTGTTTCGATCACTCCTTGGAACTTCCCTTTAGCGATGATCACCCGCAAAGTGGCTCCAGCCATTGCTGCCGGTTGCACGATTGTCATAAAACCTGCTGAGCAAACACCTTTATCAGCTTTGGCACTGATAGAGCTGGCCAAAGAAGCTGGTATCCCGGAAGGCGTGATCAATCTAGTCACAGCGGATGCGAAGAACTCCATCGAGATTGGTAAAGTACTTTGCGACTCTCCATTGGTTCGTCACCTTTCTTTCACCGGTTCAACCCCGGTGGGCAGAATTTTGATGGAGCAATGTGCCCCCACCATCAAAAAGGTGGCTCTTGAACTGGGCGGTCATGCCCCCTTCATCGTTTTTGAAGATGCTGATTTGGATGCAGCCGTTAGTGGTGCAATGCAATCCAAATACCGCAATGCCGGTCAAACCTGCGTTTGCACGAACCGTTTTTACGTTCACGAGAGCTTGCATGATGCATTTGTCGAGAAACTCTCTCAAGCCAGCAAGCAGCTGGTCATTGGCCCAGGTTTAAACAAAGGTGTTCAATTAGGTCCATTGATTGATCAACAAGCCATTGATAAAGTTGAACAACACGTTCAAGATGCCGTTGCCAAAGGCGCTCGCCTAATGGCTGGAGGCAAGCGCCACGCTTTGGGTGGCAATTTTTATGAACCGACTGTTTTAGCGGGCGTTAAAAAGGGAATGTTGATCACTGAAGAAGAAACCTTTGGTCCCGTGGCTGCAGTGATTCCGTTCACATCAGAATCAGAAGTCATTCGGATGGCCAATGACAGCGAGTACGGTCTGGCTTCCTACTTTTACAGCAGAGATATCAGCCGTATTTGGAGAGTTGCTGAAGCTTTGGAGTTTGGCATGGTGGGCGTTAACACCGGCACGATCTCAAATGAGGTGTCTCCTTTTGGAGGCGTCAAACAATCAGGTCTCGGTAGAGAAGGCAGCGCCTGGGGAATGGATGAGTACTTAGAAATGAAGTACGTTTGCTTGGGGCTTTAATTTAGGCCTGAACTTAGGCCTAAATTAAACCTTAACTCATGTCTTAGTACTTGGCTCAGCTCAGAAGTTAGTTCAGAGCTTTTTACTCAAAAAACTCTTAAGATCTCTGACTTTATCGACCAATACCGTTGGCGGAATATTCATTTTGAGTCTCGATAGACAACCCTGAACATGGATGGGCTTATTAAGAAATGCATCGCAAGCCTTGATTAAATCCCTGTGTATTGATTCACCATAAGCTCTTGTTGATTTTGCAAAACCACTCTGCCATTCAGGAGTAGTAAATTTCATCATCACCAAATCAATCAAATCCCGACTAAACACTGACGCATCCCCCCAACGATCAGAGTTAGCTAATAACTTACTGGCGATCAGATCTGCAACGTTCAAACATTGAACACCGTGTATTTTGTCAGTATCGCCTGGTTGATCAAATGTTATACGTCCCTCTAAGACAATCTCAAACCGAATGGATGAGCCCATGACCTTCACAGCTGATCTAATTCCATATTGATCAGCCCTCACCTCTTGACTAGTGTCTATCTGACTAAGCGTTGAAAATATATTAGCCAAGCCACCCGGATCTGTTGCATCACTGCGTAACTGTCGATACCCATGAATATCCGAGACCATAAAATCAATGTCTACAGATTCTCTGTATTCGCCATACTTCAGAGCAATAGCAGTACCACCGCCAAAATAACAGTGAGCATTGCTCAATTTTTCATGATTCAAAGAATTGAGTACATGAGCGATTTTTTGATGGTGCTCTCGCATAAATGGCATTAATAAATTTTCCTTTTTTTATGATCAGTGATCATTAAATTCAACACCCAATTGCTTAATCAATTTTTTTTCATGCTCGGTCATTTCATTAAAAAGAATGTATTTTTGATTTCTCTCATACATATTTTTAGCCTCTAGGGCATTCAAGACTGCATCGTCTTTTAATTGCCAGCTGATCAACTTTAATTGCGGGTAATCCTTGATCGCAATTTCATACGGATTTTTCTCTTCATCAGCATCATTCAGCTTAGGAGCTACTTCTTGAATGCTCAAATTTAACCCTAGAGCAATGATGACGCTGATATATGCGCCCATACTGACTCCGGGTTCACCTTTTTCGATACGATGAAGAGTGATTCGTGAAATTGCGGCAGCCAGTGCGACTGATTCAGCGGCCACCTTTAGCTTTTTTCGTTGCAACAGGATTCTTTGGCCCAAGCTAGCCAAAAATTCTTGCTGAAGAAATTCTTTGTAATTTACTTCCATAATGTTTCTAATTATATACAAAATTAATGTTTTGTATATAATTAGAAACAAATATAGGTCAATCTATCACAATCAAGCCTTCTTAAATACCAAATCCCACACCCCATGCCCAAGACGAATGCCTCGGTTCTCAAACTTGGTCACCGGGCGATAACTCGGACGTTCTGCGTACCCACCTGGCAAGCTACCTGTATTGATCAAAGAAGGCTCTGCAGATAAAACTTCCATCATTTGCTCAGCATACTCTTGCCAATCGGTGGCTAAGTGCCAATAACCGCCTGGTTTAATTCTGCTACTTAATAGTGACACAAACTCTGATTGAATCAAACGTCTTTTGTTGTGGCGTTTTTTATGCCAAGGGTCTGGGAAGTAAACATGCACACCATCTAAAAAAGATTCTGGGATCATGTTTTCAACAACTTCCACTGCATCATGGCGCATCAGTCTTAAATTAGTGAGTCCTTGCTCACCTATTAACTTAAGCAATGCGCCCACTCCCGGCTCATGAACCTCTATGGCCAGAAAATCATCAGCAGGTCTTGCCGCAGCGATCTTCGCTGTGGTCTCGCCCATGCCAAAACCTATTTCAAGTATTTTGGGTCGAGGTATTTGATTTGAACTATTGGCTTGAACATTCTCAGATTGAAAGCTTTTATCCCAATCAATCGATTGACCAGTGAAAGGCAATAAAAATTGAGGGCCCAAAGTTTCAATCGCACGCGCCTGACCAGCAGTCAAACGTCCTGTGCGCAAAACAAAAGACTTGATGCGGTGCAAGTAATGCTCAGAATCTTCAGGCAACTCTTGTTTGGCTTGCTCAAAAGATTTGTGTAATCGTGGCGATTCTGAATTTTTTTCTGACATGAGCGATATTTTATATCTGCACAGCTATAACAAGAACTATCTTCCTTAAACAAATCAAAGAATTAGCAAATAGGCTAAGAGTCTCAGCGCTGACCTTGCGCTGAAACCGTTCACCATAGAGCTAATGATTTATACTTATGACAATTATTAGAGATTTGTCATATTTTGTTTAAAAAGAAAAAACCGCGCGCTGAAGGTATGGAAAGCTTTGATACCTTGGTAGGTAAAAGCTCCGTCATCCATGGTCGCATGACCGTTCATGACAGCCTGCGCATCGACGGTAAAGTATTTGGCAACTTAGAACCAGCCGATAAATATCCTTGCTCGATTGCTGTAGGTCCCAGCGGAGTTGTCACTGGAAACATTCACTGCAATAAAGCTTATATTGCTGGCAAAGTGATTGGCAATATTTTTGCCAAAGAACTCATTCTGCTATCTGATAGTGCTGTGGTTCATGGTGACATCAATGCTAAGGCATTTACCATTGCCAGCGGAGCAGTGATTGAGGGCACCATGCTTCAAGCCAATCGCAAAGTCAGAGACCCACAATCAACTCAGCTTCGATCTGAACTGCCTGCATGATCAGTGCGACCACTGCACAATCCCAGTCCAAGCAGTCAACAAAACTAAAACTCCAAAAATAATTCGGTACCAAGCAAAGACTCTGAAGTCATGGGTTGCTACATAACGTATCAGCCAACGAATACACACAAACGCAGACACAAAAGAAACTGCGAAACCAATCCCCAGAGTAGGCCCAAAGGTACTCCATGAAGCGTCACCCAAAACATGACGCAATTTGATGAGCTCATAAAGCGTGGCGCCCGCAATCACTGGAATGGCCAAGAAGAAAGAAAACTCTGTGGCAACTTTCCTTGGCAAACCAAACAACATGCCGCCAATGATGGTTGCCCCTGATCGAGATGTTCCTGGAATTAAGGCAGCACACTGCGCCAAACCAATTTTCAGAGCATCGCGCCAATTGAGATCATCCACACTATCAATGTTTCGAGAAATCAACACACCATTACCAACTTCAGACTCAAGCTTCTTTTGACGAGCCTCAGCCCAAAAAATGATGAAGCCACCGACGATAAAAGCTGTGGCCACAGGAATCGGAGAAAACAAAGCACTTTTAATGTATTTGCCAAATAACAAAGCCAACACAATGGCTGGAATTGTGGCGATGATGACATTCATGGCAAAGCGCTGAGAAGCTTTTCTTGAGGCAATGCCAGTGACCACACTGATGAGTTTTTGACGATATTCCCAACACACAGCCAGAATCGCACCAAACTGAATGATGACTTCAAAAGCCTTACCTTTATCGTCATTGAAATCCAATAAATCCCCCACCAAAATCAAGTGACCAGTAGAAGAGATCGGCAAGAACTCAGTAAAACCTTCCACCAAGCCCAGAATGACTGCTTTAAGAATTAAATAGATGTCCATGGCGTGATGATAAGTGTTTTAGCGGAAGGGTTATAAATATTAAAAGTGATATTAAATAATTCAAAGCTACGCAGAGAGTCCGCTCAACCATAATGCCGCTTTTGCAATTTGAATTGATCCACGCTGCTCTTCTTGGCGAATATTCTTAACCAATTGCACAGCTTTCGCATTTGGAAATTGATTTGAAAATCTCAGCAGTGCAGAAGAAAGGCTAGTGTCAGATAATTTACATTCAATCAAATGAGTCAACGTTTGCTCCTCGCTGATTGCAAAATCAACTTCCGCATCATCTTTTGTTCGAATGTAATGTAGACCACTAGAAACTCCTTGAGAATCCTCTTGAAAATGCACATGCTTTTGCAACATTGACGCCACTGCGTTTTCAAATTGAATGCCTGAGCCGCCGCGCACAAAAGCATTGTCATAAAAATAAACTTTGGGCGCTTTCAATAAAGACCTGGCCACATTACTGTGCCAAGGATGAATCACGAACACAATGAATAGAGCCTCAAGAATGTCGAGGTATTTCTTCAATGTGGGTTGAGTCACTGATAAGTCTCTGGCCAGTGATGCCAGAGACAAGGGTGAGCCCACACGGTCTCTTAACATCTCAACAAATAAACGCATCGTGTTGACTTCTTGAATTCGAGAAAACTCCAAAATATCTTCTCTGATCAAATCAGTGAAATATTGCTGCCTCCAACGATTCGCATCGCTGTCCGTTTCCGCCAAACAAGGCTCAGGGAAACCTCCGCGAATCAATAAATGATCCAAAGCTTGATCGGCATTCATACCTCCAAAATCAACCAACTCTTTGACTGAAATAGGATGTAAGCGCCAAGAAAAATAACGGCCCGCCAATGACTCTCCAGATTGTCTGAATGTATCCATTCTGGCGCTACCTGTGATCAATATTTTTTGAGCTTGGCTATCAGTGTTAGCAATTTGTGCCAGTCGATTATCAGCAATACCTTTGAGCCAAATTTTCCAATTAGGCATTTTATGAATTTCATCAAAAATCAGTAATGGCACTTGCTGGCTCCATGAGCCCTCTTGCAGGATACGTCGATCACCAGAGATATCCCAATTCAGATACTGAAAGGAATCTCTGTCAGTCAACAGTTGCCTAGACAAAGTGGTTTTACCGACTTGGCGAGGGCCCGTCAGTATCACTAACTTTTTATTGAGGTCATTGGCAATTTGCTGGTCTAAATATCTTTTCATTCGACTATTTTAAAGTACTTTTTAATTTAGTCGCGACTATTTTAAAAAGTACTTTAAAATAGTCGGAATATTTTTGGGCTTAAATTAAAAAAATATCTATATAAATCAATTATTTAAATATATTTGAGCAATAAAATAAACTGACAGCTGTTCCCGCTGAATGGATTGAGGCTGAGTTTGATTCTTAGCCTGCCGCTAAGCGCCCTTGACGGAATATATGCAGAAGCCTTTTAGATTCCCAATTTCAAATAAGCTGCCTCAATGGCATCAAATACTTCCTCTTGTACGGTAGTGGCAAATTTCTTACGGCGATTAATCGATATCCTCCCGTTTTGTTCCATGCAGGCCAAAATTAAGGTATTTAGATCTTTGCCTCTGATGTCGTACTGTCCATCAATGGCACGATAAACGAGGTCGTACTTTGCCAAGAACTCAGTCTCTTCCTTTAAGTCCTTTTCAAGCGCCTGCTTGGCCATCTCCAATCCAAACTCAACACAGGCTGTAGCATTCCAATAGCGATATAAGGAATCATCTGATTTGAACGTCATTTGATATTCATCACCATCAATCCAAATAACTTCCCAACATTTTCGTGCTGGCTCAGAAAAGCTCTTCAAGGCCGCAAGGTATGCATCTTCATTGCGTTTCATCGCAATCGAGAAGGCTATATGAGCAATACGACGAATTTCAGACTCGCTGTAGCGCATGGTGTTAATCCCCTCACGCTCACCATTGGCTAGTGTAGAAATACCTCGTGGCTGTCCGAAATAAATATCCCCCGTTAACTCACGTACGATCATGATATCTAGGCCAGAGACGACCTCAGGTTTCAGCGTCGAAGCACTGGCCAATTCAGGATAAAGCAAGGCAGGACGTAAGTTGGCAAATAAATTCAATTCCTTACGAATACGCAATAATCCACGTTCAGGACGCATATCGCGCGGTAAGCTGTCATATTTCCAGTCCCCTACAGCACCCAATAAAACAGCATCCGCTTGTTTGGCTAAAGCCAAGGTCTCCGCCGGCAATGGATCGCCAGCCGCTTCATAGCCTGCACCACCAATAGGGGCATGATCCAACTGCATATTCAAGTTGAGCGCTTCTAATACCTTAACGGCTTGCGCCACGATTTCCGGACCTATTCCATCCCCTGGTAATACTGCGATTCTCATACGCTGTTCCTGTCTTCTTGTTTGATTGAGCTAAATGTTTGGTATTGAGCGATTAATTAAATAACCATGGCTGCGCTTGACGATGTTGATCCTCAAAAGCGCGTATCTTGTCTTGATGCTGCATGGTCAAACCGATATCGTCTAAACCGTTCAGTAAACAATGTTTGCGGAAGGCATCGACACTAAAACTAAATGATTCACCCGTTGGCGTAGTGACCGTTTGCGCACTCAAATCCACGGTCAATTGATATCCCTCTTGGGCTTGTACTTGTTGAAACAAGAGATCAACTTCCTGCTCTTTCAGCACGATGGGCAACATGCCATTTTTGAA
>JBDLUD010000043.1:0-17483 GCA_039805465.1 Pseudomonadota bacterium
GCTAAAGAAGATTCAGTGGCTCAACCATCTGCGTTGCCCAGCAAAGCTAAGGAAAAGCCTTTGCCCAAAGACAAAGACGGGGCTCTGAATAAGCCTCCTGTAGAAACAACAGAAAGTGCCAGTTCTGTTAACTCTGTAGCAGGACCTGCCAATGCCCAAACAGTTGATGCTGATTACAAGGCAGCGTATTTACGTAATCCAAAGCCTCCATACCCGCCATTGGCCGTTAAAATGCGACTTGAAGGAAAAGTGGTTTTGTTAGCAGAAGTCTTGCCAGGCGGCAAAGCAGGTCGGGTCTCATTGGAAACATCCAGTGTCCATGAATTATTGGACCAGTCTGCATTGCAGACAGTCAAACAATGGCAATTCACACCCGCTCGTAAAGATGGGGTAGTAGTTGCTCAAGTTGTTAGAATTCCCATTAACTTCAATTTAAAGAGTCGTTAAATGAACTCCCTCATCATCAACGCAGTTTTAATCATCTTAATTCTTCTATCGGTTGTTACTTGGTCGATTGCGATTGTCAAAATTAAACAATTCAAACGATCAGCTTTGGCTTGTCATACTTTTCAGGAAGACTTTTGGAATGCTAAAACTTGGGAAGAGGGATTGCAGCTTGTGAATGGCAATCAATCAGAACTGGCAAAAGTGGCTCAAGTTGGCTTCACTGAGTACCAGGAGTACCAGAAAAATCCGGATGGCTTGAAGTACGCTGGCGAGATACATGAAATTCTTGAGCGTCCCATGAGACAAGAAATACAAAAAATACTTCGTGTTCAAGAAAAAGGGCTCGCTGAACTCGCATCGATTGGTTCAACGGCCCCATTCATAGGGTTGTTTGGTACTGTTTGGGGCATTATGGTTGCTTTACAAGAGATCAGTGCCAGTGGTCAAGCCAGTATTGATATTGTAGCCGGACCAATTGGTGAAGCATTGATTGCTACCGCCATTGGTATTGCAGCAGCTCTTCCAGCGGTCTTGTTCTACAACTACTTTATCCGCCGTTTAAAAGTCTGGGTCACTGAAATTGATACATTTACAGACGCTTTTTTACGACTTTCTGCCAAACAAATTAAAAAATAAGCTATTCATTAAATGTCTTTGAAGACTAAGGAAGCTAAAAGGTATATATGGCAATGACATCAAATAAAGGCGATGACGGCTTGATGGCCGAACTGAACGTCACACCTCTGGTGGACGTCATGTTGGTATTACTGGTGATTTTCATTGTGACGGCTCCGATGATTGTGCCGCAGTCCATGAAGGTGAGTCTGCCAAAAACCCAGGCAGTTGCCCAGCAAGACCAAGCCAATAACGCTCAACTGGTTGTTGAAGCTAATGGACAGCTGACTTTTCAGGGCAATCCTATCAACGATCAACAGCTGGCTGCTGAACTCAAACAACAATCATCGACACCTCAATTTCAGCTGCAGGTGAGTGCGGATAAAGCGGTTCCTTATGGGCGTGTGGCAGAAATAATGGCAATCGCCCAAGCCAATGGTGTTACCAAAATGTCTTTTGTAAGTGTCCCTGCTCGGACTAGATAATCCCTTATAAGTCTTATAAGCGTGTTGCGCAGCACAATAAGTCATTGATTTAATTGACTCAATGGCTAATTGCTAAATAACCTACAAAGCCCTACATTGTTGATACTTCATTCAATATGATGGTATCGAGGACACGTTTTGGGGCTATTCACTAAAAATAAAAAAATGAATTCATCGGACTCTATTGAGTCCTTTGATACATTGATTGGCGCAGCTACGAGAATCGAAGGTCGTATGGTGGTCAATAAAAGCATTCGCTTGGATGGAACCATTGAAGGATCTATTGAATCTTCAGTTGAAACTCAAGTCACAGTAGCGATTGGTCATACCGGTTTGGTTCATGGTGATGTCAGAGCTCATCGGGTGCTGGTTAACGGACAGGTCGATGGCAACATCTACGCCCGCGAGAAATGCGAACTCCATGAAACATCCAAGGTCAAAGGCGATATTCACTACGGCTTATTGGGCATTGAACATGGTGCAGAAATTCTTGGCTTGATGGTCAAGAAAATTGATGCCACTGGTCAGGTGGAAAGTGTCACCGAGGCAAGAAATCTGATCGACAAGATCAATAAGTCAGCTTAAAAACCACCCTAAGCCATATGCCAACCAAAACCATGCTCAATGAACCATCCATCAACGGGGATCATTTAAGGCGAGCAAGGGTTAATAAAAACTTATCAGAAGCAGAGCTGGCGCATGCCTGCGTCTTGTCTGTTAAGCACATCACGCAACTAGAAAATGGCGAAACTCCCAATTTCTTTTCTGCTCATCACAAAGTACAAGTGGCAAAAAAAGTAGGGCGTTATCTTGGTTTAGAAGAAAGCGAATATTTAAACTCAAGTTCTAGCTAAAAAATTCTTACCTGAATTTAGTTTCTAATTCTTGTCTGATCTTATAAGCATGTGTGCTGGTATCAACAGCCACATCATCCCAACACAATGATTGTCCTTTTTTCACAGGGCGGATGAGCTTGATGTCATGTGCCAAGCCCAAAGGCAGACCACCCATGGCCACAGACTTATTCGCAGGCAATAACTTGCCCCAAACGGTGTAGCCACCTTCGCCATCCAAAATCTCACCTGGCTTTAGATCACGCTTAGCAGTGGCCACCACATCAGCATTCCAACAATGAGCCACGCCCGTGGCTTCTTTGCGAAGTGCCACACTCGCCACAGACATGCCAACCTCTAAACCAATCAAATGCCAACGTTTATAAAGTGTGAAATATCGACCACTTGGATCGGTGTGAGCGTTGTACTCTTCAAAGCAATTCTTGATGTAATCAGTTTCGGCTTCAACAGTGACCCAAACACCCATGCGAATGTCATAAGGAATTTTTCTACCATTGGCTTCTAGAGAAGAAATTACTTCAACCATACCTTTCTTTTCTAGTACTCCACCTTCTGAAATTGGGCGTGTGACAAACGGAATATCTTCAATGCTTGCCGGTGGGTAGAGCAGCCCATTGCTGGGTACTGATAGACCTGTGGCGTTGGCCACAGCGGTACTTTCAATCGATGGTTTCGAGCCATCCAGAAAGCTATTGAACATTTTTGGGTTCAAGCCACCACGAGTGGCTTGCTCAGGTGTTAGGCCGTAATTGCCCCAAACTGTCTCGGGGGTGGACTCTGAAAAATGAGGCAACCATTTATGACCGCGACCTGCTGCCACCACCGGAAAGCCACAGGTTCTGGCCCAATCGACCAAATCACAGATCAAAGCAGGCTGATCACCAAAAGCCAAGGAATAAACCACCCCAGCTTCTTGAGCCTTTTGAGCTAATAGGGGGCCACAAAATGCATCAGCCTCAACGGTCACATTCACCACATGCTTGCCGTTGGCAAATGCCAATAAACAATGATCCACAGCTGCGATTGGATGCCCAGTGCATTCAACAATCACATCAATGGCTGGGTGAGACACCAAGGTTTGCCAATCTTCAGAAATATGAGTTTGACCAGTCTTGATTGCATCATCCAAAGACTTGGCATTCGATTGCTCATCTTTCCAGCCCACACGCTCTAAATTCTTTTTAACACCTGCCGGAGATAAATCTGCAATACCCACCAACTGAACACCAGGAGTTGTTGGTATTTGAGACAAATACATCGAACCAAATTTACCCGCACCAATCAAACCCACTTTGATGCTCTGATGATTGGCCGCTAATTGTTGTAATTGACGATGCAAGCTCATGACAAATCTCTTTCAAATGAAACAAACAAAAAAGCCATCTTATTTTAAAAAGATGGCTTCTGGTAGTGGGGCTTTAACTAAATAGCTCAGGGCTTATTGAATTTTTGCCTTGGCTTTTAGGCTCTTAAGCATCTCTTCAAATTTGGTGCGTTGCCAATTTTGATCTTGGCTCATCATTTGAATTAATTGAGGCTTGAGTTCAGCCAAATCAGGAACCTTGGCTTGGCGCACATCATCCACGCGAATCACATGGTAACCAAACTGTGACTTCACAGGTTTATCGGTCATTTGACCTTTTTGCAAGGCCACCATTACTTTAGAAAATTCTGGAACCAAGGCTTGAGGTGTCATCCAGTCCAAGTCGCCGCCGTTAACTGCAGAACCTGGATCCTTAGAGTTTGCTTTTGCCAAATCTTCAAACTTTTCACCAGCTTTGATTTTGGCGATCAAAGCTTTGGCATCAGCTTCTTTTTCTACCAAAATGTGGCGAACTTTGTATTCAGTACCATCAAACTGAGTCTTGATCTGCTCATAAGATGCCTTGAGCTCTGCATCAGAGACACCGCCACGCGAGATGTAATCCTCAAATACAGCACCCACCAATATATTCAAGCGAGCTTGCTCGAGTTGTTCCTGGATATTGTCATTGGTCATCAAACCACGTTTGATGGCTTCTTGATTGATCAACTCACGAGTGATCAACATATCGCGAGCACGCTCACGCAACTCAGGATTACTACCTTGACCAGAACTAGCAATTAATTTGTCTAATTTTGCTTTTGGGATGGCTTTGCCATTCACAACCGCTGCATTTTGTGCCAAAGCAGGGGTGCTCAAAGCGCCCGTGATGGTCATCGTGGCTGCAACAGAAAGGGCCAAAGTAGGAAGTAATTTCATCATGATGTTTGAAGAGTTTTTGTATAAGTTAATAAAGCCAAGAAATAATTGAATAAAACTGCAAAACTACTGAATAACAATCGCTAATGCATGGATTTCATGGGGCATCCAAGCCGATAGAGCATCATACACCAGACGATGTTGCTGCACCCTAGATAGACCATTGAAGGCCGTGGACTTGATATTTATGCGGTAATGGCCTGCGCCACCCTGGGCACCCGCATGACCTGCATGCAAATGACTCTCATCATCAATTTTTAATGCATCAATTGGTAAAGCTTGTTTTAAGGCAAGTTCGTATTTCTCGATGCGGGGATTTGGGGTGGTCATAAGTTCAAACTTCCTCGTGATCAATGAACTTGTTCAGCCAAAAACCTTGGGCCACCACAAATGCAAATAAAAGACCCATGCCACCAAACAACTTGAAGTTAACCCAAGTCGCTTCATCGAACTGATAAGCCACATACAAATTCAGTAAACCCATGCCCAAAAAGAACAAGCTCCAAGCCAAATTCAATTGAGGCCAAAGCTGTTGTTCTGCTTCAGGCTTAAAACGAATTTGTTTACCCATGGCCACTTGAATCAAGTTCTTGTTCCAGAATGTCACACTGGCCCATAGCCCCACCGCAAACAACCAATACAAAATGGTAGGCTTCCACTGAATAAAGGTCTTGTCTTGTAAACCAATGGTTAAACCACCAAAGACCACGATCAGGCCCAAGCTGGCCCATTGCATGGGTTCCACTTTTTTGTATTTCAAGCCCAACCAGCCAATTTGAGCAATCGTGGCAATGATGGCCACTGCCGTGGCGACATAAATATCAGCCATCTTGAAAGCCACGAAGAACAAAATAACCGGCAATAAATCAAATAAAAATTTCATAACTCTCTTTTTTAATAACTACTTTAAAGATGTCACTTGGCCAGAAAATCCTGATCAAGCCTCATCCTTGAATTTTAACGAAGCTGAGTTGATGCAGTATCTTAATCCTGTGGGTGCTGGACCATCTTCAAACACATGACCCAAATGAGCATCACAGTTCTTGCAACGAACTTCCGTGCGAATCATGCCATGCGTCATGTCCTTATGTTCCGCAATCACATCCGCTTCTAAAGGCTGAGAGTAACTTGGCCAGCCACAACCAGCATCAAACTTGGTATCAGAAGCAAACAAAGGAGTGCCGCAGCACACACAGTCATATTTTCCAGCTTCCCAATGATCCCAATAACGACCACTGAAAGGATGCTCAGTGGCTGCTTGACGGGTGACACGGTACTCAATGTCACTCAAGGTGGCTTGGTATTCTTGATCAGTTTTTTTCATAAGCTCATTGTACGAGTGATGCTGTGAATCTTGGGTTTAAGTAATGACTAAGGAAATAACTTAAGAAGAACAGCTGATGGCCATATGAGCCAATTCAGGAGGAGGGCCCATGGTGTAATCTTCATGCACTGCCTGAGACTCATAGGGGTTCTCTAGAATCTTCAATAAACGGGCTACTTCAGAGAAATCTTTCTTTTGGGCTAATTCAATCGCGTTTTGCGCCAAATGATTGCGCAAGACATACTTGGGATTGATTTGACGCATCTGTTCTAAGCGCTGATCCTTGGACTGCTTTTCAAGGCTCAAGCGTTCTTGGTATTTCTGGCCCCAAGTATCTAATGATTTTGGCAAATCTTGACCTTCAGAAAGATTTCTGAAAAAGAGGGTGTGATCGAGTTGGTTGTGATGCAAGCCCTGTAATAGTTCCTCAAGTAAAGCCACATCCTTGCTATCCGCAATACTTAAACCTAATTTTTGTCTGAACAAGCTTTGCCAGTTGGCGGCGTACTCTCTGTTGTAATGCTCTAAGGTTTCTTTGATTTTGTTGATGGCAGCTTCTTGATCTAAGCCTAAAGAGCCATGCAATTCCTCTTGCAAAGCTTCTAACATCGCACTGGCCAAACAATAGAGATTCCAGTGCAAAACTTCTGCTTGACGATGATAGGCATAGCGACCACCATGATCAGAGTGATTGCAAATATGATCAATCTTAAAATTATCTAAAAATCCAAAAGGGCCATAGTCCAAGGTCAAGCCCAACAAACTGGTGTTGTCAGTATTTAGTACTCCATGACAAAAGCCCAATCCTTGCCATTGAGCCACCATGCGAGCTGTGCGCAAAGCAATCTGCTCGAGCAGGCCCAAATAGGGAGTGGGACTGTTGGCACAATCAGGGTAGTGATGCTTGATCAAATGATCGAGGGTCAAACGCAATTCTTCATGCATATGATTCTGACCATAGTGTTCAATGTGGCCAATCCGCAAAAAGCTTGGAGCGACTCTTGCACAAACCGCCGCAGTCTCTCTGGTTTCACGAAAAACCGGCATGTCTGAACCGACTACCGCCATAGCCCTTGATGTTGGCACGCCCAAGGCATGCATGGCTTCACTGCATAAAAACTCTCGAATCGATGAGCGCAAGACAGCTCGACCATCACCCCTCCTAGAATAAGCGGTCGGACCAGCCCCTTTTAATTGAAGCTCTTGGCCATTCAGATCGCCCAGGTATATTGCTCGACCATCACCCAATTGGCCTGCCCACACACCAAATTGATGGCCACTGTAAGCAGTGGCATAGGGACTGAACACTTGTGTGCCAATTTGAGTTTGATTACCAGATAAAACATCCAGCCAAGCTGGATCAACCGGTAAACCATTTTGGGTAGGGATGCCCAGAATTTGGGCAGCACGCTCAGAAAAACCCACCCAGTAAGGATCTGGGATAGGGGTTGGCTGGAGGTTTTGTACCAGCACTGAAGAGTCACTGGCGGGTAAATGAAAGGGCATAAGTGATAATTTTTCTAATGCCTCATTCTAGGTAGCTTTTGAAATATTTGCAGAAAAGTTCTTTAAGCCCTGGATAACCCCGATTAATATATGGCTATGGATCAAAAACAACTCAAAGAACTGGGTGTGGAACTCGATGTTCCCTTTTTAAAGCTACTGGGTGTGCGATGCCTGCGCGCAGAATTGGGCGAGGGCGAAGTGGTCTTATCCTTAAAGCCTGAGCACAACAATAGCTGGGAAGTGGCCCACGGGGGTGTTTTATTGACTTTGATGGATGTTGGTATGGCTGTGGCCGCAAGAGCTTCTGATGCAGCTGGTCGTGGCGTTGTCACCATTGAACTCAAGGCTAATTTCATGCAAGCGGCTCAGGGCATTGTGAGAGTTGCTGCTAAAACAGTTCATGCAACCCCAACCATGGCGTTTGTGGAAGCTAAGCTCTACGATGAACGTGATCGCGTTTGCTGCATGGGCAGTGCGACTTTCAAGTACTTCAAAGAATTACCCTCAAAACGCTCGGTCAGAGAAGATAAATAATGCGTTTGAGCAAATTCATTGCCATGGTTTGGCTTGGCTTGATTAGTTGGCAAGCATCTGCCAATCAGGGGGTTGATTTAATTCAGAGCCAAGCTCATTGGATTGACCGCTCAGGTCAGGCAGTGATCGAGCAAGTCACGCAGTCACCATTTGAATCTTTTGAGCATTTATTGGCCAAGGGATATTCCAAAAACCCCATTTGGATCAAGGTGTCTTATAAGAAAGCAGATAAAGAAGATTTGGTCTTGAGAATCCTGCCAACTTATTTGGATGAAGTAACTTTGTATCAACGGGTGGGACAACAATGGGTGAGTTCGACCATAGGCGATCGCTATCTTTTTGCAAAACGAGACAATCAAAACACCGCACTCAGTTTTAATCTACATCCTCGAGCAGAGGATGTGATTTATTTAAGACTTCAAACCACGAGTACCAGTTTGATGAGTTTGGAAGTTGTGACAAAGAATAATTTTTCTCAGTTAGAAGGTCGTCGTGACACTTTGCTGGGCATTTATTTTGGGGCATTAATTATCTTGATGGTGATTTCAACCACGATTGGTTGGTTGAGTAAGCAAACCCATTGGCGCCTATTTGCTTTGTTTGAATTTTTTGAATTACTTTACGCCAGTGCGTTCACGGGTTATATGCCGCGCTTCATTTTGCCGGATTACCCTTTGTTGATGGACTTATTATTTGGCCTTTTTGTGATCAGTCATATTTTTACCGGTGTTTTATTTCACCGCAGTCTACTCAAGAACTTATTTAATAACCGAATCATCAACTGGACGTTTAATCTTGTGACACTGCTTTATTTATCTTTGTACGCGGTCTATCTTTTCTATGATCGTCAGATGGCTTTGTCTTTGTCTTTGTTATTGATGATGCCGGCCACTTTGATATTTGCCTATGTGGCTTTGTTCATTTTTATCAAAAAACCAAAAGTGCCTAATCAATATTCTATTGCTTTCGTTTATTCGGCCTTGGTTGGCAGTGTTTTGTTTGCCGTGGCACCACCATTGGGCTTGATTGATGGCGTTGCGGTTAGTCTCTACGCCAGCCTTTTGAATGGCTTTGTGTTTTCGATTTTGATGTTCATCTTATTGTTGTCAGATTTGCGCTACCAGGAAAAACAATTACTTGAGCTTGAAAAGACCGCCTTCGTGTCCAATCAAGAGATTGCTTTTCAAAGAGCTGAGAATGAGCGACAGTCAAAGTTCATGGCGATGTTGTCCCATGAATTAAAAACACCTCTGGCAGTCATCAAGTTAGCCGTTGATTCTGGTTTGAAAAATAACCGTTATGAATCACATGCGAATAAAGCCATCACCGACTTGAATCAAATCATCGATCGCTCCGTACAAATGAGTCGTTTAGACCAAGGGGCTTATCCAATACAAAAAACTGAGTTAGATGTGGGTGAGTTGCTTCAATCATTGCTGGGCACTCAGGCGCATCGCTTTGAATTGGACATGCCTTCTAATTTAAAGATTCATTCCGATCCATTTTTAGTTCAAATCATTTTGGGTAATTTGATTGAAAATGCTTTGAAGTACTCAAAAGAAGAGAGCAGTATCTCGATTGAATTTAAAGAAACCGATGAAAAAGTGTTCATGACCATCAGTAATTTGCCAAATATTGCAGGGATGCCTGCCAGTGATTTGGTCTTTGATAAGTTTTATCGCAGTTCGAACGCCCACCATATCAGTGGTTCTGGTTTGGGTCTTTACTTGGTGAAGGCTTTGACGGAGATGCTGAAAGGGTCAATTGCCTATGAACCTAAGAGTGGTTGGGTAAAATTCATCCTATGCCTTCCAAAATAAACATTGCCGTGGTCGAAGACCACGATGTGCTGCGTGAGATGTTGCTTGATGCTCTTTTAGAGAAGGGGTATCTAGCGCAAGGGTTTCGTGATGCTTATGAACTCGATGCAGCTTCGCCAAAGACTATTTTTGAGCTATTGATTTTGGATTTGAATCTACCTGGCGAAGATGGCTTGAGCATTGCCAAGCGAATCAAGGAGAGTTATCCAGACACATTCATCATCATGATCACCGCCAGATCATCGGAGACTGACAAAATCCAAGGTTATGAGGCGGGCGCTGATATTTATTTGCCCAAGCCTATTGCGATCACTGAATTACAGGCCGCTGTATCGAGTTTGTCTAAGCGCATCTTGAGGTACAAAGATCAGGGCGGTCAATTGATTTTGAATGAGAAAAATGCCACTTTAAAAGGCACACAAACAGTGTCCATGAGTAAGATCGATTTGGATATTTTATTGGCTTTGTTGCAAGCAGATCAGCAGCGTTTGGATTTTGAATCTTTACTCCAACAAGTCGGCAGCAATACATCTAATACGCCTAAAGCTACCTTAGAGGTTCAGATTGTGCGGTTGCGCAAGAAGATGGCGGAAGCTGGAGCTGAAGGAGTGACCATCAAGGCACTTTATAAATACGGCTATCAGTTGGTGCAGGGCATTGATCTGGCCTAGTGCATTAAAAGCACTGAAGCTATCAAACCCGGGTGCTTAGAAAATTCTCTAATTGACCTTCAAACAATTGAGTGCCGATTTCTTTATCAGCATCGAAGCGTTTTTCGATTACTTCAAAGTGACCATCTTTACGCACCCGAATCAATGAGCTCGAGCGTGTGCCGTAGTTCGGCGTTCTGATGAAGGCTGAAGATAAAACTTTTTCCCATTCATAAGAAACACCTGTTTGAGGTAGGTACTCATCGGGTGCTTGGGTCATGTCTTCCATCATGCGTAAATAGTTCTCAGCGCGTTTGAATTGCCCTGTGTCCATCGCCAGTAATTGTGCAAAGGCACCCACACGGTGTTGAACTTTCGGCCAAGGGGTGTCGAGCATGCCATTCGATAATCCATAAATGCCTGGCGTGAGCGCTTGAGGGTTCATGGTTTTTCTAGGGCGTAGTGATTGACCCATTTGCACTCGATTACTGAACCAAACCAAAGAAGGCGTTTCTTTTGATAGATCAGTCGCCAGTAAATTAAACCCGTTATAACGATTAAAGCTTGAGCCTTGAGCGGTGATGAACTGCTCAGGTGCTTGATCGCTTTTTAAAAAGGTGGCGGTGATTTCTCCGCGGGTCGGAGTATCAGGATTTTTCTCACTCGGAGCTCGAACATTGGTCAGCGCTGCAAAGCGACCTGATTTACTGAAACCCATCCATGTGCCAGCTTGCCCTTTGACATCAGCGAGATCGCGCCCAGCCAGTATGTGAGGATGATCATTCCACCAGTGCATGGCATCGGTGGCACGTTCATAAAACTCATCACGATTCGCCAAAACCACCAAAGGGTAGTCTGGGTGCTAGTGCTTTGGCTTTAATTAGATTTCAATCAAAGGATAGGGTAAAGGTGAGAAACTCAAAGCCGGGCCTGTTGCAGAACCTAAATGCACTGATCCAGCTTGAAGGGCTTCTAATTTGCATTCGACCTGAACATCCACACGGTCTTTGACCAATGGATGATGTGCAGCTAAGACCACCATGCCACAAGGTTGCGATGGGTCGTCACTGTGGAAAATCTCATTGCCGGGCAATATCTCTGTCTGATGATTTGCTTGATGATTCAGGTGAGCCACATGCAAGCGACGCTTGATCGTGCCGCGGTACTGGCTTCTTGCCACAACTTCTTGGCCTGGATAACAGCCTTTTTGAAAATCAATACCTTTCAAAGATTCCATATTGATCATTTGTGGCACAAATTGCTCGAAGGTGGCTTGGGTGATGCGCGGAATGGCACTTTGGATCTCGAGCCAATTCCAAGCCTCTGAGGCTGCGCCATCAATTTGGCCCATTGTTCCAATAACTTCAATGGCAGTCGCTGATTGATTTTTCGGTATAGCAAAAAGATATCGTTTGCTTTGAACTTGGTTGATGCTCACAGCAGGTAGTTCTGCGCTGAGGATGCCAGGCATGCCTGTTAATTTCATCAATGCTTCACCAGAAATATTCGATTCTGTGGCAAAGCCAAATATATCAATGGTTTCTGTTAGATCAAGCACTTTGACCTTGGAGCGTAAGACAAACATACTCAAGCGTTTGGCCAAAGGGGCTGCCAAGTCTTTTGAGATGAACAAGTAAAAAGCTGGCTGTGACTCGTTGCTCTCAGCGCTCACGAGGGTGTCTTGGCGCATGATCCAAAAACTCGCCATCAAGCGACCCTTGGCTGAGCAATAGCCCGCAAAACGATTCTGTTGATGAGCAAGTGCAATGGAAGTCACTGGCGTGTTCACGATGGACTTCACGCTGTTGGTCAGTTGATTTTGTAGAAAATCAACGGCGTCTGGTCCAATCACACTGATACAAGACCAGTCTTGGAGGGGGGTAAAGCAGGTATTCGAGTTGTTATTGCTTGTGTGCGGCATATTATGGTTTTTTAGTTATCTTCATCAATAAGCTTTTATCATAGTGCCCTATGAACTTTGTTTATATACCTAATTTTATTAAGTTTTTACTCAAGCTATGCCTGATAGCTGGATTAGCCATTGCGTTGCTCATTGCTTATGTGGCTTTCATGGCGCCCGCAGTGCCTGAAAGCTCATCAGGCCCAGCAGATCCTACACAAAATAATACTCAGAACGTTCTCAGGGTAAAGATTACTCCAAAATCAAATGTATCCAGCGTGGCCAATCAAATGTCCGCTCAAGGTCTTGATGTATCTGTTTGGCGGGTTCAATTGGTGGCCAGGTCATTTTTCTTGGCCAAAAATTTGAAGGCGGGCGTTTATGACTTCCCCAAAGGGGCCAGTTTGGCCTCCGTTCTTTCTCAAATGGCCCGTGGGGACAGTGTCAAACTCAATGTGACTTTGGTCGAAGGCTGGACCTTTGCGCAATTCAAGGCAGCGATTGATGCTCAGCCTGAGTTAAAGAAAGAGACCAAAGGATGGTCCAGTAAACAGTTGCTGGCTAAGTTGGAAGCCAAAGAAACTCATCCTGAGGGTTTATTTTTTCCAAACACATATGTGTATGAGCCGGGCGACACTGATACGTCAATCTACCAAAAGGCATACCGAGCCATGCAAAATCATTTGGATGATGCATGGAATAAGCGCCATGAGGGTTCACCCGTTAAGTCACCATACGATCTTTTGAAATTGGCCTCCATCATTGAAAAAGAGACCGGGCACCCGGATGATCGTGGTTTGGTATCAGCCGTATTCAATAACCGCTTGAAAATCGGCATGAAGCTGCAAACAGATCCCACCATCATTTATGGCATGGGTGCATCGTTTGATGGCAACCTCAGGAAAAAAGACTTATTGCAAGATGGTCCCTACAATTCTTATACACGCTATGGTTTGCCGCCCACCCCGATTGCAATGCCAGGTAAAAACTCTCTATTGGTAGCAGCTCAACCAAGCAGCTCAAAAGCCATTTACTTTGTTTCCAAAGGAGATGGTAGAAGCGCTTTTTCAGAGACCCTGGTAGCGCATAATGAAGCTGTTAGAAAGTATCAGTTAAAAAAGTAATCAACCAGTCAACCTATATTTATCCATGTCTCTTTTCACTCAATCCAACAATGCGCCAGGCTTATTCATCACCTTTGAAGGCATTGATGGGGCTGGTAAAAGCACACACATTCAGGCATTTTCTGTGGAATTGGGTAAAAAATACCCCCAACATGAGATTGTTCTGACCCGTGAACCGGGCGGTACTGCCTTGGGTGAGAAGTTGCGAGAGATTCTGCTACACCATCCTATGCACCTCGAAACAGAGGCTTTATTAATGTTTGCGGCCAGAAGAGAGCATTTGGCCACTGTGATTGAGCCAGCCTTGGCTGCAGGCAAGATTGTGATTTCTGATCGTTTCACAGACGCTAGTTTTGCCTACCAAGGTGGTGGGCGCGGCTTGGATTTAGCCAAGCTCTATGAACTCGAGGTTTGGGTTCAGATGCGCTTGTCGCAGAATGGCCATGGAGAAGGAGAGGGGAAGCGTTATGTCTTGCAACCGGACCTGACTTTCTTATTCGATCTACCCAGCCAAACGGCAGAATCTCGTCGCAGTGCTGCACGCGACCCTGATAAGTTTGAGCAACTCAACACCGACTTTTTTGAAAAGGTCAGAGTGGAATACTTGCGTCGCGCTGAAGATGATGCGGCAAGATTTCATTTGATTGATGCCAGTCAAAGCAAAGAAGTTATCTGGAAGATACTTCAAGAAGCCATTGTAAATATATGATTAATATTGATATATTTATCATTAATTTTAACTATAACGCCTCACATAATCATTGCCTATGAAGCAATCCCTGTACCCTTGGTTTGAGCAAGCATGGTCCGAGTTAAATCTTGGCAACATGCCGCACGCCATTTTGCTGCATGGTCAAACCGGGATTGGCAAGATGGATTTTGCGCTTCATTTGGCCAAAGCCCTAATCTGCGAAACCACGCAAACTGAAAAGCCTTGTTGTCAGTGTGAAGCTTGTCATTGGTTTGATACTGGTAACCACCCTGACTTTTTGGGAATTGTTCCAGAGAACCAAGCTCATTTATTGCCACATGAAGAAATGGCAGGGGATGATGGTCTAGAAGACAAGCCTAAAAAAGGCAGGAAAAAGGTCGAAGACGACCCTGAAAAGGCAGATAAAAAGCTGAGCTCCGTGATCAAGGTTGAGCAAATCAGAGAGGCTTTGGATGGTATTACCACGTCGCCTCATCGCGGTGTGCAACGGGTGGTTTTGATCAACCCCGTTGAAACTCTAAACCCTGTCTCAGCCAATACCTTGTTAAAGACGCTTGAAGAACCTCCTGAAAGCACCTTGTTTATCTTGGTCAGCGATCGATTAGATCGCATCATGCCAACGATTCGTTCACGTTGTCGGTTACTTGCTTTGGGTAGACCAACGGCAGAAATATCTTTGGCTTGGTTGACGACAGAAGTTGCTGCAGCTGGTGTCAAAGCCAATCAAGCAGAGATTGAAAAAGTATTGAGTGAAGCCGGCGGGGCGGTGATGGATGCCAGAGATCGCTTATTGGGTTTGTCTGGAGCAGGGGAGTCAGCCCAAGAGATTGCTGAGCCTCTACTCAAAGCTTTGGGTGAAGGCTCTCAAATCAATTGGCTACAAACAGCTGAAGCAATCCACAAAGCCCCGATGTCTGAGCTACTGGTGACTCTCGAGCGTTGGACTTCTGATTTGATGAGTCAACAAAATGCAGGGCAGATTCGTTATTACCCATCTAGGCGCGCGTCTTTAGAGGCGTGTTCTAAAAGCGCTAGAACTCATAAGCTGTGTGATTATTGGAAGGTCCTATTGAATGCCAGGCGCCATGAGCTGCATGCTTTGGCAAATCGGGTTCAAATAGAAGCACTCTTGATTCGTTATCAAGAAATATTTAAAGATTAACTGGAAGTTCTCACTATATGTTCGTTGATTCTCATTGCCACTTAGACTTCCCAGAGTTCACGGAAAACTTGCCGGGTATTTTGGCGCGCATGAAAGAAGCCAAAGTACAAAATGCTTTGTGTATTTCTGTGGACATGCCTGACTTCCCAAATGTCCTGGCTTTGGCAGAAGCCCACGATCATTTATTTGCCACGGTTGGCACCCATCCTGATTATGAAGACACTCCCGAGCCAACTGTTGAGCAATTGGTTGAATTGGCTCAGCATCCGAAGATCTTGGCCATTGGAGAAACAGGCCTTGATTACTATCGCATGGGCGACAAGACTTACGAAGAGATGGAATGGCAACGTGAGCGCTTTCGCACACACATCCGCGCAGCACTGAAGGTCAATAAGCCATTGATCATTCACACACGCTCTGCTTCTGAAGACACCATCAAGATTCTGAAAGAAGAGGGTGCCAGTCAAGTAGCAGGGGTGATGCATTGTTTTACCGAGAGCTGGGAGGTTGCACAAGCAGCCATGGAGCTTGGTTTTTATATCTCATTCTCAGGAATCGTCACTTTTAAGAGCGCCAAAGATCTACAGGAAATGTGCAAACAAGTCCCGTTGGAGAGAATCTTGATTGAAACAGACTCCCCATATTTGGCACCCATACCGCACAGAGGTAAAACCAATGAACCAGCCTGGGTATCTCATGTGGCAGAGTTTGTTGCGAACTTGAAGGGCGTCACTGTGGAAGAGCTTGCAAAAGTCACCACCCATAACTTCAAAACTCTCTTTAAAGCCCCTATTTAAGCAGCCTGTATAACTGCCTAACTAACAGCCTGAACCTAAATAAAGTTAAACCTGAATGTATAAAAATATTGCAACCTGCTGTTTTTTATCGTTAATTCTATTATCCAGTTCATTGGCCAATGCCCAAACACCTGGGTCTGCATTGCCGCAAGCTCAGCAATACCAAGTTGATGGCTTTTTGCGTGATGTGAAGTTCAATGATGCCAAATCAGTCAAAAAAGCCTTGGCCAGTGGCATCAGCCCAAATTCAATGGATAACAAAGGTAATTCAGCATTAACCATTGCGATCACTGAAAAGTCTCTGGAGGTTGCCAAATTACTCATTGATACACCATCCATTGACCTAGAAAGGCCCAATTTAGCTGGTGAAACACCAGTCATGCTTGCGGCTTTCACAGGATCTGAGGAATTGGTTCGATATTTGGTCGAAAAGCGTCAAGTTGAGATCAATAAGCCTGGTTGGTCAGCCTTGCATTACGCAGCCACCAATGGGCATTTAAAGATTGTGGCTTATTTGCTCGATATGAACGCTTATGTGGATCCAGAAAGCCCAAACCGCACAACAGCGTTGATGATGGCGGCTCGTGGTGGTCATATCCAAGTGGTTAAATTATTGCTAGAGCATGATGCTGATTTATCCAAGATCAACAACGTCAAGATGACGGCCATTGATTTTGCTGAGCAACACAACCAGACCGAGATTGCTGAAGGCCTAAAGTCTAGATGGTTGAAACTCTATAAGAAGCCATATAAGTCTCAAGTCAAATAGGTCTCAATTGATTTGTTTTGCTGTTTAGGGCACCTATGTTAGATTGATCATTTATTCGCATAATCATTATTATGTTAAATAAGAAATAAGAGTCAGAATAAAAGATGAGCAAAAACCAAGAAATCTACCAAAATGCTCATTATCTGGTCCTACTCCCCGGCGAGTTAGGTATCGATACTGAAGTGTCGTTTAAGATCAATCAGCAAAATCAAGAGATATATAAGCTGATGGAGCTGCATGGAAAACAAACGGCTTGTTTCTTCACGCCATACAATCCAAAGGGCGAGCGTATCGATGAGAAAGAGAATCTAATGCGGATGCAAGAGTTAGAGAGCGTCCTTCAACAAAAGCAACTACCCTATTACTATGGTCAAGGCGGAGATTCGAAGGGCGCTTGGATTGAAAAGAGTCTTCTGATTGTTGGAATTGATAAGGACGTAGCAGATCAATTGGCTCACCAATATGAGCAAAATGCTGTTGTTTGGTTTGAACTGGGGAATACACCAACATTGCGCTGGTATATTGAGTAACAGACATTGAGA
>JBDLUD010000044.1:0-11218 GCA_039805465.1 Pseudomonadota bacterium
CGTACAGCGTCTTGTCGTAAATCTCATCAGCAAAGATGATCAAGCCATGTTCGCGAGCCAAGGCAATGATTTCTTTAAGAACTTCATCGCCATACAAAGCACCCGTTGGATTGTTCGGGTTGATCACCACAATTGCTTTGGTCTTAGGCGTGATCTTTGCTTTGATATCAGCAATATCTGGAGACCAATCTTGAGCCTCATCACACAAGTAATGCTGAGGCGTTCCGCCCGAAAGACTCACCGCTGCTGTCCATAGAGGGTAATCAGGTGCCGGCACCAAAACTTCATCACCAACATTTAATAAAGCATTCATGGCTAAAACAATTAGTTCTGAAACTCCATTGCCTGTATAAATGTCATCCAGTGTCACGCCTTGAATGCCTTTTTCTTGGCAGTAATGCATGATCGCTTTGCGTGCTGAGAAAATTCCCTTGGAATCTGAGTAAGCAGCTGAATTAGGTAGATTACGAATCATGTCCAACTGAATCTCTTCAGGAGGATCAAAGCCAAAAACGCCCACATTACCAATATTCAACTTGATAATTTTCTGGCCCTCTTCCTCCATCTGTTGAGCGAGCTCAAGAACGGGTCCACGTATGTCGTAACAAACGTTATTTAATTTGGAGGATTTTTTAATTTCTTTCACAATAATCACTTAGAGACTAATAGGAATACTATAAAGTCTTAATTTATCTATAATTTTGTAATTATGACAGAGCCTGAGGCGATTTAACGTGAAACTACAACCGGATAAGCAGCCTTCTCTGAACACGGTTTCAGCCTATGGGCCCAATTACATCGAAATCAACGCTCAGCGCTACTCAAATTCTTTGCTTTTATCCCCAGAAAGCCCCGTGATTGAATGGTCTTGTACCCGTTTTGAAGACATCAAAATCGAAGATTTTGAGCAAATTGCCAAGCTAGAGCCCGCAGTGGTTATTTTCGGCAGCGGCCAGCGGATTCGTTTCCCTAAGCCAGCCCTTATTGCCCCCTTGATTGCTCGCAACATAGGTCTAGAGACCATGGATTTACAAGCCGCCTGTCGCACTTATAACGTCCTCATGGCTGAGGGCAGAAAAGTAGTGGCAGCTTTGTTGATTGAAAAGTGAGTAAAAAAAGTCGACTTTTCAAATAAGTCTGATATAAATATGCTTAAAAGCAGCATAAATAATAAAACTGGAGACTTAATGAACGTAGCACTTGGCAAACCAATCCCCTACTTTGAGATTCCAGCAACCAGTGGCCTGGTTTTCACGCCTACCGCTTGTCAGGGGCGCAAAGTGGTCATGTATTTCTATCCTAAAGACTCAACCCCTGGTTGCACGGTTGAATCCATGGAATTCAGAGATGCGATTGATGATTTCACCAAAGCCAATACTTTGATCGTTGGAATCTCAAGAGATAACCTCAAGTCACACGAGAACTTCAAGAGAAAAATTGAATTACCCTTTGAGTTGCTAGCCGATACCGAAGAAACCCTGTGCCAAATGTTCGGCGTGATGAAAATGAAGAACATGTACGGTAAGCAAGTTCGCGGCATTGAACGCAGTACATTCTTGATCGATGAAGAAGGCGTTTTACGTCACGAATGGCGAGGACTCAAGATTCCTGGACACGTTCAAGATGTTTTAAAAGCTGCTATCGATTTATGATTGCAATGTCACACAATTTAGGATAAGTTATCACCTAGATGCACAAAAATACCTTTACCTTATCAACCGCCCAACCACCAGGTAGGCGGTTTTTTCTTTTTTAGGAGACCTCCGGAATGCCTCTGCCACCAATCCCCACACAAGCAGCAGATAAAGTAAACATCAGCCGTCAACCAAAAGCAGAGTTAAAGAAACGTCCTAAAAGAATTGAAATTGAAGAAGTAGACGAAGTAACAGAATTAGTCGAGAGCTCGGTCAGCTTAGATCTTGACAGCGATGACTCTCAATCATTGGCGGATCTTGCCATTGAAAAAATGCGTGCGCCAAGTAAATCTAGCAAGAAATCTTCAGCTCAGGCAACGAAGACCTCGGCACGGGTCAGAAAAATCCCTGACGACGGCATCATCCGTCTTTTTGTTCTTGATACAAACGTGCTGATGCATGACCCTTCAGCCTTGTTCCGCTTCGAAGAGCATGACGTTTATCTGCCAATGATGACGCTTGAAGAGTTAGATAATCATAAGAAAGGTATGAGTGAAGTTGCTCGCAATGCCCGTACCGTGAGTCGCTCTTTGGATCAATTGGTAGCAAACACCAGCGGTGTTTTAGAGGATGGCATTCCGCTCAATAAATTAGGCAATAAGGATGCAACAGGCAGCCTGTACTTCCAAATTCAACTCAATCACATCACTCTGCCCGACGGCCTGCCAACAGGCAAAGCTGACAACATGATTCTGGGTGTGGTTAGAGAGCTTCAGCAAAGCCGCAAAGACAGACAGGTGGTGTTGGTATCAAAAGACATCAATATGCGCATCAAGGCGCGTGCCCTTGGCTTGCCTGCTGAAGATTACTTCAATGACCAAGTGCTTGAAGATCGTGATTTGATGTATGCAGGAATACTTCAGCTACCAGTGGACTTTTGGCCTAAGCATGGTAAAGACATGGAAAGCTGGAGTGATACAAAATCAGGCACGATGTTTTATCGAGTCACTGGCCCAACCGTGGCTCACATGATGGTCAATCAATTTGTCTATCAAGAGAACTCTGATGGTGGCACGCCGTTTTATGCCCAAGTCCGAGAAGTACAAGGACGAACCGCATTGCTTCAAACCTTGCGAGATTTCTCTCATCAAAAGAACAATGTTTGGAGCATCACTGCACGCAATCGAGAACAAAATTTTGCACTAAATTTGCTCATGAATCCTGATATTGATTTTGTGACTTTGTTGGGTCAGGCTGGCACAGGTAAAACCTTATTAGCTCTAGCAGCAGCTCTTGAGCAAGTGTTAGATAGCAAGCGTTATAACGAAATTATCATCACCCGCGCAACAGTTCCCGTCGGTGAAGACATCGGATTCTTGCCAGGCACTGAAGAAGAAAAAATGCAGCCATGGATGGGTGCCTTTGATGACAACTTAGAAGTGCTTCATCGCAATGAAGATGGTGCTGGTGAATGGGGCCGCGCTGCCACGCAAGAGTTGATTCGCTCCAGAATCAAAGTGAAGAGCATGAACTTCATGCGTGGTCGCACGTTTGTGAGCAAGTTCTTGATCATCGATGAAGCGCAGAATTTAACACCTAAACAAATGAAGACTCTGGTAACTCGTGCAGGACCAGGAACAAAAATCGTTTGCTTGGGCAATATCGCTCAAATTGATACACCTTACCTCACAGAAGGTTCGTCAGGCTTGACATACGTGGTTGATCGCTTCAAAGGTTGGCGTCACAGCGGTCACATCACCCTAGCCCGCGGCGAGCGTTCACGTCTTGCGGATCATGCAGCAGACGCTCTTTAATCAACAATGGCTCAAGAAGGCGAGGAAGTTCTCGCCTTCTTTTTCATTGCGCTTTGAGCAAAGCAAAAGATCATTATTGATCTTGGTTAGTTGCAGTATCTTGACTGCGTGTGCCAGCCTGCCAAGATTCTCATCACTTCCTGATTTTGATAAAGAGGTCAGCGCCGGACTTGAGGATATTTCGATTGCAGCGATTGGTTTGGTTGGTGTTCCTTATCGCTATGGTGGCAACACCCCTAAAAGCGGTTTTGATTGCAGCGGCCTAATTGGTTATGTTTATAAGAATGCTGCCAATAAACAAATGCCACGCACCACCGATGAGATTGGCAAAGTCGGTCAATCGCTCGGCAATGCAACGCCCGCTCCAGGTGATTTGGTGTTTTTTAACACCCAAGGGAGCCCACATTCGCATGTTGGTATTTATGTGGGTAAAGGACGTTTTGTGCATGCCCCTTCCAAAGGTGGCACTGTGCGTCTAGAGAAAATCACGTCGTCTTATTGGTCCAATCGATACACCGAGGCCAGACGAGTCGTGCAGAGATAATTAGTGTCATCAATGAAAAAAGCCTGATCATCAATCAGGCTTTTTTATTTTGTTTATTTGATTATCTTTTATCAATCAAATAATTGATGATTTTGTAATCTTAGAGGATTTGCTTGCCAATCCACCATGCAGCAGCAGCCATCAAGCCTGATGCTGGAATTGTCAAAACCCAGGCCCAAACAATGCTGCCAGCCAAGCCCCAACGGACAGATGACATGCGGCGCGCAGAGCCTACACCAACAATTGCACCAGTGATTGTGTGCGTGGTTGATACTGGAATACCTAAGGCACCTGCCATGAATAGAGTCATAGCGCCGCCAGTTTCAGCACAGAATCCACCAAATGGTTTTAGTTTTGTGATTTTTTGGCCCATGGTCTTAACAATGCGCCAGCCACCAAACAAAGTACCCAAACCAATCGCCACATAACAAGACACGATCACCCAAGTTGGGGGTGATGAATCAGTTGTTGACATGTATCCACCAGTCAACAATAGCAACCAAATAATACCGATGGTTTTCTGAGCATCATTGCCGCCATGACCTAAGCTGTACATTGATGCGGAGACTAATTGCAATCTCCTGAACCAACGATCAACGTGGGCTGGCGACATTCTGAAACAGAGCCAGGAGAACAACAGCATTAACAAGGCACCTAGTACAAAACCCATCAAAGGAGAAACCAAGATAAATGCAACTGTTTTAAGCACGCCAGCACTGATTAATGCTGTTGGACCAGACTTTGCTAATGCTGCACCGACCAAGCCACCAATCAAAGCGTGAGATGAACTTGAAGGAATACCGCCCCACCATGTGATGATGTTCCAGGCAATTGCTCCCACCAAGGCTCCAAAAATCACATAGTGATCAACGATCGATGGATCAATCGTGCCCTTACCTACTGTGGCAGCAACCTTAAGTTGAAATACCAAGATAGCGATGAAGTTAAAAAATGCGGCCATAGCAACTGCATGCTGCGGCTTTAAAACTCCAGTTGATACAACTGTTGCAATTGAATTGGCAGCATCATGGAAGCCATTCATAAAATCGAATAGCAAGGCCAAGCCTACCAATAAGGCCACAACCCAAATACTCATTTCCACTGGAGTCATTACGCGTTTTCCAGAACGATGCCTTCAAGGATGTTTGCCACATCCTCACATTTATCAGTGATGGTTTCTAGTAATTCGTACACTGCCTTGAGCTTCATCAAGCGTTTGAAATCATTTTCATCACGGAACAACTGAGACAAAGCAGCACGCATCACGCGGTCAGCATCAGATTCAAGCATATCGATTTCAGTAGCTATACGCAAAATATCTTTGGCGTTTTTCATGTCATGCAACTTGGTTACTGCAGCATTAACTCTTTCGCAACACGCTTCACAAATACGAGCTAATTCAACAGCCTCTGGAGTAACTTGAGTTACATCGTATAGCTGAATAACTTCAGCCACATCCTCCATCAAGTCCAAAATATCATCCATCGTGGTAATCAACTTATGGATTTCATCCCGATCCAATGGAGTGATGAAAGTTTTGTGGAGCAAATCAATGGTTTCGTGGGTAATTTTGTCGGCTTTTTTCTCAGATGCTTGAATAGCACGAGCATGCTCTGGAGCATTTGGTAAGTCGTTGATGAGCTTATAAAGGTCTTTTGACCCCTGAACGCAAAGCCCAATGTGTTCGTTGAATAACTCGAAGAAATTCTCTTCTTTAGGCATGAATCGACCGAGCATAAACATCCTTATATGACATGACACAAAAGTGTCATCATTTTAGTCTATTTAATTCGGTGAACCAGAAAAAGAGTTAGAAGGGTTCGTATCCACCCGAGGACTGTCCCTGACCCAATGCCAAGTTATCGAACTTGGTGAATTGGCCCTGCCAACTGAGCTTCACGGTACCAATCGGACCATTACGCTGTTTGGCGCAAATGATCTCAGCAATACCCTTATCCGTTGTTGTATCAGCGTGATAAACCTCATCACGATAAATGAACAAAATCACGTCGGCATCTTGCTCAATAGCACCAGATTCGCGCAAATCAGACATGATTGGGCGCTTATTTGGACGTTGCTCTAAGCCACGATTTAACTGAGATAAAGCAATCACTGGGCATTGCAACTCTTTGGCCAATGATTTTAAAGATCTAGAGATTTCTGAGATTTCGGTGGCACGGTTTTCAGAACTGCTGCCACCACTGTTACCGCTCATCAACTGCAAATAGTCGACCACGATCAATCCTAAAGTACCGCACTTACGGGCAATACGTCGGGCACGGGCACGAAGCTCAAGACTGCTCAAGGCACCAGTTTCATCAATCATGATGCTGGCTTCATTCAAACGAGAAATAGCTTCAGTGATTTTTGGCCATTCATCTTCAGATAACTTACCTGTTCTCATGCGCGACTGATCAATGCGCCCCACTGAGCCAAGAATACGAGAAGCCAATTGAGAGGCGCCCATCTCCATAGAGAAAATCAAAACAGGCAAACCTTCTTTGAGAGCAACGTTCTCAGCAATATTGACCGCGAAACTTGTTTTACCCATCGATGGACGACCCGCCACAATGATCAAGTCACCCTTTTGCAGGCCGCTGGTTTGACGATCTAAATCCACAAAGCTGGTTGCCACACCTGTGACGTCTGTAGAGCCTTGACGGTGATAAAGCTCATCAATGCGGCTCACCACTTCAGTCAACAATGGAGCAATTTCAAAATAATCTGTTTTACCGCGATTACCTTCTTCGCCAATCGCCAAAATTCTGGATTCTGCTTCATCCAAGATAGTTCTGACTGAACGACCTTCAGGAGTGAAGGCAGTACCAGCGATTTGGTCTGAAGTTTGAATTAAACGACGCAGAACACTGCGATCACGCACGATCTCTGCGTAACCACGAATATTTGAGGCGCTGGGTGTGGATTGCGCCAAAGCATTGAGGTAATCAATGCCAATCGACTCACCACCACCCTGAGTTTTCATCGCTTCAGCGACTGTGATCACGTCCGCTGGCATACCTTCACTGGCCAACTTGCCAATGACACGGTAAATCAAGCCATGATCAGGACGATAGAAATCTTTTTCCGTGAGGATATCCCCCACCCGATCCCAGGCGGAGTTGTCCAAAAGCAAACCGCCGAGTACCGATTGCTCGGCCTCGACGGAATGCGGAGGTACTTTTAAAGCTTGTACAGCTAAATCAACCATGAACTGATGATATCAGAGAGATATCAAACAATTAAAGATGAATTAAGCTTGCTCGCCAATCACTTGGACAGTAATTTCAACAACTACGTCTGTGTGAACAGCAACTGATAACGGATGGTCACCAACAATCTTCAATGGGCCTGTTGGCATACGAACTGAAGCTTTCTCAATCGTGAAACCTTTGGCTTTCAAAGCGTCAGCAACGTCATGGTTTGTTACTGAACCAAACAAACGGCCATCAACACCAGCTTTTTGCCTGATTTCAAGAACAAGGCCACCCAACTTAGCGCCAACAGCTTGAGCAGCAGCCAATTTCTCAGCAGCTAGCTTCTCTAATTCAGAGCGCTTAGCTTCAAATTCAGCAATCGCTGTAGCAGTTGCACGGCGAGCCATGCGTTGTGGGATTAAAAAGTTACGTGCGAAACCGTCTTTAACGCGAACAACGTCGCCCAAGTTACCGAGGTTAGCTACTTTTTCTAGGAGAATAATTTGCATAGTGACTCCTGATTATTTCTTATGTTGGTCAGTGAAAGGCATCAAGGCTAAAAAACGAGCGCGCTTGATAGCTGTCTCTAGTTGGCGCTGATACAAAGCTTTTGTACCAGTTAAACGAGCAGGAGTGATCTTGCCGTTTTCACCGATGAAGTCACGTAGTGTGTCTACATCTTTGTAATCAATTTGGTCAACGTTTGCAGCTGTGAAGCGGCAAAAACGCTTACGTTTAAATAATGGGTTTTGTGCTGGACGCTTGTTCTTGCGGTCATCACCTTTTTTTACAAATGCCATGATGTTTCCTTTTTACAATTCAATATGCGTGATATGAAAGACGAGTCGCTGGCTGCGCAGGCTTTTATGAGTTAAAAATCCCTCAAATCTAGCCAACCTCCCCAACTCCATCTGATCCAGTTTTTGATGCACTGTTCCGATGGCCATCGCTTCAAGACTCATTTTGATTAACCTTGCATGACCTGCTTCTTGAACTTCGCCACTATGTTCTAGTAGACATTCAATCACAGGGACTCCAGCAGGGGTATATCTAAGAGCTTCCCGAGCGACAAGGGCGGCTGTTAGGATGAAATGATTCAACCCAAACCCGCTCAGTGCCTATTAGGCAGCAGGCGCCTCCGTTGCTTGAAGAGCTTTACGAGCTTCTTCACGTTCAACTTGCTTCATCATGATTGAAGGCTCTGTTTCAGCTTTCTTTGTCTTGATAACCAAGTGACGCAATACAGCGTCGTTGAACTTAAAGCCGTGCTCTAGTTCATCAAGAGTCGTTTGACCGCACTCGATGTTCATGCAAACGTAGTGAGCTTTAGCAAGTTTGTCGATCATGTAAGCCATCTGACGACGACCCCAGTCTTCAACGCGGTGAACTTTGCCACCTTGAGTTGTAATAGTACTTGTGTACTTTTCAACCATGGCAGGTACTTGCTCGCTTTGGTCCGGATGGACGATAAAAACGATTTCGTAATGACGCATTAATTACTCCTTATGGATAAAAGCCACCTGGGCGTCTCAACTACCTCTGTTTAGGTAATTGACCAGTGTGACAAGGTAAAAAAACTACAGCCTTAGATTGTAGCAAAAATACTCTGCCAATCGTCAGTTTTACGGGAATTTGCTTCCAAAAGTGCCAGCTGAAGGGCAATTCTGGACTTGGCGGGGTTCAAATCCCTGGCAGATAGCCAATTCCAGGCCGTATCTGGCTCAGGAATCTCAGAAAATACTGCACCAGCCCCCACTCTTGAAGACCTGATGACCGCCACACCGTTCAACGCTGCCTGGATCAGTTGATCGGCCAAGACTTTGTTCACGCTGCCTTGCCCCGTTCCAGCCACCACAATGCCTTTCACTCCTTGAGCGCCCAGCATATCAACCAACTTACCTGATGCTCCGGCATGACTGGTCACAATCTCCACCCAAGGCCACGATGCTTCAGGAGGTAGCTGAAGGTCTGCCTGCCTTTTATGAATGGGGCCATCTAATTCACGGGCATTGACCACCAAGGCATCTAGGGCATGGGTGTGTTGCTTGGATAAGTCTCTGGCAAGACAAGGTTTTCCAGCCATCACAGCCAAAATTCCGAACTGTTGAAGCCTTCGGGCCTCTTTGGCCAAGTACAAGGCTGACTTTAAGTTGGTTTGCCCATCTGAGAGGTCAGCATTGGCTGGCAGCATGGCGCCTGTTAAAACCACCGCTTTTTTATAGTGACTGGCCAATTTACCTAAAGTGGCATGAAGAAAAACGCCTGTTTCTTCCATGGTGTCTGTGCCATGGGTGATCACAATCCCTGAGACATCATCGCTCTCAAGCCCAGCCTTAACGGCCCAACCGAGCTTTACCAAAAGCTCTTCAGTCATATTTCGGCTGTCGATATTGGCTACCTGAACCGTGCGCACCTCACCAAATTCAAGGCTCTCTTGAACTTGCTCCAAAAGGCCCTCAACCGGCAGCTGGCCAGCCACGTAATTCAGGGGTTTTTGAGTGTCCATGGCCAAACCGGCAATGGTTCCACCTGTGCCCAAAAGTAATAAATGTTGAGTACTCATAAAAAACATTATCAATGGGTATTGCAAGTTATGAAATCACTGTATAGAATCACAGCATGGATGCAATTACAGCAAAACCCAAGTTAACCGCCCGCCAAGAGGAAATCCTTGGCCTGATCACCGATGCCATCTCAAAGAGTGGTCTTCCGCCCACACGCGCTGAAATTGCGACCCGACTGGGCTTTGCTTCAGCGAATGCTGCCGAAGAGCATTTACGCGCCCTCGCTCGCAAAGGATATGTTGAATTAACTCCAGGCACATCGCGCGGGATCAGATTACCCAAGCAAATGAGCTTGCCCCTAGCAGCATTACAACAACTCACCCTGCCATTGATTGGTCGAGTTGCTGCAGGCTCACCAATTTTGGCAGTTGAACATATTCAAAAGCAAATTCCTTGCGATCCATCTTTATTTGATAAAGGTGCAGATTATCTTTTGCAAGTTCGCGGCATGAGTATGCGTGATGCTGGCATTTTGGATGGCGACTATTTAGCCGTCAAAAAAACCACTGAAGCCAGAAATGGTGAAGTTGTTGTGGCACGCCTCGACGATGAAGTGACAGTGAAACGCTGGTCACAATCAAAAGGTCCTCACGGAATCAAAATTGAATTGATTGCTGAAAATCCTGATTTTGAAAATATCATTGTAGATCCTCGTCGTCACGAGATCACCATTGAAGGTCTTGCTGTTGGCTTGATCAGACCCGGCGGTCTTTGATCAAATCTTAATAAATAGACAGCTCACCCTCAGGTCTATTCTTAAAGCGCTTGTGTATCCAGTAGTACTCTGGAATTCTTGGCTTTATCACTTCTTCAAAATATTGACTCATGCGAATCGTATCCGCAACAGGATCGTCTGTTGGAAAGTTAGGCCAAGGTTTACCGACGTGACAGTCATAACCTGATTGATCTGAGCGCAAAGTCGTGAAGATTGGACAAACTTCTGCGCCTGCCAACTTTGCCATTTTAGAAACAGATAAAACTGTGTTGGTTGATACACCAAAGAATGGCACAAACTCTGAGTCTTTTAAGCCAAGATCCATGTCTGGAGATAAACATACAAAGGTGCCTTTGCGTGCCTCACGAATCAACTCGCGACCATGACTCTCTCTGAGTAACATCTTGGCACCAAAACGTTCACGCCATTTTTTAATGCGTGGCTCAAAGTAATCATTTTTCATAAAAACATACAAAGTGATTCCAGGAGCTGCTTTGATTTTTTTCAGATGCATGGTGATAGCAATCAAACCAGCTTCAATGCCTGCCAGGTGCATGCTGACATACAAGCGAGGTTTGCCATCGTTCATATCCACTTCTGGATAAACAGTCACAAATTGATTGATTGATTCAGCACTGCCTAACCAAAGACGACCGCGCTCAGCAAAACTGCGTCCCAATAAACGCCAGTGCTGCTTTGCTAAGACATCTCTTTGCTCTTGAGTTAATAGTGGAAAACAAGCTTTCAGATTGG
>JBDLUD010000045.1:0-30305 GCA_039805465.1 Pseudomonadota bacterium
AATAAAACGCTGTTTGATAACGCGATGCGCATTGGTAGAGTCATGAGACCCTTTTTGCCATCATCGATCAAGCAAAAAATTCCTCAAGGAAATAATCCAGGCACAAGACCTGCGGCAAACTTGCACCAATCGAAGATGTTGATCCTAGAAGGTTGCGTTCAACCAGGCATGCTACCCAACATCAACAATGCCAGCTTTAGAGTGATGTCTCACTTAGGCGTTGATGTTTTAGCAGCCCCTAAGGCCGGCTGCTGCGGTGCTCTGAAATACCATTTAAACGAACATGAAGCTGGTTTGAACGACATGCGTCGCAACATTGATGCTTGGTGGCCTTACATCGAAGGAACCGCTCCTGAATGTCAGGGTGAAAAAGTTCAAGCTATCTTGATGAACGCCTCAGGCTGCGGTGTCACCATCAAAGAATATGGTCATATCCTCAAAGACGACCCCCTCTACGCCAAGAAAGCCCAAGTTATCTCAGACTTATGTAAAGACTTGGTTGAAGTTTTACCCCAGTACCTTGAAAAGCTTCAAGGATTGGTTGGTGATCGCGCAAAACAAGAAGGTGTGATTTTCCATCCACCTTGCACTTTGCAGCACGGTCAGAAAATCAAAGGCCAGTTGGAAGCTCTACTTAGTAAGTTAGGTATTGGCATCAATACCTGCGAAGACAGTCACTTATGTTGTGGCTCAGCCGGCACTTACTCAATTCTGCAAGCAGATCTATCCAAACAATTAAAAGAACAAAAATTAAACAATCTTCAACAAGCGGTGACAGAGCATCAAGCGCAAAGAATTGTTTCTGCCAACGTTGGTTGTATCACTCATTTGCAAAATGAAACAACGCCTGTTGAACATTGGATTGAGTTGATTGACTCTCTCATCGAGAAGAACATGGGACATGTCAGCACTTCAAAATAATTTAAATGCCATCAAAGAGCGAATCAATCAAGCAGCCACTGCTTGTGGCCGCTCTGCGCAAGACATCAAGTTACTAGCTGTTTCAAAGAAATTTCCAGGCGAAGATGTAAGAGATGCGTTTGCGCTTGGTCAAAGATGCTTTGGTGAAAACTATGTGCAAGAAGGTGTTGCCAAAGTACTAGAGTTGAAAGATTTGCGCTCAAACATTGAATGGCACTTTATTGGGCCTATTCAAAGCAATAAATCAAAAGATGTGGCAGAAAATTTTGATTGGGTACACAGTATTGATCGCATCAAAATTGCTCAACGCTTAAATGATCAAAGACCCTCTCATTTACCGCCATTAGAAGTTTGCGTACAAGTGAACATCAGCGGCGAAGCATCTAAAAGTGGCATTCAGCCAGATGAACTATTAGACATCTGTCAAAAAATATCAGCCATGCCGCATCTGCGCTTGCGAGGCCTCATGAGTATTCCGGAGCCCACAGAAGATGTACAGGCTCAAAGAAAATCGCATCATCATTTACGTGAACTTTTGACCAAGCTACAAGAATCGACTGCTCTTGATCATCAAAAAGTTCAGTTAGATACTTTATCCATGGGCATGTCTTCAGATATTGAAGCAGCCATTGCAGAAGGTAGTACGATGGTGCGTGTTGGCACGGCAATTTTTGGTAAAAGAACTTATTTATGACTTCATTAGCAAATTTAAAAATCGGCTTTATTGGTGGTGGCAATATGGCCAGCGCCCTCATTGGTGGCTTGATCAATCAAGGTGCTCAGGCAAAAAATATGTTTGTCGCTGACCCATTCGATCAAACGCGCCAACGCCTTGAAAGAGATCTTTCTATCATCTGCGCCGCTTCAGTTGATAAATTAGCCCCGCACATTGAAAGCTGTGATGCTCTTGTTATGGCTGTTAAGCCACAACAATTTAAAGAAGCCGCTTCTGAACTAGCACTTGTATTCAAATCAATAACAAATAAACCTCTCTGTTTAAGCGTGGCTGCCGGAATTAAAACATCCGACATGGCCAAGTGGCTTGGTCATTCAAGAATCATTCGAGCCATGCCTAATACACCAGCCTTGATTGGTGAAGGTATGACGGGCCTATTTGCAGATAGCAACATCAGCGCTGCAGATCAGTCCCTCGCAAGCTCGATTTGTGAAGCTGTGGGTAAGATTGTTTGGGTTAACTCTGAAAAACAAATGGATGACATCACGGCTGTATCAGGAAGTGGTCCAGCTTATGTATTTGCCTTTCTGGAATCCCTTGAGAAAGCTGCCATTGCTCAAGGGCTCTCACAAGAGCAAGCCCGCCTTCTAGCAATACAAACATTACAAGGGGCGGCCAAGCTTGCCGCTCAATCCACAGAATCTCCAGCAACTCTGAGAGAACGTGTGACTTCAAAAGGCGGCACAACTTATGCGGCACTCACAGTTCTTGAGCAAGAATCTTGGGCAAACATCATGATGAAGGCGGTAGCGGCTGCCAGTGAACGCAGCGAAGCCATGGGTGAAGAATTCAGCAAACAGTAATTAGTGATCGGTTATCAATAATAGGCAAACGCAATGGCCAAGAATAAGCACATGCCAAACCAATTATTTCTTCTGAATGCTAAAAAACACTTTTCTTTCTGACGATCTTTGATCAATTGGAAGTAATAAATAGCCAGCAAAAAAGCAATCCCTAAAAAAATCCAAAAGATTGCTGGTAAGACCCAAAGCCATCCGATCACAGCAAAGCTCAAAAGACAGATGCCATAACAAATACAAATGGCCAATACATCGTAATTGCCAAATGTAATAGCAGATGTTTTGATTCCCAACTTCACATCATCATCTCTATCAACCATGGCATAGGCCGTGTCGTAAGCAATCGCCCAAGCGATGTTTGCAAGAACCAGCAACCATGCGTAAGCAGGTATCTCATTCAAGACGGCCGCAAAGGCCATGGGAATACCAAACGAAAAGGCTATACCCAAAATAGCTTGCGGGATAGAGAAAAATCTTTTGGTGAATGGATAAATAACCGCAATAGCCACTGCGGGAACTGAGAGCAGCTTTGTGAATGTATTGAGGGGCAAAATCAATATGAAGGCAACAATGGCAAACAGAGCAGCAATGATCAAAGCTTCAACAGGCTTGATCCTTCCTGCAGTGACAGGACGATCTTCAGTTCTTGAAACATGCTTATCAAAGTCTCTATCGGCATAGTCATTGATGGCACAACCAGCACTTCTCATCAGAAAACAACCTAAAACAAAAATAATCAGATGAGATGCTTTTGGTGCCCCAGAAGAGGCCATCCACAAACCCCATAAGGTTGGCCACAAGACCAATAAGGTACCAATGGGCTTATCAAATCGAATCAGTGCTAAATAATCAGACAACCTTGAAGACATTACAAGAAATCCACCCCAGTCATACCAGATGTTTTAATCGCATCCGCTAAAGCATGCATGGCTTTGGTTCTGGCGTAACTTTTGCGCCAAGCCAAGACCACGCGACGCTTAGGAATCGGATCAGCAAAAGGAATATAACGAATCAAGCCATGGCTATTAGCCTCGTCACCAATCGATGTGATTGGCATGACACTGATACCAATCCCGCCAGCCACCATCTGTCTGATAGTTTCTAAAGAGGATCCTTCAAACGTACTGATTTCAGCATCTTTTTGATTTTTTTGCATATCTGGACAGATATCTAAAACTTGGTCTCTAAAACAATGTCCTTCACCCAAAAGCAATGTTTTTTGTGACTGCAATTCATCATGCTGAATGATTGACAAGGTCTCCCATGGATGTCCTTGAGGAACAGCCACCATGAAACCCTCCTCATAAAGAGGCAAAACCTCAAGACCGCTGTGCGGAAATGTGTCCGCCATGACGGCAGCATCAATATCACCCTGCTTTAAGAGCTCTAAAAGCTTTGAAGTGAAATTCTCTTGAAGGTACAAAGGCATCTGCGGTAAAACTTGACGACTCTTGGCAATTAACTTTGGCAACAAATAAGGAGCGATTGTGTAGATGGTCCCTAAACGCACGGGGCCTGATAAAGGGTCTTGACCATGTTGAGCCACATGCTTGATAACTTGAGCCTCATCCAATACTTTTTGAGCCTGATGAATGATCGTATGCCCCAAGGCAGTGATGGCTAGCTCCGAACCTGAACGCTCAAAAATTTGCACATTGAGTTCGTCTTCTAACTTTTTGACCGCAACAGATAAGGTTGGCTGAGAAACAAAGCACGCTTCCGCAGCTCGGCCAAAGTGGCGCTCCCTTGCAACGGCAACGATATATCTGAGTTCAGTGAGTGTCATACAGAGAGGATATCAAGCTTTTAGGTATTCAGCACGATTACCCAACCACCGCAATAAATGTTGCTGAGCAATCTCTGGATAACTGCTGAGCAATTGCTTGGCCAACTCTTGAGTTTTTTCGATCAACCAAGATTCTTTTTGCAAATCGATAAAGCGCAACATCGCATCACCTGATTGTTTTGAGCCCAGCAACTCACCTGGGCCGCGCAATGCCAAATCTCGCTCGGCAATCACAAAACCATCCTGCGTCTCTTTGAGAGTCTGCAAACGCTCTTTTGCTGCCATGGATAACTCTGGGCCATACAACAAAATACACACCGACTCTGCTGAGCCTCGCCCAACTCGACCCCTTAATTGATGAAGTTGCGAGTAACCAAATCTTTCAGCGTGCTCGATGATCATCAAAGAGGCATTTGGCACATCAACCCCAACTTCAATCACCGTGGTGGCGACCAACACCTTGATATCCCCCGCTGCAAATGCTTGCATCACTGCATTTTTTTCGGCCCCCTTTAAGCGGCCATGCACCAAGCCAATGGCCACCCCAGGTAAAGCCTCTTGTAGGGCTGCGTGAGTCTCTACCGCTGTTTTTAGCTGTAAAACCTCAGACTCTTCAATCAAAGGGCAAACCCAATACACTTGGCGCCCTTTGCTTAACTCAGACACCAACCCCGAGACCAACTCTTGGCGCCGTTCATTTTTAACTAATTTGGTCACAATGGGAGTTCTACCTGGCGGCAATTCATTGATGACAGAGACCTCTAAGTCAGCATAAAAAGTCATCGCCAAAGTTCTTGGTATCGGCGTTGCAGACATCATCAATTGGTGACAATCCACTTCGACATCATCAATTTTTTGTTGCAAACGTAAACGCTGCTTGACACCAAAGCGATGTTGTTCATCAATCACTGCAAATCCCAATCTAGCAAACTCCACTCCCTCTTGAATCAATGCATGTGTACCAATCACCAACTGCGCCTGACCATTTGAGATCAGTTCTTGAGCCTCTCTTTTTTCTTTGGCTTTCAAGGAGCCCGTCAACCATGTGATTTTGACGCCCAAAGGTTCAAGCCAATTTTTTAATTTTCGATAGTGTTGCTCTGCCAATATTTCGGTGGGCGCCATGATGGCGGCTTGATATCCATGGTCAATGCAATGCAATGCGGCCAAAGTTGCAACCACTGTTTTACCGCTGCCCACATCCCCCTGTAAAAGCCTGTTCATGGGGTAAGGCTGACCCAAATCTTTCAGAATGCCCAGCCATGATTGCTGTTGAGCATTGGTTAATTGAAAAGGCAATTGCTTTAAGAAGTTTTTGAGCACGCCACCTTCAACGGCTTCTTGACTCATGCGCACTGCTTGACGAGCCAAACGTTTTTCGCGAGCTTGCAAAAGAGACAATTGTTGAGCCAACAACTCTTCAATTTGAACTCGTCTCCAGGCTGGATGATGACGCTCTTGAATGGCTGCCAAGTCATCAGACTTGCCTGGTTGGTGCAAGGTGTTTAAAGCATCCCACAAACTTGGAATCTCTAAACCTACAAAAGTACCGGCCATCACTTCTTTGGGTAAAAGATCTTTTAAATGTGACTGCAATTCATCATCTTTAAACGCCTTACTGATAGCCTGGCGAATCACGTGCTGACCGACCCCTGCCACAGTTGAATACACTGGCGTCAAGGTACTTGGTAAGGGGGCATCAGGGCTCACTGCTTTAACCCCTGGGTGAACCATCTCAGGGCCATAAAAACCATCCCTGATTTCACCGCGCACCCTCAAATTAACCCCAACAGCCATTTGCTTTTGTTGGCTGGGATAAAAGTTCAGCCAACGCAGGAATAACTCATCCCCATGCTCATCCCTGATCACAACCAATAATTGCCTTCTGGGACGAAACAAAACCTCTTGCTTGATCACAACCCCTTGCACCTGAAAGGTCAATCCGCCAAAAGTACCAACAGCCTGCCCAATGGTTGATAATTTGGTTTCGTCCTCATAACGAATCGGTAGATGCAAAACGCAGTCCAAGCTGGAATGTAATCCTAGCTTTTCTAATGAGGGTGAACTGGCTTTTTTGGTCATTGATAAAATCTTTATATTCCCATGGTACAGCGATGCGTCTTTCAGACTTTAATTACAACCTGCCGCCTGAGTTAATTGCTCAACACCCACTACCCAATAGAACGGCTAGTAGATTACTCGTCCTGGAAAATCATGCCGCAGACGTTGTCATCAAAGATCAACAATTCACTGATTTGATCGATTTGTTAAACCCCAATGACTTGTTGGTATTCAATGATACAAAAGTTATTCCAGCTCGTTTGTTTGGTAAAAAAGAATCTGGCGGTGCCGTTGAAGTTTTTCTAGAAAGAATCACTGGTGAAACCACAGCAGTGGCACAAATAAGAGCATCAAAATCACCAAAACCTGGAAACAAAATTATCTTGGGTAGCGATGAAGAGCCTTTTGAAATAGAAGTCATGGGTCGTCCTGATGACTCAGACAATCGCTTCTATGAAATTAAATTCTCGTCACCCTGTTTATCTTTACTAGAAAAACATGGGCAACTGCCACTACCACCCTATATCACCCATGAAGCCAATGATGATGATTTGGAACGCTACCAAACGGTTGTGGCTAAGAACCCTGGGGCCGTGGCTGCTCCAACAGCAGGTCTACATTTTGATCAAGCAACTTTAGACAAAATCATGGCTAAAGGAATCAAGTACACCACTCTGACCCTTCATGTAGGAGCAGGAACATTCACGCCTGTGAGAACAGAAGATTTATCTGAACATAAAATGCACAGCGAATGGTTTTCGATTCCTGCAGAAACTCAAGAGCTCATCAAAAAAACCAAGTTGGCCGGTGGCAAAGTGATTGCGGTAGGCACCACCAGTCTCAGAGCGCTTGAATCATCAGCCGCCTTTAATATCCAAGAGGGTGAAACGAAGTTGTTCATCACACCTGGATATGAATTCAAAGTGATTGATCAATTGATCACCAACTTTCATCTACCCTGCTCAACTTTACTCATGTTAGTCAGTGCTTTTGCTGGGGTAGAGCCCATCAGAAAAGCTTATGATCATGCTATTCAACAACAATATCGCTTCTTCAGCTACGGCGATGCCATGTTACTCACACGTCAATGAATTCATTTAACTTCAAACTTCTCAAAAAAGATCCACGCACTCATGCTCGCCGAGGTGAACTGACCCTCACACATGGCAAAGTTCAAACGCCTATTTTTATGCCGGTAGGAACCTACGGCACAGTCAAAGGTATGACGCCTAGAGACCTCGAGGAAGCGGCTGCGCAAATCGTACTTGGCAACACATTTCACTTATGGCTCAGACCAGGTCTTGATGTGATCGGCAAGCATGATGGTTTACATGACTTCATGGGTTGGAAAAAGCCCATCCTGACTGATTCTGGTGGCTTCCAAGTGTTCAGCTTAGGTGCTTTGAGAAAAATCACCGAAGAAGGGGTTGCTTTTGCATCCCCGGTGAACGGAGATAAGTTATTCATGTCTCCTGAGATATCCATGGATATCCAAGCGGTCTTGAACAGTGACATTGCGATGCAATTTGATGAGTGCACGCCCTATGAAACAAATGGCATCACCACCGATGAAAAAACTGCCAAGAACTCTTTAGAGCTTTCACTCAGATGGGGCGAGCGCTCTATCCGCAGATTCAGAGAGTTGAATACTGGTAATGCGCTGTTTGGCATCGTACAAGGCGGCATGTTTGAACATCTCAGAGATGTCTCCTTAGATGGGGTGGCAGGTCAAGATTTTGACGGTATTGCCATTGGCGGCTTATCAGTGGGAGAACCAAAACCAGAATTTGAAAGAATTCTGAGCCACATTGGGCCAAAGTTACCTGAAAACAAACCGCATTATTTGATGGGTGTTGGCACCCCTGAAGATTTGGTTCTTGGTGTCAGCCAAGGCATAGATATGTTTGATTGCGTGATGCCGACCAGAAATGCCAGAAATGGCTGGTTATTCACTCGATTTGGCGATTTAAAACTCAGAAATGCAGCCTTTAAGGACGATACCCGTCCTTTAGATGCCAGCTGTGGTTGCTACACCTGCCGCAACTTTTCAAGGGCGTATTTGCACCATTTGCAAAAAACCAATGAGATTCTTGGAGCTCAGCTCAACACGATTCATAACATTCACTATTACATCAATCTGATGAGTGAAATTAGGCAGTCTTTAGATGAAGACCTATTCCCTGAATTTATTAAGGAATTTCATAAAAACAGAGCTTTAGGTGTCCTTGAGACTACAGGGTAAAATCAGACTTTCTACTTGGAGGAAATAAGATGTTGATCAGTAACGCATATGCACAAACAGCCGGAGCAGAATCTGGTGGCTTGATGGGTTTCATACCCTTGATATTGATGTTTGTCGTTTTGTATTTTGTGATGATTCGTCCACAAATGAAACGTCAAAAAGAAGTTAGAAACATGCTTGAGGCATTGGCAGTTGGTGATGAGGTTGTGACTGTTGGCGGCCTAATGGGCAAAGTAACCACCCTAAAAGATCCGTATGTCACAGTTGAGTTGCTACCTGGAACAGAAGTAAAAATGCAAAAGAATGCAATTACTGCTGTTTTACCAAAAGGCACTATCAAAGAAATCTAAGAAAGCTTTAGCATGAACCGTTACCCGCTGTGGAAATACCTAGTCATCGTTATAGCGCTTCTCATCGGAGCCCTATACACTCTTCCAAATTTTTTCGGAGAGGCCCCGGCAGTTCAAATCTCAGCGGGTAAAGTCACGGTAAAAATTGATGGCAATATGCAAGAGCGTGTTGCCGAAATCTTAAAAGCCGCGCAGATTGAACCAAAAGGCATTCAATTTGAACGCATTGGAGCGAACGGCACGATCAAGGTTCGCCTTAACAGCACTGACACACAATTGAAGGCCAAGGATGTTTTACAAAAATCCTTGAATCCCGATGGCAATGATCAAAGTTACGTTATTGCACTGAACCTGATTTCAAATACACCTGCATGGCTCAACTCTATTGGCGCAATGCCGATGTACCTAGGGCTTGATTTAAGAGGCGGCGTTCACTTCCTCTTACAAGTGGATATGAGAGGGGCGCTACAAAAGAAATTAGAGAGCTTGAGTACTGATACTCGCTCCCAGCTTCGCGAAAAAGGGTTGCGTCACTCTGGCATCGAGCGCCAGGGAGATACGATCGTTGTTAGATTTCCTAACCAAGAAGATGCAGCAAATGCTAGAACCTTGCTGAACAATAATTTACAAAATCTTAGTTTCACCGTGGAGAAGTCAGCTGACGGCTTTAAGTTAGTGGGTCAATTCAAAGACTCCGCCATCAAAGAAGTTCAAGAAAATGCTGTTAAACAAAACATCACCACACTGCACAATCGTGTGAATGAACTAGGTGTCGCAGAACCAGTCATTCAACAACAAGGTCAAGACAGAATCATTGTGCAGTTACCGGGCGTTCAAGACACAGCGCGAGCCAAAGACATCATTGGAAGAACAGCCACACTTGAGTCTCGCTTAGCAGATCCTGTTAAGACCTACTTACTCTCTGGCGAACTACCTCCTCCAGGCTCTGATGTTTTCAAGACGGGCGATGGTCGTCAAGTTGTCTTTAAAAAATCAGTGATTTTTAGTGGTGATCGCATCACCAGTGCCTCAGCCGGCTTCGATTCCAATCAGCGTCCAGCTGTAAGCATCACTCTTGATTCTGCGGGTGGGCGAGTGATGCAAGAAATCACTCGAGAAAATATCGGCAAGCCCATGGGCATGATTCTTTTTGAAAAGGGTCGCGGCGAAGTATTAACAGTTGCCACTATTCAAAGTGAGTTTGGTTCAAAGTTTCAAATCACTGGTCAGCCAAGCACTGATAGCGCCAATGATCTAGCTCTATTGCTTCGCGCAGGCTCATTGGCCGCTCCAATGGAAATCATTGAAGAAAGAACCATTGGCCCAAGCTTGGGAGCTGAAAATATTTCGATGGGCTTCAATTCAGTGGTTTATGGATTCATCGCAATTGCAATCTTCATGATTGCTTATTACCTGCTATTTGGGGTGTTCTCAGTCATTGCTTTGTCGGTCAACCTATTCTTACTGGTAGCCGTGCTTTCAATGCTACAAGCCACCTTGACTCTTCCAGGTATTGCTGCGGTTGCCTTGGCATTGGGTATGGCGATTGACTCCAACGTGTTGATCAATGAGCGTATTCGTGAAGAGCTGCGTGCCGGAGCAACACCACAAGCTGCGATTGCAACTGGCTTTGAAAAAGCTTGGGGCACCATTCTAGATTCGAACATCACCACTTTGATTGCTGGTATTGCCTTATTGGCATTTGGCTCAGGCCCCGTCAGAGGCTTTGCTGTTGTTCATAGTTTGGGCATCTTGACATCCATGTTCTCTGCGGTATTTTTTGCCAGAGGTTTGGCCAACCTTTGGTATGGCCGCAAGAAGAAATTAGACAAATTATCGATTGGCGAAGTTTGGCGCCCTACTGAATAAAAGGAATTAACAACATGGAATTTTTTCGCATTCGCCGTGACATTCCCTTTATGCGCCATGCGTTGGTGCTAAATGCGATATCCGCGATCACTTTTTTAGCCGCTGTCTTTTTCTTGGTCACCAAGGGCTTACATCTATCTGTGGAATTCACGGGTGGCACAGTCATGGAAATCAGCTATCAACAAACTGCTCCCTTAAACACCATCAGAGCAGACTTAACAAAACTTGGCTACCAAGATGTGCAAGTTCAAAACTTTGGTAGTTCAAAAGATGTGTTGATTCGCTTACCACTTCAAAGAGATGCTGAAGGCAAAGCCCTCTCCTCTTCACAACAAAGTAATCAGGTGCTCGATACACTCAAAGCATCCAATGCTGACGTCACCTTAAAACGGCGGGCATTTTGGCCAACCTACACGACGTTGTGATCATTTTGGGATTCTTCGCTTTGTTCCAGTGGGAATTCTCTCTTTCAGTATTAGCTGCTGTTCTGGCTGTTCTTGGATATTCAGTGAACGAGTCTGTGGTTATTTTTGACCGTATCAGAGAGAACTTCCGCAAGTACAGAAAAATGGAAGTGTCTGCAGTGATTGATAACGCGATCACCAGCACCACCAGCAGAACAATCATCACCCATGGTAGTACGCAGATGATGGTTTTAGCCATGTTGCTTTTCGGTGGTCCAACGCTTTATTACTTCTCTTTGGCTCTGACCATCGGCATCTTATTCGGTATCTACTCTTCTGTTTTCGTTGCTGCCGCATTGGCCATGTGGTTTGGTATCAAGCGCGAAGATCTTGCATCTGGAGAGATTAAAGCCAGTGCGACCGCCACCAAATCTGATGATCCTAACTTTGGAGCTCAAGTTTAAATACTGATATTTTTATTTCTCTCAAATAAAAAAGCGGGCTATGCCCGCTTTTTTATTGTCTACCTCAGTAAATTTAATCGCTGACTAATATTTGATAATTCTTATTTAGATAGTCACCGCTTCAGTTTTATTGGCTTTCTTAGAGAGCTTGAATTGAAGAGCTGTCACTGCAACCGCAAAGATCCATGGAGATAACTTGAGAATCCATGGGTTCACATCTGCCAGCGCATCAATGAATAGGATCTCTTTCAAAACCATTTGAACTGCGACAGCAAACAAAACAAAGCCACCGATAAAAACAGCATTAGGCCAACGATCCAATATCTTGGTGACCATGCTTGAACCAAAAATAACCACTGGGATACTGATCAATAAGCCCATGATGATGAAGGTCCAATTACCGTTAGCTGCTGCTGCGATACCTAAAGCGTTATCAACCCCCATAACCGCATCAGCAATCACGATGGTTGTAATTGCTGCACCAAAGGTATCAGCTGCTTTAATTTCATGGTTATCGTCTTGGAAAGCCAGCTTCCAACCAATCCAAACGAGCGCAATACCACCCACCAAACGCAAACCTGGTATCAACATCAAATATGTGATGATGGCGACTGAAACAAAACGAACGGCGATTGCACCAAAAGTGCCCCAGAAAATTGCTTTTTTACGCAGGTGTGGAGGCAATCTATTGGCTGCCATGCCAATCACCAAGGCGTTGTCTCCTGCAAGCACTAGGTCGATGAGAATAATCGCCAAGATAGCCCAAATAGCATCAATGGACATGAAATCCATAGTGGTTCCTTTTTATATTATTTGGTCTTGCCAAGGACCCATTCCCCTCATGTACCGGGCAGTTAAATGCCGTATTGACGATACATAAGACTCATGACGATGAGCTGGCTACTCCCCAGATGTTTAGAGGGATTCTATAGAAACAATAGAATTAACCATTAAACCTTATAAACAATAGGGATTTGGCCTCGAGATTGCAGGGCCTCTAGAACCAATAGGTCTTATTGATTCTTAATTTGAGTGAATCGAATCATGCCCCAAGGGTTTGCTGAATAACCGCAACGATCTTTTTTGTGGCGCCCGTGTGTTGATTGGCAAAATCAAGGGCGTTGGTGCTCATGTCTTCTTTGACTTGATGATTGGTCAACAATAAATCCACAGCTTTTACCAAATCAGCAACACCAGAAATTCGGATGGCGGCTCTAGATTCAATCACATCTGTGCTGGCCTGCTGGAAATTAAATGTGTGCTCACCCAGGATAATTGGTCGACTTAATGCGCATGCTTCAATGAAATTTTGACCACCCAAAGGTAATAAACTTCCACCCATGATCACGATGTCAGACAAAGCATAATAAAAACTCATCTCACCCATCGAGTTACCAAGTATCACTACGCCTTGATCGATAGCGTCAATAAACTCTTGATCACCGAGGTTTGATCGACGCAAGACTTTTGGGAAACTTGACTGTAACTGAACAAAAACATCATCAAATCGCTGTGGATGTCTTGGCACAATGAATAAGCAAAAATCATTCGGATTTTCTTTGGTCTTGAGAAATGTTTGCCATGCCTCAATGATCAATGATTCTTCACCGTCTCTGGTGCTTGCAGCACAAACGATTTGAACTTGATGATTCAATTTTTTCTTGAGGGCTAAAGCATGCTCAATCTGCTGAAGATTGGGCGTGACATCAAACTTCAAATTACCAGTCACTATCACATTGCTCAAGCCCAAAGATTCGTAGCGCTTAGCGTCCAAATTTGTTTGAGCCAAAATTTTGGTGAAGGACTGATAAATCAACTGAGCAAAATTTGAAAACCGATTGACCCGACGAGCACTGCGTTCAGACAATCTGGCGTTGATGAGGATGACAGGCAAAGATTTTTGGCGAGCAGACAAAATCAAACTTGGCCAAACCTCGGTCTCCATGATCAGACCAACTTTGATTGAAAAGTACCGGTAAAACGAGTTCACAGCCCAATGGATGTCATAAGGAAGATAACTTTGCACCAATTGACCGGAAGCAATGTGGTTTGCAAATAACTCGCGCCCAGTATCTCTTCCCGTAGGCGTCATGTGAGTCAATAAGATCTTTTCACCACTTTGAATCAAGGCCTCAATCAAGGGTGCAGCCGCCCTTGTTTCGCCCACAGATACCGCGTGCACCCAAATACGTGGAACTGCTCCGCTGATAGGCCAAGACATCCCTAGGCGCTCATTGATGTGCTCTCGGTAGCCTTGTTGCAGTCTGCCTTTCCAGAGTAGACGGCCAAGGGCCAAGGGCAAGGCCAGATACCAACATAATTGGTAAAGCCCCATCATCAATCGATGTCTGATATTCATTGGGGCATGACCAATCGACGTCATTATTTTTTTAGACGCTTGGCTAATTCTGTTGCTTTGCCGATATAAGAGGCAGGCGTCATTTCTAAAAGAAGTTTCTTGGCATCATCAGGAATGGCCAAACCTTGAATGAAGCTTCTCAATCCCTCTGGGGTGATGCCTTTACCTCTGGTCAGCTCTTTTAACTGTTCATACGGATTAGGCACCCCAAAGCGACGCATCACTGTTTGCACAGGCTCAGCAAGAACTTCCCAGCAATTGTTCAAATCTTCAGCCAAGCGCTCAGGGTTTGTTTCCAATTTACCCAAACCTTTTAATGCGCTGTCATAAGCCAAAAGACTATGGCCAAGAGCAGTGCCTAAATTACGTAAAACTGTGGAATCTGTTAAATCTCTCTGCCAACGTGATACAGGTAATTTTTCTGACAAATGCTTTAGAAGTGCGTTGGCAATACCCAAGTTGCCTTCTGAGTTTTCAAAATCAATCGGGTTGACTTTGTGAGGCATGGTGGATGAACCGATTTCACCTGCCTTGGTTTTTTGTTTGAAATAACCAACTGAGATGTAGCCCCAAATGTCACGGTTCATATCTAACAAAATCGTATTAGCTCTGGCAACCGCATCAAACAATTCAGCCATGTAGTCATGTGGCTCAATTTGAATGGTGTATGGGTTGAACTCTAGGCCTAAGCGCTTTTCAACCACTTCCTTTGAAAAACTCTCCCAATCAACATCTGGGTATGCAGACAAGTGTGCGTTGTAATTACCCACAGCACCGTTCATTTTTCCAAGCAAAGGTACTTTTTCAATATTAGCAATGGCTCTTTGTAAACGCATCGCCACGTTTGCCATTTCTTTACCCAAAGTTGTTGGAGAGGCAGGCTGACCATGTGTGCGAGACAACATCGGTACATCCGCATTGACCACTGCCAAATTGGTCAGTGCTGATAGAAGCTCACGCAATTTAGGCAAGATAACTTCTTGACGAGCACCCTTCAACATCAAACCATGGGATGTGTTGTTGATATCCTCAGAAGTACAAGCAAAGTGAATGAACTCGCTGGCTTTTTCTAATTCAGCATGGCCAACCACTTTTTCTTTCATCCAATATTCAACGGCTTTCACGTCGTGATTGGTCACAGCTTCAATGGCTTTGATTCTTTCAGCGTCCACATCGGAGAAATCTGCAACTAATTTCAATAAAACGGCTTCCGCATTGGCGCTAAAACTTGGGAAATCCGGCAATTTGGCCTGAGATAGGGCAATTAACCAGTGAACCTCTACCTGGACTCGCTGCTTCATGAAGGCAGCCTCTGATAGCCAAGGGCGCAAACCGTCTATTTTTGAGGCGTAACGGCCATCCAAAGGGGATAAAGCACTTAATGTAGATAGTTGAGTAGTCACAGCTAATTCCTAAAAAAGCATCGAAAACATGATTTTAGTCTTTCTGACGAGATAAGCCTAAATAGCTATACTTGAGCCATGAAATTAATTGGATCACTCACCAGCCCCTACGTGCGCAAAGCAAGAATTGTTTTTGCCGAAAAGAAAATTGAAGTTCCGCTTATTCAAGAGAATGTCTGGAGTCAAGACACCACCATCATGCAAGCCAATCCCCTTGGGAAAGTTCCTTGCTTGATCATGGATGATGGTGGAGCCATGTTTGATTCACGTGTGATTGTTGAGTACGCTGATACCTTGAGCCCCGTGAACAAACTCATTCCATCTTCTGGCAAAGAGAGAGCGGCGGTGAAAACTTGGGAAGCTTTGGCAGACGGTATTTTGGATGCGTCCATTCTTGCAAGATTAGAGGGCACATGGAGACCAGATGAGCAAAAGAGCCAAGCCTGGATAGATCGCCAACTTCATAAAGTCGATGTCTCACTGAAAGCCATGTCCAACGGTCTTGGTGAATCAGAATGGTGTTTTGGCAATCAGCTGAGCTTGGCTGATGTTGCTGTAGGTTGCGCTTTAGATTATTTGATTTTTAGATTTCCAAATAATCAATGGCAAAAGTCTTATTCGAATTTGAATCGACTTCATAAAAAGTTGATGTCACGCCCTTCCTTTGCCAACACAGCGCCACCGCAATAAGTGATATTGCTTTAAGCGGTGATAATGCCACCGCCCAAGCAACGCTCACCATCATAGAGAACCGCTGACTGACCAGGCGTTACCGCCCACTGGGCTTCATCAAACTCAAGTGTAAAACTATCTGCAGCCACCTGCTTTAATTGGCAAGGTGCATCTGATTGTCTGTACCTTGTTTTTGCAGTGTAGTTTCTTTGTTCAGGCAAACCATCAAAGCTCCAACTGATTTGAGAAGCTTGTAAAACCTTATTCAACAACCATGGGTGGTCGTGCCCTTGAACGATATAAAGAGAATTGCTTGCCATGTCTTTTTTAGCCACGAACCATGGGTCACCACTGCCATCCTTGCTTCCTCCCATGCCAATGCCTTTTCTTTGGCCCAAGGTGTAAAAAGCCAAACCAATGTGTTCGCCAATCACCTTGCCGTCTTCTGTTTTGATTGGGCCTGGTTTATTGGGTAAATAGCGATTCAAGAAATCTCTAAAAGGCCGCTCACCAATAAAACAAATGCCTGTTGAATCTTTTTTCTTGGCATTGGGCAAACCAATCATTTCTGCAATTTCTCTGACCATGGATTTTCTGATGCCACCCAATGGGAAAATGACATGACTCAATTGTTGCTGGGTCAAACGATATAAAAAATAACTTTGATCTTTGGTGTCATCAATCGCTTTCAGCAAATGAACGCCATCATCACACCTTGCTGTTTTTGCATAATGTCCTGTTGCAATGGCTTGCGCTCCTAAACTGATGGCGTGATCTAAAAAAGCCTTGAATTTAATTTCAGCGTTGCATAAAACATCCGGATTAGGCGTTCTGCCGGCTGAGTACTCTTTTAAGAATTCAGCAAATACACGATCTTTGTATTCAGCTGCAAAATTAACTGCCTCAACATCAATCCCAATCAAATCCGCCACCGAAACAACATCCAACCAATCCTGGCGTGAAGAACAGAATTCACTGTTGTCATCGTCTTCCCAATTCTTCATGAAAAGACCAACCACGTGATATCCCTGCTGCTTCAAAATCCAAGCAGCCACTGATGAGTCAACCCCTCCAGACATCCCAATCACAACCGTGGCGGGCGGCAAAACTGGCGCTGCTTCCAAAAAGCTTGTATCAATTGCAGGGAAGGTCATAGGTATTGTCAAAATAAGTTACTCATTAAAGTTAGGATAAAACACTAAATGACCAAAAAAACATAAAATGAAGGGTCAATTTGATCAGAAAACCCCGAAAATTAGGGTAATCTTAAACTTTTTACAATAACAGGGAGAAACCCATGCGCATTGGCGTGCCCTTAGAGACGCGGGCGAATGAAACGCGCGTTGCTGCCACACCTGAAACAGTGAAGAAATTCATCAGTCAAGGTCACACAGTTATAGTTCAAAACAATGCTGGCGTTGCAAGTAGCCAGCCCGATTCCGCTTATGAAGCAGTTGGTGCAAGTATAGGTTCTGCTGCTGATGCATTGGGCGCAGATATTGTGCTGAAAGTCAGAGCACCAGATGCCAATGAATTAGCTCAAATGAAATTGCTCCAAGAACAACCAGAGCTCAAAGCTTGGACGTCTTGTCATCACAAGCCAACATTGCTGGTTACAAAGCTGTGATGGTTGCCGCCAATGAATATCAACGCTTCATGCCGATGTTAATGACAGCGGCTGGAACAGTCAAAGCTGCTCGCGTATTGATTCTTGGTGCTGGTGTTGCTGGTTTGCAAGCGATTGCAACTGCTAAGCGTTTAGGTGCTGTGATTGAAGCCTCAGATGTGCGCCCAGCGGCTAAAGAACAAATTGAATCATTGGGCGGTAAGTTTGTGGATGTGCCTTTTGAAACTGAAGAAGAACGTGAAATCGCTCAAGGTGTTGGTGGCTATGCCCGCCCAATGCCTGCATCTTGGATGCAACGTCAAGCAGCCTTGACAGCGTTGATTCCAGGTCGTAAGGCACCAACACTTTTGCACTCAGAAACTGTTGCTCAAATGAAACCAGGTTCAGTGGTGATTGATTTGGCCGCTGGTAAAGGTGACAATGGTGGCGGTAACTGCCCACTCACAGAAGCTGACAAAGTGGTTGTGAAGCATGGCGTTAAATTGGTTGGTTACACCAACTTAGCCAGCATGGTTGCAGCAGATGCCTCTGCACTTTATGCGCGCAATCTTCTAGATTTCATGAAACTCATCGTAGATAAGGAAGCAGCTCTTGCTATTCCGACTGATGATGACATCGTGACAGCTTGCTTAATGTGTCAAAACGGTCAAGTTCTTCGTCAGAACGCATAAGAAGAATTACAAGGAAAAAATCATGGACATGATCAGCCCAACTATTTACAACCTCATCATCTTCGTGTTGGCCATTTATGTTGGCTACCACGTTGTATGGAACGTCACCCCAGCACTTCACACGCCTTTGATGGCTGTGACAAATGCTATTTCAGCCATCATCATCGTTGGTGCCATGCTCGCCGCCGCTTTAACCGAAGGCACGCTTGGCAAATCAATGGGCACGATTGCTGTTGCTTTAGCGGCAGTTAACGTGTTTGGTGGCTTCTTGGTCACAAGACGCATGCTAGAAATGTTTAAGAAAAAAGATAAAAAAGCAAAAGGAGAAACAGCATGAGCTTAAATCTCGTCACGCTTTTATATTTGGTCGCCTCTATTTGTTTCATTCAGGCACTTAAAGGTTTATCTCATCCAACCACTTCCATCAAAGGAAACGTGTTTGGTATGACAGGTATGGCAATTGCCATCATCACAACAGTTGGCCTAGTCATGATGCTTGCCAAAGAATCAGCGGCCGGCGGTATGGCTTATGTTCTAGCAGGCTTAGTGATTGGTGGCGGTGCTGGTGCCATCATGGCCAAGCGCGTTGAAATGACAAAAATGCCTGAGCTAGTGGCATTCATGCACAGCATGATTGGTCTTGCAGCGGTGTGTATTGCGGTTGCAGCAGTTGCAGAGCCTCACGCCTTTGGTATCGTGACTGTCGGTGAGCCAATTCCCCTGGGTAATCGTCTTGAGTTGTTCATCGGTACATTTGTTGGCGCCATCACCTTCTCAGGATCAGTGATTGCCTTTGGCAAATTATCTGGCAAATACAAGTTCCGTTTATTCCAAGGTGCTCCTGTTACTTTCCCAGGTCAGCACATGCTTAATCTGATCCTTGCCATTGTGATGGTGGGTTGCGGTGTGATGTTCTCTATCGCTACTGGCGCAGAACCTGCTTGGAACTACTTTGTTGTGATGGTTGCGATTGCCTTTATTTTGGGCGTTTTGATCATCATCCCAATTGGTGGCGCTGATATGCCAGTGGTTGTTTCAATGTTGAACTCCTACTCTGGCTGGGCTGCAGCTGGTATTGGTTTCTCATTGAATAACTCAATGTTGATTGTGGCTGGTTCATTGGTGGGCTCTTCTGGTGCCATCTTGTCTTACATCATGTGTAAGGCGATGAATCGTTCATTCTTCAACGTGATTCTTGGTGGTTTCGGTGGTGATGCAGGTACTGCAGCCGCTGGTGGGTCACAAGAGCAGCGTAACGTTAAATCAGGATCTGCTGATGATGCAGCCTTCTTGATGACCAATGCTGAAACAGTCATCATTGTTCCAGGTTATGGTCTAGCGGTTGCTCGTGCTCAGCACGCACTCAAAGAACTCACAGAGAAACTAACTCACGCTGGCGTGACAGTGAAGTATGCGATCCACCCAGTGGCTGGTCGTATGCCTGGTCACATGAACGTTCTTTTGGCTGAAGCTGAAGTTCCATACGATCAAGTATTCGAAATGGAAGATATCAACAGTGAATTTGGACAAGCTGACGTTGTTTTGATTTTGGGTGCTAACGACGTGGTGAACCCTGCCGCAAGAACTCCAGGCAGTCCAATTTTTGGCATGCCAATTCTTGAAGCTTACAAAGCGAAGACTGTGATTGTGAACAAGCGCTCTATGGCCTCTGGTTATGCCGGCCTAGATAACGAGTTGTTCTACATGGACAAGACCATGATGGTCTTTGGTGAAAAGCAGTTGAGTAAATCTCAATCGCTTTGCAAAGAACCGCCCAAGGGCGGTTTTTTGTTGGCCACATCAATCGCCTATACCAAACTTGAATTTGATTACCCAGCATTGATTACCGTATAGTTGAATCATGAATATCAAAAAACGTTTAACGCTGGCCCAAATCAAACGCCAAGCATTGTTGATGGCAGGTGTTCCACCAAAGAGCTATGGCAAGAAGAAAGCAACCCAAGTGGTGAAGAGTCGCAAGAAAGCTTTGACGACGCGGGGTCAAAAACATCGTCATGGTGAACTTCTGAATTGAACTGATTGGCAGGCAATAAAAAAGGCGCCGAAGCGCCTTTTTTATTTGAGTATGGACTCAATTACATCATGCCGCCCATACCACCCATACCACCACCCATGCCGCCCATATCAGGCATACCGCCTGCAGCGTCATCTTTAGGTGAATCAACAACTGCGCAGTCTGTTGTTAACAACAAACCAGCAACAGATGCTGCGTTCACTAAAGCTGTCTTAGTTACTTTAGCTGGGTCAATAACACCCATTTCAACCATGTCACCATATTCACCAGATGCTGCGTTGTAACCATAGTTGCCTTTACCGGCAGCCACGTTATTCACAACAACACTTGCCTCGTCACCAGCGTTTGAAACGATGATGCGAAGTGGCTCTTCCATGGCGCGCAACACAATGCTGATACCAGCATTTTGATCTGCGTTATCGCCCTTCATATTCATGATGGCTTGTTTAGCACGTACCAAAGCAACGCCGCCGCCAGGAACAATACCTTCTTCAACAGCAGCACGTGTTGCGTGCAATGCGTCATCAACACGGGCCTTCTTCTCTTTCATTTCTACTTCTGTGGCTGCGCCAACACGTAGAACTGCAACACCGCCTGCCAATTTAGCAACGCGCTCTTGTAGCTTTTCACGATCGTAGTCGCTAGTAGCTTCTTCGATTTGTGCACGAATTTGCTTAACGCGAGTTTCAATGTTCTTAGCTTCGCCTGCGCCATCAATGATGGTTGTGTTTTCTTTACCGATTTCAATGCGCTTAGCTTGACCCAAATCTTGTAGCGTTACTTTTTCTAGTGTCAAACCAACTTCTTCAGCAATCACTTGACCACCAGTCAAAATAGCGATGTCTTCAAGCATGGCTTTACGACGGTCACCAAAACCTGGAGCCTTAACAGCACAAGTCTTCAAAATGCCACGAATGTTGTTAACCACCAATGTTGCCAACGCTTCACCTTCGATATCTTCAGCGATGATCAATAGTGGACGACCAGCTTTAGCTACTTGCTCCAATACTGGCAACAAGTCACGAATGTTGCTGATCTTCTTGTCAAACAACAAAACGAATGGGTTCTCAAGAATAGCTACTTGCTTTTCTGGGTTGCTGATGAAATAAGGTGAAAGGTAACCGCGGTCAAACTGCATACCTTCAACAACATCTAACTCATCGGCCAATGATTTGCCATCTTCAACAGTGATAACACCTTCTTTGCCCACTTTTTCCATGGCTTCAGCAATACGCTCACCAATGCTGTAATCGCTGTTTGCTGAAATAGAGCCAACTTGAGCGATTTCTTTTGTGGTTGTGCATGGCTTGCTGATTTTTGTGATTTCTGCAATTGCTGCAGTCACTGCTTTATCAATACCGCGCTTCAAATCCATTGGATTGTGACCAGCAACAACATACTTCATGCCTTCACGCACAATTGACTGAGCCAATACTGTTGCAGTTGTTGTACCGTCACCAGCGTTGTCAGCTGTCTTAGATGCAACTTCCTTCACCATCTGTGCACCCATGTTTTGTAGCTTGTCTTTTAGCTCAATCTCTTTGGCTACTGACACACCGTCTTTGGTGACCAATGGGCCGCCAAATGAACGCTCTAAAACCACGTTACGACCTTTAGGTCCTAAAGTTACTTTAACTGCGTTAGCCAAAATGTTAACGCCCTCGACCATGCGCGTACGCGCGCTGTCACTGAAAAATACATCTTTTGCTGCCATTTGAATTCCTTTCGATGTTTCTTATTAAATTACTTCTGAACCACTGCCATGATGTCTTCTTCGCGCATCACGAGAAGCTCATCGCCATCAACTTTTACTGTCTGACCAGCATACTTGCCAAACAAAACACGGTCGCCCACTTTCACATCTAGTGGAATAACTTTGCCTGACTCATCTTTTTTGCCTGTGCCAACAGCAAGGATCTCGCCTTGGTCTGGCTTTTCAGCTGCAGTCTCAGGAATCACTAAACCTGAAGCTGTTTTTGTTTCGTTGTCTAAACGCTTGATGATCACGCGATCATGTAAAGGGCGTAAATTCATTTTGACTCCTTTAAAAAGTTAGTAAGTATTTACTTATTAGTTAGTAAAAATAATTAATTATAATTTCCAGAAGTAGTGCTACCGAACAGAAACGTATTGTTAGCACTCTAACTGGTTGAGTGCTAATTATAGGGATGGAAGCCCAGCATTTCAAGGGTCATGACCAGACTTTCCATTCAAAGAATGGATTTCCTAAGCATTCGCCCCCAAGCTTTTCTCAAGAGCAATGTAACTATTGGTGATCAAAAATCACTAAATAATTGATTTTATTGGATTTAATTATGAAACCTAAGTCTCGGCTCTATTCGCTTGTTAAAAATTGGACAAAAAAACCAGGACTGGCTGTTAAAGAGTTCCATCAGGGGCAACTGTATGAAGTGATGATGCAACCCGAGAGTAAACAGCTTGAGGCATGGGCAAGCTCTCAACATTTGTCTTTTGAGTTGGTTTTGAGCTCTAAAGACCTCGTCACTGAATTTGTCACCCTCACGCCCTTAGAGCATGCTTCAAAGGACACAGTGATTGAATTAGTCAGGGATGGGATTCGTGCGGCCAATTATTGGCACAGCTTCACAAAACCACACGCCATCATGCTCGCCATGAAGGCCGAATGGTTGATTGATTCAAACTTGCTGAACGACTTTCAAGAGGTATTGCTGAAGTGCTATTTACCCGTTGGTCTGATTTATGTTGGCATCAGCAACTCAGCAGAATTAAAAGAGGCTCCTCAGTTACAAGAAGCAATGGTGCAATTACAACGTCTAGGCATTTTGTTTCATCTACTGAATTTCACAGGACAGGATGAAGAGTGCCAACTGATGCTCAATCATCGATTCACTCATATCCATCTAGCGGGCGATCTCATCAGACAAGCAATCCCAGGAAGTCAGTGTGAAAAGAAATTGATTGCGCTTAAAGCACTCATCCATGCCAATGACGCACGATCAGTGGCAGGCCCCATCAAACTCATGCACGAGAAATCTGTGGCCGAAAAGCATGCGATTGATTGTTACTTCGGCAAGCACATCATGCCGCCAATGACACTTCACCAAGTGCTCAAGATGGGGAAAACCGCCAAACAACAATTAGCCATGAAACAGCTGATCAAGAAACAGTCACAAAAGGAGTGAGTGAGATGAGGAAAAAAGTCCTGTTGGTTGACGACCATCCAGCCATGCTTTGGGCACTTAAAAACATGCTGGCACAACAAGTTCACTTTGAAATCATCGGGGAAGCAGTCGATGGCGACGGCTGCCTTGAGTTCGTCAGAGAAAATGAAACAGACCTGATCATTTTGGACATTGATATGCCAAAAATAGATGGCTTCGATGTGATTCGCCGTTTGAAAATCATTGCTCCAGACAGCAGAATATTGGTCGTATCTTCTTTGGAAGCCAAGGTTTATGGCAGTCGCGTCAGAAGCATTGGTGGGCATGGCTTTATCAACAAAACAGCCAGCTCAGACATCATTCTGGCTGCTTGCCTAGCGGTATCTCAAGGATATACATTTTTTCATGTCAACAACTCATCCAAAATATTCAGCAGTGATGATCAGATCATTTCATCATTTTCACCAAGAGAATTTCAAGTCATTAAATACTTGGCCGACGGACATCCCAACAGTGCCATCTCAGAATTTCTTCACATCAGCACTAAAACAGTATCCACATACAAGACCCGCGTTTATAAAAAAATTGGTGTGACCAACATCGCAGAGTTAATTACGTTTTGTAGAACCAACCGAATCACTGATGCTTGACGAACATCAGATCACCCTCCTAGCTTTCATTTGCACGTTCTTATTCTGCGTTTACTTACTGATAAGAAACAAGTATTGGTCGAATCTCGCCCATAAAAATCATCAAAATCTCAGCGCATTTCAAGAAACAAAGAACCAGGCAATCTCAACCATCAGCCATGAAATAAGAACACCCATCAGCGCCATACTTAGCATTCAAGAAAAGCTTTTACGCAATAGTCAGTTAGATCATTCTGAGAAGACCATCTTAGAGAGCGCTCATGCCTCAGCAGAGTCAATGCTAGAGGTCCTGAATCAATTATTAGATTTATCGAAAATTGATGCCGGGAAAATGACACTCAAAACAGAGGCCTGCAATTTGGGCAATTTAATTAAAAACATCAATCGAACATTTGGCACCCTTGCACAAAAAAATAACACCGCCCTCAACTGTCATATTTGCCCAGAAATTGCAGAAAGCTTGATTGCGGATGGCACGAGATTGGGTCAGGTTTTACATAACTTGATCAGCAATGCCATCAAGTTCAGCCCAGACAAAAAAGTTCAAATCACGACTCGAACCCTTGCAAATGATCATTTTGCTCAAAGCATCTATTTTGAGGTTTCTGACAATGGCAAAGGGATACCCCCAGCTCATATTTCAAGAATATTTAAGCCCTACGAACAATATGATCATATTGATACAGAGTATGCACAATCCAGCACAGGGCTTGGATTGAGCATTGCAAAACAGCTCATTGCGATGATGGGCGGCAAACTGACAATTGACTCTGAAGAGGGGCTTGGCACATCAGTGAGCTTCACCCTTTCTTTTAAAAGATCCATACAGCAACCCAAGTACACAAGAATCAATACAACTTATGAAAAGGTTACCCCCATCATCACCCATCACGAAAGCGTGATGATTGTTGATGATCACGCCCCAAGTAGATTGATCACAGAAGCTCAATTCAAAGACATGGGATATTGCGTTCATTCAAGCCCTTGCGCTCAAGAGGCTTTACAAAAAATTCGTGAGTCTTCTTTTGATATTTTGATCACAGACTTGACCATGCCCATCATCAATGGAGATCAATTGGCGATCGCCGCTCATCAGCACTATGATTCAAAAATCAAAATATTTGGCATCACTGCGCACACTGATGGCGCTCATAGATTACTGAATCCTAATAATGTTTTTGATTTTGTTTTGATCAAGCCCGCATCCTTGAAAGATTGGCAACAAGCATTGACTCTTGAAAAAACATATTCAACGACATTCAAAGACCCTGATGATTCTCCACATGCAATGCTCAAGATCATTGCCAGTGAAATTTTGACCTATCAAGAAACATCTTTGGAACTTTTACTTCAATGCCTGGGCAAACAAAAATGGGTATTGAGTGAAGTCGAATTAAAAAGCATGGCTCATAAATTGCTTGGCGGCGCCAAATTAAGCAATGACTCAAGATTGGTAAAACTTTGCGAACAATTTCAGGCAAAAATACCGATGCCGCATCGACCTCTTTTTTATGATTTATGTGTTGCCCTGATTCGATCCAACAAGATCTTAAAAAAAGTAGTTGCCAAGCATTAGCCATATATACATAAGTGCGCATTAGGCTATATGATTCAGGCATGCCATTTAAGAGACATTTATTGATATTGACAGGCTTTGTTTTAGCCATGCAAAGCTTTGGCTCATTTGCAAAAGATTTTTTACCAGCTTCCGTCGAATCAGCCATCAAAAAAAGCGCTATACCAAAAGAAGCGATTGCCATATCTGTCTCAAAAATCACCGGTCAACAAGATCATGCGACCTTTAACTCCCATGATGTGATTCATTGGCAGGAAAACTTAGGCATGAATCCAGCGTCCACAATGAAGCTTGTCACAAGCTTGGCTGCCATGGAGATGCTAGGCCCGCAATACAGGTGGAAAACTGATTTATTCACCAATGGCCAAATTTCAAAAGGCACTCTGCGCGGGGACTTACTCATCAGAGGCAGCGGTGACCCAAAGCTCATACCAGAAGAGGTGAATAAACTTTTAGCCAATCTCAAGGCAAGCGGGGTAAAAAATATCCATGGGGACTTGATTTTTGATAGAAGTGCGTACGACAAATCAGTCAAAGAATCATCATTTTCTGACAGTGAACCAACTCGTGCATACAACGTTGCTCCCGATGCTCTTTTGTTTGCCTTTAATAGTTTTAGCTTTCAGTTCTTTCCAAATCTTGAAAATCGCTTAGTTGTCATCAAGCAAACTCCACGCATGGCCAATCTATCCATTAACAATAATTTGGTGGTGGTCGATGGTCCTTGCAACAATTGGCGAGACGGCATAACAATGTCATTGAAGACTGAGAAAAATTCAGGGTGGGTTGCGAGTTTTAATGGTAATTACCCCAGCGCCTGCACCACTGCTCATTGGAACATTGTTGCCTCCGACAGCGATCAATTTTTATCACAGAGCTTGATTGCCGCATGGGAAGACCTAGGTGGCACATGGGGCAAAAAACCAGCGATCAAAAGCGGCCAATTAACCGACTCTTTTCGGCCCGTCGTGACGCATTTTGGCATTCCTTTGTACGAATCGGTCAAAGACATCAATAAGCTTTCCAACAACGTGATGGCCAAACAAGTCTTACTCACGCTGGCATTGGAAAAAACTGGGGGCCCTGGGAACGTCAGCAATGGAAACATGGTGGTTAAATCTTGGCTCAAAAAATATCAATTAGACATGCCTGAACTGGTCATTGAAAATGGTTCTGGCTTATCCCGCATTGAAAGAATCAGCTCTAAGCATCTCAATCAAGTGTTATTGCTAGGTTTAAATTCTTCTACAAGAGACTACTTCACTGAATCACTCCCTATTGCTGGAGTAGATGGAACGATGAAACATCGCCTGATGGATAAGCTTCGTCAATACAACCCCAGAAAAGCTGATGCTCAAGCATTCGAAAAGAATTTATCTCAGTTCCCCAAACCAATCAAAAAATATGGTGCTTATATTAAAACGGGGTCTTTGTCAGATGTCAGAAGTATTTCAGGCTATGTTGTCAGTAAAACAGGTCAGGTGTATGCGATTTCATCATTCATCAATCATCAGAATGCTGGCTCAGGGCGAGGCATACATGATGCATTAATGACCTGGTTGCTTGATGATGGCCCGCAGCAATTACATGCCAGAGCCCACTGAGGCACGCCCCAGTCTATCTCGGATTGCATCCCATTCAATACCGCCCGGCAATTGCTCAAAGAAAATACAATCAACATTCAGTGCATCTAACTGCCTCAGCATTGCATAAAGCTCGCGAGCCAATGATTTTGATTCAACTGGCAACACCAATTCTTTTGTCACATTTTTTAAGCCTAGCTCTTTCTCATTCTGTTTACCAAACTGAGCATGCGGAAAATGTACCCAAGCCACTTGTTTAAAAACTGCAACTTCATTGGCTTCAGCAAATATTGACTTGGCATTTTTTGGATCGTATACAAGCAATTTGGTCTTTGGTGCATAGTGCGCACTCAAGCTTCCAGACACCCTTGGGATTGCCGCATTTCCTTTTTGAGCCATCGTTAGAGGCTTTGCTCCACCCCCATCAGATGTCTCAAGCGCCTGATCAACCATGGCCTGGGTGATCGCACCCGGTCGCAAAATCACAGCGCCATCGGTATCAAGACGGGTCAGATCCACAATGGTTGATTCAATACCCACATCACAAGGGCCACCATCGATCACCAATACTTCATTGCCTGGAAATTCTTCACGCACGTGCTCTGCTGTGGTTGGAGAAATTCTGCCAAAACGATTGGCAGAAGGTGCCGCCAAGCCACCGCCAAATGCTTTTAATAACTGTTGCGCCATAGGATGTTGTGGACACCGAACTCCCACCGTCTCTTGCCCACCCGTCACTTCTGATAAAACATTTTTGGCTTTTGGAAGAATCATGGTCAAGGGGCCAGGCCAAAACTTGTCGGCCAAAATCAAAGCCTCTGGTGAAACATCTCTTGACCATTGACTGAGTATTTCACGCCACGCTATTGCACAAGCCTGCTGATCATTGGCAACGCTTGGTTCAGCTTGAGCAATGTGCACAATCAAAGGATGTCCAGAAGGACGGCCTTTACTGGAAAATATTTTATTGATTGCTGATACATTGTTCGCATCAGCTGCCAGACCATAAACAGTTTCAGTGGGCATCCCCACCAAACCACCGGCCTTAAGAACGTCTACCGCTCTTTCGATTAAATCAGGCATGATCAGCGCGCAATTTTTAGGACTTGTATAGCCTCTTGGCAAACCAACTCAACCGCTGATGAAGTTTTGCCCACAAAATTAATGTGTCCCATCTTGCGTCCAACGCGAGGTTCAGCTTTGCCATACAGGTGCAGCTTTGCTGAAGGAGACTTCAAAATTTTCTCCCAAGAAGGCTCTACTTGCTTTCCAGAGACCAGCCACTCATCACCCAAGATATTGAGCATGATGCTTGGGCCAATTAATTCAGTACTGCCCAAAGGTAAACGCGCCATCGCTCTGACTTGCTGTTCAAATTGACTGGTTAAACATGCATTCTGTGTGTAGTGTCCAGAATTGTGTGGACGTGGAGCAATCTCATTGGCAACCACTTCGCCATTTTTGAGAACAAAGAACTCCACACACAACACACCCACGTAATCTAAACGACGAATAATTTCTTTGGCGGCGTCGATGATTTTTGTTTCTTGAGCAGGATTGATCGAAGGTGCTGGCACAGTTGTTGTGTGCAAAATGCCATTTTTATGAATGTTTTGTGCAATGGGATATGCCACGACTTCATCATCATGGCCACGCACCACCAATGCTGATACTTCAAAGGCCAAATCCATGCGTTTTTCTAAAACACACACCACTTGATTAAAACTATTCCAAGCCTTCACAAGTTCAGCACGATCATGAACCGTCACCTGACCTTTACCGTCATAGCCCATACGCGCAGTTTTTAAAATGCCTGGGAATAAATCAGCAGAAACTGCTTCGGCATCACCCTGCTGTTCAATCACCTGATAAGGTGCTGGGCCAATACCGGCTTCTTTTTGCCATGTTGCCAAAAACTTCTTTTCTGCAACACGGTCTTGCGCAATAGATACCCCAGCACTTCTTGGAGCAACAAATACACCCAAGGCCTCTAACTCATCCAACGCCTTGGCTGGTACGTTTTCAAATTCTGTGCTGGCTGCTTGGCAGATGCTTGCCATTTCTTTCAAAGCAGCACTGTCGGTATAACTTGCTTGAATATGTTTGTCTGCAACGATTCCAGCAGGACTGTGTGCATCAGGATCCAATACACATACTTTGTATCCCATGGCTTGAGCAGCATGGGTGAACATGCGACCCAACTGACCACCCCCAAGAATCCCCAAGTAAGATCCCGGCAAAATTGGGTTTTGACGATCAGCCATAAATCAAGAATGTCCCGGCAAGTTCATCGCGCGTGCTTTTTCAGTTTGAGCACCGCGGAATACCTCTAATTTTTTAGCCAAGGCAGGATCGTTGACTGCAAGATTAGCAATCACATGCAACGCTGCATTCGCTGCTCCTGCATCACCAATAGCAAACGTTGCCACAGGAATGCCTTTGGGCATTTGCACAATTGATAACAATGAATCTTCACCACTCAAATGCTTTGAAGCGACGGGCACACCAAAAATAGGCACGATTGTTTTTGCTGCCAACATCCCTGGCAAATGTGCAGCACCACCAGCACCAGCAATGATTGCTTTGATGCCGCGCTCTGCTGCAGTTTCAGCATAAGCAAACATATCATCAGGCATGCGATGTGCAGAAACCACCTTAGCTTCGTATGCGACACCAAAATCAGCCAGCGTTTGAGCTGCGTTCTGCATGGTGTCCCAATCAGAATTTGAACCCATCAAGATTCCAACAATTGGTTTTTGACTCATCTTTTTTCCTTTGTGCTTTTAGCGAGCAATTAAGCGGTCAGTGTTGCTAAAGCTTCACGGTATTTAGCCGCTGTTTTTTCAATCACATCATCAGGTAATTTTGGTGCAGGTGCAGATTTATTCCATGGTTGACCGTCTAGTCTTACAGACTCCAGCCAGTCACGCACAAACTGCTTATCAAATGATGG
>JBDLUD010000046.1:0-11157 GCA_039805465.1 Pseudomonadota bacterium
CCGGACAAAGTTTGAGTTCATCAAACTTTAACAAAATCACCGGATACTGATTCACAGGTTTATAAATTCATATTATCTGTAGGACATTGTAGGAAAAATACACCCTAAGTTGAATTTATGTTAGCCTTACAGCAAATATATTCTTAAGATTACACAAAAAGTAAATGACTAAAAAATAGTAATCATTGATGACCACGTGATCATCAGGCAAAGTTTAAAAGCTTTGATCAATGCAATGTCTGGCCTAGAGGCCATTGCAGAGGGGTCCAATCCATCGGGCATTTTAGAAATTCTCGAGAAAAATCAGCCCGATATCTTGTTGATGGATATTTCTTTTCCAGAGCACAATGGCATTGATTTCATTAAGAATATTAAAAAATATTACCCAAAAACTGCAATTTTGGTTATCACTCAAAGCCATCAAGGCTGGAGCGGCAGGATACGTTAATAAATCACAACCACTTGAAGACTATGTAACCGCCATTGAAATGATTTTGGACGGTAAAAATTACATCAATAATGCTGTCTCACAGTTGATGTCACAAAACTATCAAGACGGTGGAAGTAAAGACGGTATTAGTCATTTATCGACGCGAGAATTACAGACTTTACAGCTCATTGCATCGAGTTTAACTGTGACCAAAATAGCTGAAAAACTCAATTTATCCGTTAAAACTGTCAGCATGTATAGAAGCCGACTTTTGATGAAATTAAGCCTTCAAAATAACTCTGAATTGATACTTTTTGCGATCAAAAATAAGATCGTTGACTGAGTCAACCAAGCAATATTTGGGCATGCCTCAAATAGCGGTCAATTAACAAAGCTTTTCAAGTCATTCCACACGCTAAGTTCCTGAATAATATCAACATAGTCTGAGTTGAAGAATATTTTAGTGAGCTCAGCTAGGAGAAGATTTTGGCTGAAGAAAGTGACCTAGAAAAAACCGAGTCGGCTTCCCCCCGACGATTAGAAAAGGCTAGAGAATCTGGCGATGTTCCTCGCTCGACAGAATTTTCAACACTCATCATTTTGTTATCCGGCACTCTGGCAATTTGGTTCATTGGCAGCAGCCTGGTAAAAATTCTTCAAACAGACATGAAGCAAACATTAAATTTTGGGGTCATCAAAGAATTAAATTCATCAGAATTATTTTTAAGTTATCAAAACTTCTTAATGGATATTGGGATCATATTCCTTCCATTATTAGGCATCATTTTTATCGCTGCGGTTTGCGCTCCACTGCTGATTAGTGGCTGGACATTCTCAGCAGAAAAATTAATTCCAGACTTTACAAAACTAAATCCCATTCAAGGGATCAGTAATATTTTTTCAATCAACTCTTTGGTTGAGTTATTGAAAGCGATCTTAAAAACATTGTTTATCGGCTTTGCCTCTTGGTTACTCATCAATTCACAACTTGATAGCATCCTATCTTTACTTTCAAGATCTATTCAGGAAAGCAGCGCTCTTCAGGGATACATCATCCTATGGTGTCTCACATTCATGGTGGTTTCGCTGTCTGTGATCAGCATGATTGATGTCCCATATCAAATTTATCGATACTCTGATCGGTTAAAGATGTCTCGCCAAGAACTCAGGGATGAGTCAAAAGAAACTGAAGGTAACCCTGAAATAAAAGCGAAGATAAGAGCACAACAAAGAGAGATGTCACGTCGCAGAATGATGTCAAAAGTACCTAGTGCAGATGTCGTGATCACTAACCCAACCCACTATTCAGTTGCTTTGCAATACCAAGACAATTCAAACAAAGCACCGATCATTCTGGCAAAGGGCCAAGGTGAGGTTGCTTTAAAAATTCGTGAATTAGCCAAAGAAAATAATATTGAGATTGTGGAGTTACCTCCACTAGCCCGTGCTCTGTATAAACACGCAGAACTCGAGCAAGAAATACCCAGTGCATTGTTTACTGCAGTAGCACAAGTACTTGCCTATGTTTTTCAGCTGCGCGTTTATCAAAAACAAGGGGGCTTACAACCTCAGAAGCCAACACAAATAGCCATACCAGCAGGCCTAGATTTTTTAGGGGTATCGCCAGAGCTTGACCTTAACAACACAACGAAAGCAATGAGCCCTGCATGAACTTTATTGAGCTATTTCGAAACATAAAAGGCAAAAGTTTAGCGGCGCCAATTATTGTTGTTCTCATTTTGGGCATGATGGTATTACCAATACCTCCATTCCTTTTAGATGTGTTTTTCACTTTCAATATTGCTTTATCCATCATTGTTTTATTGACAGCACTTTATACAGTCAGACCACTCGACTTCATGGTATTCCCAACTGTACTGTTGGTTACAACCATCTTAAGACTCGCTCTGAACGTCGCTTCAACCCGAGTTGTACTGAGTGACGGACATACAGGGCCAGGTGCCGCAGGAAAAGTCATTGAATCTTTTGGTAACTTTTTGATTGGCGGCGATTATCTGGTTGGAGCGATTGTTTTTATTATTTTGACAATCATCAACTTTGTTGTGATCACCAAGGGTGCTGGCCGTATTGCTGAAGTTGGTGCCAGATTTGCATTAGATGCTATGCCAGGCAAACAAATGGCCATTGATGCAGATTTAAATGCCGGAATGATTGGTGAAGCTGAAGCCAGAAAAAGAAGATCTGAGGTTGGTCAAGAGGCAGAGTTTTACGGAGCGATGGATGGTGCCAGTAAATATGTTCGAGGTGATGCGGTAGCGGGCATCATCATTACAGTCATTAACATCATCGGCGGTATTGGCATTGGAATGCTGCAACATAACTTGGCATTCTCAAAAGCGGTTGATACATATCTGTTGCTTGCAATCGGTGATGGCTTGGTTGCTCAAATCCCCTCTTTGATCATTTCACTTGCGGCTGGTGCTGTTGTTTCAAGAGTGGCCAGCGATCAAGATATTGGCAGTCAATTGGCCAATCAAGTTTTTATGCGGCCCGAGTCTCTCTATATAACCGCCATCATTATTGGAGGTTTGGGACTGATTCCTGGAATGCCAAACCTCGCATTTTTATTGTTTGCAGCAATCATCTCTGGACTAGGCTATCACCTTGCCCAAAAAGCTAAATTAGCAAAAATGCAATCCGAAGAAGTGGTGATTGCTCCTGCCATTGAAATGGAAGAGGCCAGCTGGAAGGATGTATCACCCTTGCACGTGCTAGGGCTTGAAGTTGGTTATCGCCTCATCAATCTGGTTGATAAGAATCAAAACGGTGAGTTATTACGACGCATCAAAGGTATACGTAAAAAGTTCGCTCAAGAAATTGGCTTCCTACCTCCCACTGTTCACATCAGAGATAACCTAGAGCTTCGTCCAAATGCATACAGGATCACTCTCAAAGGCGTCGAAGTTGGCTTTGGGGAATCAAATGCCAATCAATTCATGGCCATTAATCCAGGAATGGTCACTGGTACGCTGCCAGGCACGCCAACAAAAGATCCAGCATTTGGCTTGGATGCAATTTGGATTGATGCCAACCTTCAAGAGCATGCTCAATCACTGGGCTATACAGTGGTTGATGCTGGCACAGTCATTGCCACACACCTTAACCACATCATGTCCTCTCACGCCGCAGAGCTTCTTGGTCGTCAAGAAGTGCAGACCTTGGTAGAGCACATTGGAAAAGAATCATCGAAGTTCATAGAAGATTTAGTTCCAAAGGTCATACCTCTCACAACTTTGCAAAAAGTATTACAGAACCTTCTCGAAGAGGGCGTGCACATACGTGACATCTACACCATCATTGAAAGCATTTCAGAAAATATTGGGAAATCGCAAGATCCCGTCTATTTGACTTCAATTGTGCGAATAGCCATTGGTCGGGCGATCGTCAATCAAATCTCACCTGGATCTCAAGAGATCCCAGTCATGACTTTAGACACTCAGCTTGAAAAACTTTTGTTGCAGGCGGTGATGAATAATTCAGATGAAAGCGCCATAGAGCCAGGTTTGGCTGAAACTCTGACAAACGAAACAACCAAGGCCATGAGGATTCAAGAAGATCTTGGCTTTACCCCGATACTTTTAGTACCGGGCCCAATGAGAAGTATGCTATCTCAATTTTTAAGACGAAAGTTGCCGCAATTGAAGGTCTTATCTCACTCAGAACTACCAAGCACAAGAAATATTAGAGTAACAAATCTCATAGGAGCACTAGGATGAAAGTTCAACGATTCATAGGATCAACTAGTGGGGAAGCGCTTGATCAAGTCAGAAATGCATTAGGACCCAATGCAATGATTCTTTCAAACAGAAGCATTGAAGAAGGCATTGAAATATTGGCATGCAGCGAAAATGACTTTAAAGATGTGGTTCATAGACATGATCCGGAAATTCAGCCTATTCATAAGACAAGCTTTCCCAAGCAACAATCTCCAATCATCATCAACACCACCCCCGCTCCCACATTTGACATGAGTGACTTTATGGGAGAAATCAGGTCCATAAGAGATTCATTGCAAGCCCAGATATCAGAATTATCTTGGGGAAAGCTTCAAGAACAAAATCCGATTAAATCAGAATTACTCAGAGAGCTTTTTGGCTATGGGTTCAGTGCCAGCCTCTCAAGATATCTTATAGAGAAATCTCCCCTTGAGCTTGATAAATACCAAACACTAGAGTGGATGAAAAACTGCTTAGTGAGAAATATATCCACATTACCAAATGAAGATGAATTTCTAGATCAGGGCGGGGTTTATGCGCTGGTTGGACCAACAGGTGTTGGCAAAACAACAACAACGGCAAAAATTGCAGCCCGTTATGTGATGCGCCATGGCTCAAGTAATTTAGCTTTGATCACCACCGATGGATACAGAATTGGCGCTGAAGAGCAATTGCGTATTTATGGAAAGATTCTTGGTGTCATGGTTCACTCAGTCAAGGATGAGGTGGACTTGAATCTTGCACTCAATCAACTGAAATCTAAACACATGGTTCTTATTGATACTGTTGGCATGAGCCAAAGAGACCAAAAAGTCAGCGAGCAGATTGCCATGCTTTCTGCAACGGATGTGCCCCTGAAACGCTTACTTTGTGTCAATGCAACCACCAACATCGAAACCCTCTATGAGGTTGTCAGTGCATACACTGGCTCAGGCCTTGATGGATGTGTATTAACGAAGATTGATGAGGCAGTGAACCTTGGTAATGCTCTGGATGTCATCATCAGACAAAAACTAAGGCTGTACTATCTAAGCACGGGTCAGAGAGTGCCTGAGGATATCAGCGCAGTCAATCCGAGTGAATTAATTAATCAGGCTTTTGTTGTGAATAAGTTCACCAGCGCAACCCTGTACGAAGATGTAGAGTTACCGGCTATTGCATCAACCAGCCAACAGATCATCACTCAAAAAGAATCTGCTTATGTTAAATCTTAAAGATCAAGCAGAGGGTCTTAGGGTCCTGTTAGGCAAACGAGGCAACAAGAGCTTTATCGTTCTTTCAGCACTCAACCCCATCGATAAAAATGGGGTTTTACTGAATATAAGCGCCGCCATCATTCATAGTGGTGAATCAGTCAACCTCATTGACGCCAATAGAAATCTCGACGGTATCAGCTCGATCTTAAAAAATAAATCAGCAAATGCACAAGCAAAAACAAATCACTATTTGTCGGTGATCACTCCATCAATACAAAGCAATGCAAATAGAATTGGCATCACCAAGGTTTTTAGTGCTTCAGAGGCATCAGAAAACACACATAAGCCTTTAAATGAAATACTGAAACTGATTGAAGAAAACACTGAGAAATACACCATTTCTTTTATTGATATTGATATCAATGATGAAATTACAGAGCATCTAGAAGAGATAACTGCTGGACAAGTGATTGTTTTGGTCAACAATCAAGAAAATTCAATTAAAAAAGCTTACACACTGCTCAAAAAACTAAGCACCAAAATTTCAGAACTTAAAGTCAATATAGTCGTTAATGGCAGCGACCAAGAAGAATCTCAGTTAATACAGAGAAACATTTCATTAACGGCAAGTAATTATTTGTCGATATCCATAGCTTCACTTGGAAACATCATCCACGATGAAGACCTGGCAAAAGCAAGCAAAATTGGCAAATCAGTGTTTGAGGTTTTCCCAAAATCACCATCCATTGATATCTTCAATCAAATTGCCAGAAACATCCTTTCAGAGTCAACAATAACTGGAAAATCTCATGAGTCACTTCACGAGAACCAACACACCATAGAGGTACAGTGATGTACGACTCAAAGGGGCGCACAATCAAAGAAGAGGTATTGACCAAACACACCCCAATGGTCAAAAAATTAGCGCATCAACTGAAGGCCAAGCTACCGCCTAATATTGAAGTAGATGATCTAATACAAGCAGGGATGATTGGTTTATTGGATGCCTTATCAAAGTATGAGGAAACAGTACAAGCTCAATTTGAAACATATGCCGTTCAAAGAATCCGCGGAGCAATGCTTGATCAGCTCAGAGAAAATGATTGGATGCCACGCGGAACGCGTAAAAACATGAAAAAAATTGAGTTAGTGCTCAATGAATTACAACAAGAGTATTCTAGACATCCGACAGAAATAGAAACTGCAAAAAAGCTTAAAGTATCACTAAAAGAGTATCAAAAGATGCTTTCTGAGGGTGCAGGCCACCAGTTAGTCTATTTTGACGACTTTAATGGGGGTGGCGGTGAAGATAGCGATCATTTTCTGGATAGATTTTATTCTGACACCTCCAGCGATCCATTACAGGCACTGATTAATCATGGATTTCGTGCTGCAGTCATCAAGGCCATTGAAAATCTTCCAGAAAGAGAGAAGTTATTGATGGGCCTTTATTATGAACAGGAATTAAATCTAAAAGAAATTGGTGTAGTTTTAGAAATTTCAGAATCAAGAGTATCTCAAATTCATAGCCAAGCAATTGCTCGCATGCGTGGCGTTTTAAGAAACCAAAAGTGGACGGGACTATCCAGTAATACCTGAATGGACTATTTGGTTGAGACTTATAAATGGAACAAATAAACTCTTTGAATTCAAATTCTGATGATAACCATGAGAAATTATGGGACAAGAATCGGGTAACTGATTGTTGTAAATTGCTATCAAAAGATGCTTACGTCCAAATAGCTTTGGATTTCTTCGAAAAAAATAATCGAATTGATATTTTAATTGAGGCAATAAATAGTGAGCAAACATCAATCATCATCAAAGAATGTCATTCTCTCAAGGGGGCATCAGCGATGATTGGACTTATTGCATTCAATGAAATCATTGACACCATTCAAAAATCCTCAATTAAACAAATTCCACTTAACAAAATTAAAATAATTCGAACACTGAATGATTTATTAAGAGAATCTAAAAATCAATTCATCAAATTAACTTGATCAAAGAGTAAAAAATGCAAACGTACAAGACAATAGACGTAAAAAAAATAAGAAGAGATGTATTTTTTAAATATAAGTTTCATCTAGCGACAATTTTTTTAGTTATTTTTATATTTTCTTTTGGAATCTATAGATCAACAAAATTACTTGAATATACGGAAAATGTTGAAATTAACTACCAAACAACAAAGAAAAATAATGCCTGGGAAAAAGTCAATGAATCTTTACAAATAGAAATCAAGAAAATTGATCAACTCAACTTTGACGTTAAAAAAGAAGTTGAGCTACAGCTTGTCAGAGAAAATGGAAATTTAAAGAAAGTATCTATCAATAAAATTTATGAAAAATTTCCAAGATTAGATGATATTAATATTGAAATGGTATTGCTTGACCCTCAAGGAGCCCCTTTAGAACACCCAGAGAATCCAGCCTATGCTAATAAGGGCGCTATTGAAAAGAGCATCCTTGAAGAATTTAGAGCGGACTTAAATAAGGGTAGTAATTCATATATTTTTACAAAAAAAGAAACTAAAAAAATTGTATTTTTAAGAGCAATCGAACTGTCAAATAAGACTATTTCAGGTCTCTTATCCATAGAAATTAGCCCTAAAATTCTTGTCAACTCTCTGGATGCTGATGAGAAAAACTTGTTTGAGTACATTTACATATTTGATAACAAAAATATGGCCTTGTACGGAGAATCATTTCAGGCAGAATTAAGTGGGCGCGACATTAAAGTTAATGATTTTTCATCATTAGTAAACCTTAAAAAAGATGGCGGCATCCTTTTTAATGGCCCCGATATTGCTAATGCGCCAGTCACATGGGCAGTTTTCTCAAGCAAGCAATTTTTTCTATCAGATTGGATGGGAACTAAAAAAATCAGGGTAAGAAATACGTTAATCGTCGTATCTGGAATGATCTTATCAATAGCGTTACTAATTTATTTTTTTAGACTCTTCTTAAAAAAAGAGTTTACTAATCAAGTTAATACAATTCAGTTGCAGCAGAATCTACAAGAAAAAGAAGATGTGGTTACATTGTTATCACATGAAATAAGAACACCGCTCAACGTTATTTTTGGCTTAAGCCAACTGTCCAATGATTCAACAATCACAAAAGAAGAGTTGGTCAAGAATAATGATTCCATTAAATCAGCCACTATCTATCTCACTAAGTTAGTGAATGAAATTCTTAAATTTAATAAATTATCAGAATCGGGGTTTGTGCTCCACGAGAATTTTTATAGCATTGATTTTTTATTTGAAAATCTTAAATTTTTATTCAAGAATAGAAATAAAAATAATGTCAAAATATTTTTTATCAACGAAATTTCACCAGATATAAAAGTTAAATGTGATGAGTTCCAACTTCAGCAAGTTTTAATCAACTTGATTGAAAATAGTTTCAAATTCACAAGTGATGGCTCCATTGAAATTGCTGCAGAAGAAATATCCAGGAATGATGAATTATTAACCATTAGATTTTCTGTATCCGATACTGGAATTGGCATTAAAAAATCTGAGCAAAAAATGATTTTTGAGCCTTTCATTCAAGCCAATTCATCCATTTTGAGAAACTATGGCGGGACTGGTCTTGGTTTATCCATCGCCAAAAGAATTGTTGAACGCCTAGGAAGCAAATTAGAACTTACTTCTGAAGAAGGGTCTGGGTCTTGCTTTTACTTTAATGCTGATTTTTCTTACTCGATTGATGAATCTTCCCAATCAAAGTCTTCGACCAAAGTAAGCCCTCCGGCCAACAATCAGTTACCAGCAAAGATAGATTTTGATAGTTTGCACATGAATGGCAGAGTTTTACTTGTTGATGACCATGAAACAACACTTCAAGTCATGGAGAAATTTCTACAAAAAGTTGGCCTGCGCGTGACAACCGCCTCAAATGGTGAGGATGCCATCAAGGAAATCACAAGAAATAGTCGTTATGACATGATCATCATGGATGTTCAAATGCCTGGTTTATCAGGCATAGAAACCACCAAGATTATCAGACTCTATGAAGATGAAAATCAAATCCAGCGCGTTCCAATCATTTCCTTATCAGCAAATACCAGTGATAAGAACATTGAAGAGTGTATTTTGGCTGGAATGGATGACTTTATTGAGAAACCAGCAGACTTCAACAAAGTCCATCAAGTCATCAATACCTGGATAAGATCCTGATCAAATTAATATTTGCTAATTTATGTCAAATCCATCTGACGATATTCTTCCGGAAATTGAGGCTGAGTTTATTAAGGCCAGAAGAGAGAGCCTCAATATCTCTCGCTCTGACCTTGCAAAAAAACTCTGCATCACCGAAGCTCAACTAGAACAAATAGAGAATGGTAAGAAAGATAAGTTTTATAGCTACCAACACAAAAATCAGGTTGCCAGAAAAGTTGCTGCTGAATTAGGGATACAGGAAAAAGATTTATTTAAAAGAAAATTCAGCATCGGCTTCACCATCAAGGACAAGAATTACTCCATCCTGATTGACAAGAACAAAGAACAAGATAAGGGTGAGGCTTTAATCAATGACATATTAAGCAGAAATCTTAATGTGAATCTTGCTGTCAGCCATCACAGCCTTGTTGAAAGCCCACAAACGCTTGATGAGTTACCTGCAATCAAGCCTGACTTTGATAAAAAATTAGCCTTTATATATTTTTTGTCTGCGCTTGGTTTTGTGACCTTTATTTACTTCTTTATTAATTCAGGCAACTCCTTTTTCTCCAAATCTCAAGAAGGGCCTACAGAAGTAAGGATCAATCTTTCCGATGTGGCTAAAAAGGACTTTCAAAGTATTTATCCTTTGATAGCTGAATCCTGCCCCTACGCAGATGAAAAACAATTAAATTTTCACACTTTGACCATTGTCAATAAAGCGTCTGTGATTGAACTGAGCAACAGCATTTCATCAAAAATTTGTTTTGTTCTTTTAGACTACACAGTAAACAGTGCTGAAGTATCTTCTTCACCAACAATTCTTGAAGCAAATTCAAACTTCTTATTTTTTATTGCCGAAAAACCTGAAAGTCTTCTGGTCAAAGTGGATGGTGTCGATTTAGAAATTTCAAATAAAAGCTCATATATAAAACTATTGAATATGTTTTAACCCAGAGCTTATTTTTTAATGATCTATTTTTTAGGAAATACCTTCAAGCAAATCAGGCATTTCTTCAGCTGACGATGAACAACTCTATTTCAGTGATTAATTCAGAATTTGGCGGTACTTTTTTACCAAGTCCTTCAGCACCATAAGCCAGTTGCGGAGGAATCATGACCTGCCTTACCCCTCCAACCTTCATTCCCCTCACCGCTTCATCCCAACCCTCTATGACCTTCTTATCACCGATAGTGAACCAAAAAGGTTCTGAGCGAGTTGTTTCACCAATCTTCACAGGATCCTTACCAAAACCTGTTATCCAGCAGATGTAATGAATAGCAACTGACTTTCCAACGGTCGCAACTGATCCAGTTCCAATTTTTTTATCCTCGTAGCGAAGGCCGGTACTAGTTTGTATCATTTGATTTACGCCAAGGTTCTATGTCTAGAATCTTACCCTAAATTTAAGCAATTTATAGAGTTAAGAATTTAGTCTCAAAAAGACAAAACCCCCATCATTTCTGATGAGGGTTCGCTAGGTTTGGTGGGCCCTCGCGGACTTGAACCGCGGACCAAAGGATTATGAGTCCTCTGCTCTAACCAACTGAGCTAAGGGCCCGTATGGATTAATCTTCCTCTAAGAAGCTCTTGAGTTTGTCGCTTCTGCTTGGATGACGCATTTT
>JBDLUD010000047.1:0-10367 GCA_039805465.1 Pseudomonadota bacterium
ATTCGATTCATCAGGGATGAATTCAACAGCAACCCTGGTCAATGCGATAGGATGGCACAAAGGAATTAAATCAGGACTCTTTTTGGTGGCTTGGATGGCTGCAATTCGGGCGATGCCAATCACATCACCTTTTTTGTGACTTCCTGACATCACCATGTCGAAAGTACTTTTTTGCATTTGTATACTGCCAGTAGCAGTTGCAATACGGTGTGTGTGAGCCTTTTGGCCCACATCTACCATGTGGGCTTGGCCAGTTTCGTCAAAATGAGTCAGTTTGTTCATGCAGTATTTGTACCATAATTAGGGATATGAATCGTAAAAAGAATAAAGTTGCGCAGAAATTGATAGCGGGGTCTCTCGCTTTCATTTTCTATCCAAGCTGCTTATTGGCCCAAGTCGATAACAATCGAGTGGCGCAGGAAAATATTGATCGCACCATGCAGTCCTCTAAGGTTGGCTCTGAGTTTGCTAATCCAAATAAGAGAACTCAACAATCTCAATTGGTCTTACCTGATTTGGGAGATTCATCAAGCGCAGCCCTATCCCCGATTGATGAAAGACTCTTGGGTGAGCGCATCATGCGCGATATTCGCAGAGACCCAGATTATTCAAAAGATTCAGTTTTTTATGACTACCTCAACACGATTGGCCAGCATTTAATTGCTACTGCTAAAAAGCAAGGTATAGCTGGTTTAGAGGGGCAGGGAACTTTTTTAATCAATTTTGAACTATTTGGTGTGCGAGATAAAAGTATCAACGCTTTTGCTTTGCCAGGTGGCTTTATTGGTGTGCACACTGGCTTGGTTGTTTCCGCAGAAACAGAGTCTGAATTGGCTTCAGTACTGGGTCATGAAATCGGCCACGTCACTCAAAAACACATTGCGCGCATGTTTGGTCAGCAGGGAACCAATTCAATGATCGCATTAGCATCGATCATTTTGGCCGTGGTTGCTGCCAGTCGTAATCCAGGTGCAGCTCAAGGTCTTGCCATGGGCGGTCAAGCGTTAGCGATACAAAATCAGCTGTCTTACTCTAGGGATGCTGAACGAGAAGCTGACAGAATAGGTTTTCAGATTCTTCAAGCGGGTGGTTTTGATGTGCAAGGCATGCCAGACTTTTTCCAAAGAATGCAAAGAGCTAATAGCATCATGGAAAGTGGGGTCCCTGGTTATGTGCGATCTCACCCATTAACAACCGATCGTATTGCTGATATGCAAGACCGAGTCCGTGGCTTGAGTAAACCGAAAGTCAATTCATCGGTAGAGTTTTACTTGTTAAAGTCCAGGGCGCGATTAATACAAACTTCCAGCTCAAGTAATTACCCAGAGCTAAAACAATTTTATGAAAGCCTTGCTAGAAAAGCGGATCCAATCAAGCAGTTGGAGGGTAACTATGGTTTGGCATTGTTAAGCCTAAAGCAGCAAAAAATAACTGATGCAGAGTCATATTTACAGAAAAGTAAGGTATTGGTTCAAACGATTTCCGCGCAGGGTTCTCCTGTTCAGCGCTCAAGCCTTTCTATAGAGTCAACAGCAATCGATATTTTGTTTGCCAAAGGACAGCATGCCGAAGGGCTTAAGCAAATTGCTCAAATCAAAGCAACGCATCCTCAATCAAGATCTTTGAACATCTTGACGATTGAGGGTCAATTAAAGACCCGACAGTATGAGCAAGCAATTAATTGGCTAAAGACTCAAACAAGAGCGCAGCCAGAAAATTCAATATGGTGGGACATGCTAGCAAGAGCTTATTCTCAGGCTGGTAAAAAAGCTCTTTCGCATGCGGCATTGGCAGAAAAGTATGTGGCTGATGGTGCATGGATTGGTGGCATTGAGCAGATGCGTTTAGCCAAGCTCGCGGGAGATGCTGATTTTTATCAGTCTTCAGAAATTGACGCTCGCGCCAGACAAATTCAGGACTTATACCGTCAAGAACTTATTCAACAAAAACAAAAATAGTTCTTAAAGTGTTTTGATCAGTGGAAGCCGTGGATGGTGCTTGGCAACTGGATGTGCTCTTCTTGAGCTGGGCTTGTGTGAATATGAGCAATTCTCCAGCCCATAGGACCTTGAACCAAAATGTAGGTGAAGTTCAAAAAAAACTCTGGTTCAATTTGCTCAGCTTCTAAGCGGACAGCTTCGGTTGAGTCAAAGAAAGATATGCCAATGCCTGTGTGTCCAATCACTTGAATTGGGTCGAGCCACAGAAAGTGATCTTCAAGTATTTTTTTTAATCCCTCGCGAAGTTCGGCATGACCATTCAAACGTTTGCCACCCGGCAGGATGCAAGTGATTGAATCTTCATCCATCCAAAGATCAATGGACCCATCCAAATCATTGCGATGCAAAGATTCGCGCCAGGCTTCAATGACTTCCTCTGGCATTTGAAATAATCTGGCTTGACTTGGCATGGTATTTTTAATGAGTTAGTTGATTGATGGAGTTTAGGACGTCTTTTACTTCTATGTCCACTAAACATTTCAAGTGACCTAGAGGGCAAGTTCTCTTAAAGCAGGGGCTGCATTCCAGGTGCAACCAATGAATTGAGGCAAGCTTTGATAGTGGCGGGGTGTGCCTTGGGTCACTGGATCCAAAAATAGCGACTTGAGGGCGCCTGAATGCTGCGGCAATGTGCATCAAGCCAGAATCATTGCTGATAACCGCCGTGGCATTGCTGATGGCTGCCATTGCATCTTCAAGACTGGTTTGACCGCACCAATTGATCACTTTGTTTGGATGAGAGCTCATTGAGGCAATCTCACTGCCAATTGAAAACTCTTTTTTGCTGCCCAAAATCACCACCAAAGAATTTTCTTTTGTTTCGATGATGTTTTTGGCTAATTGGCCAAAATGTTCGATCGGCCATTGTTTGGCAGGACCATACTCAGCACCGGGACACAGAATATAAAGATCTTGGTGTGTCTGAATTTTTTGTAGTGCTTGCTGACTGTTGGTGATCATTGCATCAGGCAGTGATAGGTGTGGCTGAGGCACTTCTGACAAAGTATTGCCTGACAGCGCAAAGTAATGACTCGACATGGGTGGGCGGTGTGAGCGCGATGGATTTTTATGCGCTTGATTGATGAGTCCCCAACGCATTTCACCTTGATAGCCAATTCTGTGAGGAATCTTAGCCAGCCAAGGGATCAGTGCTGATTTAAAGCTATTAGGCAAAACATAAGCATGGGTATAAGCGCTCAAAGCCAATTGTTTCGCCAGGGCTTTGCGCTCTTGCCATTGCAATGACCCGTGTTGAAAGTCAGCGGTGATGATCTGATCAACAGCAGGTATTGCTTTCATGATGCTAGCAACCCATGGGGTTGCTAAAACATCGATCTGACTATTGGGATTGTTTTTTTTAAGTTGAGATATCAGAGGTTCAGTCATCACTGCATCGCCAATCCAATTGGGTGCAATGATGAGTATCTTCACCATCTTAGTGACCGTGTGGCTTTGTGCCAGGTATAAGCTCATATTCAGTGCCGCAGTATGGGCACTTAGCATGGCCAGTCGTTATCACATCTAGAAAGACGCGAGGATGCATGCTCCAAGCCGGAGAGTTATTGTTAGGGCAGTGAAGAGGTAAATCTTTTGTGCCATTAACTTGGAAAACGCTTTGCTGACTCATGGTGACCTCGGTTTCCTTAAACCACCGTTAGCCAGTGACGATATTTATCACTCTTGCCGGCCACTGCATCAAAGAATATTTGCTGAATTTTTGTGGTGATTGGGCCACGTGTGCCGTCACCGATGAGGCGATCATCAAGTTCACGAATCGGTGTTACTTCAGCAGCTGTTCCAGTGAAGAACGCTTCATCGCAGCAATACATTTCATCACGTGTGATGCGCTTTTCTTTAATTTCAATGCCAAGATCTTTTGCGATTGTAAAAATGGCATCACGGGTAATGCCATCCAAACATGACGCCAAATCAGGTGTGTAGATAACACCATCTCTAACGATGAACACGTTTTCGCCTGAACCTTCTGAAACATAGCCGTCAGTGTCTAAAAGAAGGGCCTCGTCGTAACCTTGCGCAGTCACTTCTTGATTGGCAAGAATTGAGTTGATGTAGTAACCAGAAGCTTTGGCTCTCACCAAAGAAACGTTGACGTGATGTCTGGTGAATGAAGATACTTTGACGCGAATACCTTTGTTCAAACCATCTTCACCTAAATAAGCACCCCATTCCCAAGCAGCAACGGCAGCGTGAATTGAATTACTTCTTGCAGAAATACCTAGTTTTTCAGAGCCAATCCAAACAATCGGACGAATGTAGCAAGATGCCAATTTATTTTCTTTAACAACCTCAATAATTGCTTTGGAAATCTGCTCTTCTGTGTAGTTCATCTTCATTTGGAAGATTTTTGCTGAATTGAATAAGCGACGTGTGTGCTCTTTCAAGCGGAAGATGGCTGGACCCGCATCAGTCTTGTAGGCTCTGATGCCTTCAAAGACGCCCATGCCATAGTGAAGGGTGTGAGTTAACACGTGGATGTTTGCGTCTCTCCAAGGGACCATCTTGCCGTCCATCCAAATAAAGCCGTCACGATTTGCCATTGACATGGTTTGTTTCCTAAATTCTGAGAAAAATGGGTTGAAGCGCCATTGTAAAACAGCCACAGGTAGATGGCTATGCCCTTTAAATGGGGTGGCTACTTATAATCTTCCTTTAATACAGGAAAAAATTATGTTGGGTTGGTCCGCTGAGCAAATGAAAACCATGCGTGATGGTAGTAAAACCATGTCAAAAGCTGGTTTTGCGATCTTCACTTGGGCGCTCGTGACTGGCATGGCCATGGCTGAATCAAGTTTGAGCACTGCCCAGGTCATTGGGATGTCTTTCTTGGTTTACGCAGCCTCTGCCCAACTAGCAGCTTTGCCATTGATTGCGGGCGACTTTCCGCTATGGACCATTTTTGTCACTGCAATCATTGTGAACTTGAGATTCATCATTTTCAGTGCCGGTATTCGGCCCTATTTCAAAAATAGAAATTTCTGGAAAAGATCTGTACTCGGCTATCTGAACGGTGATTTGAATTTTGCATTGTTCATGTCTAGATTCCCAAAATACCAAAAAGACCCATCTCACTTACCCTTTTTCTTGGGCATGTCTTTGACCAATTGGTCCATCTGGCAAATAGGCTCTTTGACGGGTATTTTTCTTGCTGGAGCAATTCCAGACTCTTGGGGCTTGGGCTTTGCTGGAACCTTGGCCCTGATAGCCATTTTGTTGCCAATGCTCGATCAGCTATCAGCGCGGCTGGCAGTTTTATCTGCTTTATTGGTAGCTATCTTAGCCAATGATTTACCCTACAAGCTCAGCATTGTTTTGGCGGTTGTTGTGGCTATTTTCGTTGGAATCATGTGTGACCGCTTCATCAAAAAAGAAGGGGGTGCCACTTGAGCTCTTTTGAAATTTGGGCGGTGATTCTAGGTTTGACCGTGATCACATTCATCACCAGGGGGTTTTTTCTGTTGGTGGGCGAGCGCATGGAGTTGTCTGAAACACTTCAAAATGCCCTCAGATATGCACCTGCTGCCGCTTTGGTAGCAATTATTGCCCCAGAGATGTTTTTTACCCAAGGTCCCAGTGAGCTGGAGATCAATTCGCCCTATTTTTGGGGTGGAATCTGTTCAATCATTGTATTTTGGCTCTCAAAAAGCATGCTTTTGACGATTATCTTGGGAATGTTGGCCTTTACGGCCATTCGGCTTGTTTTGGCTTAAAAAAGACTCAGGATTGACCGTAAAAAGGTAAAATCTTACTTTCTTGTCTTTTGTTGAAAATTCGCTATGCCAGGCACATCAAAACTTCAATTTAATCGCCTTTCCACCTTGGCCGCCAAGGGTCAGTTAAAGGGTAAACGGGTGTTTATCAGGGCTGATTTGAACGTACCGCAAGATGATGCAGGCAATATCACTGAAGACACTCGGATCAGGGCATCTATTCCTGCCATCAAATTGGCTTTGGATGCTGGCGCAGCTGTGATGGTGACATCTCACTTGGGTCGCCCAACTGAAGGCGAGTTCAAACCTGAAGATACTTTGGCGCCAGTTGCAGACAGGATTGCAGAATTGATGGAGCGCAAAGTTCCATTGATCAGTCACTGGGTCGAAGGCGGTTTTGAAATAGAGCCAGGTGATTTGGTGCTTTTAGAAAATTGCCGTCTTAATAAAGGCGAAAAGAAAAATAATGACGAGTTGGCTCAAAAAATGGCCAGCTTGTGTGATGTTTATGTGAATGACGCATTCGGTACAGCTCACCGCGCTGAAGCCACCACTCATGGCATGGCTAAATTTGCACCTGTTGCATGTGCCGGTCCTTTGATGGCGGCTGAACTTGATGCATTGGGTAAAGCATTGACAGACCCTAAGCGCCCATTGGTAGCGATTGTTGCAGGCTCAAAAGTTTCAACAAAATTAACAATTCTTAAATCATTGGCAGAAAAGGTTGATCAATTGATCGTAGGTGGTGGTATTGCCAACACCTTCATGTTGGCAGCTGGCTTGCCAATTGGCAGATCTTTGGCTGAACCAGATTTGATCAACGAAGCAAAAGCCATCATTGACTTGATGGCCAAGCGTGGTGCTAGTGTGCCTATTCCTGTGGACGTGGTTGTTGCTAATGAACTATCACCTTTGGCGCGCGCTAACAGAGTAGCTTCAACCGATGTTCAGCCAGATGACATGATCTTGGATGTGGGTCCAAAAACATCAGCTGAGCTGACCAGCATCATTGCGCATGCGGGAACAATTGTTTGGAACGGCCCAATCGGCGTTTTTGAAATTGATCAGTTTGGTGGTGGCACCAAAATGTTGGCCGCTGCGATTGCGCACTCTCCAGCATTCTCAATCGCTGGTGGTGGTGATACCTTGGCAGCGATTGCCAAGTACGGTATTGAAAAACAAGTCGACTACATTTCTACTGGTGGTGGAGCTTTCTTGGAATTCCTAGAAGGTAAAACTTTGCCAGCCTTTGCTATCTTGTCAGAAAGAGCGGATAAATAATGCGTGCAACAAAAATTGTTGCGACCTTGGGTCCAGCATCAAGCGGTGCTGAAATTTTAAAGAAACTAATGGAAGCGGGTGTTGATGTTGTCCGCTTGAATTTTTCTCACGGTACTGCAGCAGATCACCAAGCCAGAGCTCAGCTTGTTAGAGAGGTTTCTAAAGCAGCTGGTCGCGAAGTTGCCATCATGGCAGATTTGCAGGGCCCAAAAATCAGAGTCGGCAAATTTGAAAATAACAAAATTATTTTGAAGGCTGGCGAAAAGTTCACTTTAGATGCTAACTGCACTTTGGGTGATCAAACAAAAGTAGGTCTTGATTACAAAAACTTGCCCAACGATGTGAAAGTTGGCGATAAGTTATTGCTCAACGATGGTTTATTGGTGATTCGAGTTGAAGGTGTTGAAGGTTCATGCATCCACACGATTGTTGAGTTAGGCGGTGAGCTTTCAAATAACAAAGGCATCAATCGTGCCGGTGGTGGTTTGACAGCGCCAGCATTGACCGATAAAGACAAAGAAGATTTAAAAACAGCCGTTGCTTTGGGCGCCGATTACATTGCGATCAGCTTTCCTAAAAATGCTGAAGACATGAAAATTGCTCGTGGCTTAGCCGATGCTGCCAGCAAAGAGTTTGGACACAAAACAAAACTGATTGCAAAGATTGAACGTGCTGAAGCTGTGATGCCTGGCGTCTTAGAAGAAATTCTTGAGGTCAGTGACGGCATCATGGTCGCTCGTGGCGACTTGGCCGTTGAGGTTGGTAATGCTACTGTGCCGGCACTGCAAAAACGAATGATTCGTTTGGCTCGTGAAGCAAACAAGGTGGTGATCACTGCCACTCAAATGATGGAATCAATGATTCAAAATCCAGTGCCAACACGAGCTGAGGTCAGTGATGTGGCCAACGCTGTTTTGGATGGCACAGACGCCGTGATGTTATCGGCTGAGACTGCATCAGGTCAGTACCCCATTGAAACTGTTTTGCAGATGGCCGCCATTTGCTTAGAGGCAGAGAAGACCGAGGTTCATCATTTGGACGCTGACTTCTTTGACCAAAAGTTCACGCGCATTGATCAATCAATTGCTTTTGGAGCTTTGTTCACTGCATACCATTTAGGTGTGAAAGCGATTGCTGCATTAACTGATTCTGGTTCTACGGCTTTGTGGATGAGTCGACACAAGATTCAGGTGCCTATTTTTGCCATGACCACCAAGTTGGCTAGTCAAAGAGCCATGGCGCTTTATCGAAACGTGCACCCTTTGCATTTGGATACCAGCAATGACAGGGACACTGCGCTAGAGCAAGCAGAAACAAGAATTAAAAAATTAGGTGTTGTCGCCTCAGGTGACGCGATTGTTTTGACTGTGGGTGAGCCGATGGGACAGGTTGGCGGAACGAACACGCTCAAAATTGTGAATGTGAAATAAATTTTAATTTAAGGAAATAGCAATGGCTCTTGTATCTTTGCGCCAATTATTGGACCACGCTGCTGAGAATGCTTATGGATTACCAGCATTCAATGTGAATAATCTTGAACAGGTGCAAGCCATCATGGCTGCTGCCGATGAGGTCAACGCACCAGTCATCATGCAAGCTTCTGCTGGTGCTCGTAAATATGCTGGAGAAGCATTTTTACGTCACTTGATCGATGCCGCTGTTGAGGCTTATCCGCATATTCCAGTGGTGATGCACCAAGACCACGGCCAAAGCCCGGCTGTTTGTATGGCGGCGATTCGCTCAGGGTTTACGTCAGTGATGATGGATGGCTCTTTGATGGCTGATGGTAAGTCAGTGGCTTCATACGAATACAACGTTGCTGTTTCTCAAGAAGTTGTGAAATTTGCGCATTCAATTGGTGTGACTGTTGAGGCTGAGTTGGGCGTTTTAGGTTCTTTGGAAACCATGATGGGTGATAAAGAAGATGGTCACGGCGCTGAAGGTGCAATGACTCGCGAACAGTTATTGACAGATGTTGAGCAAGCGGCTGATTTTGTGAAGCAAACCCAATGTGACGCATTGGCGATTGCGATTGGTACCAGCCATGGCGCTTATAAGTTCACCAAAAAACCAACGGGTGATATTTTGGCGATTGATCGCATCAAAGAAATCAATCAACGCATTCCAAACACGCACCTCGTGATGCATGGTTCATCCAGTGTGCCGCAAGAGTTGCTCGCAATCATTCGTGAGTTTGGCGGTGACATGAAAGAAACCTACGGTGTGCCTGTTGAAGAGATTCAGCAAGGTATCAAGCACGGCGTTAGAAAAATCAATATTGATACAGATATTCGTTTGGCCATGACTGCAGCGATTCGCAAATATTTATTTGAAAATCCAGGTAAGTTTGACCCACGTGATTATTTAAAACCAGCACGTGAAGCCGCCAAAGAAATTTGCAAGGCACGCTATTTGGCTTTTGGCTGTGAAGGCCAGGCTGGCAAGATCAAATCAATTCCTTTGGAACAAATGGCTGAGCGTTATAAAAGCGGTCAATTGGCTCAATTAGTTAAATAAGGTATTCATGCAAGCTCTTTACGAATCTTCGATCAAATCATTGCCGTTAATCTCAAAAGGCAAGGTAAGAGATATTTATGCCATTGGTGATGATCAGTTATTGATGGTGACCACTGATCGCTTATCAGCATTTGATGTTGTCATGGGCGAGCCTATTCCTGGTAAAGGGATTGTTCTCAATGAGATGGCGAATTTTTGGTTTGGAAAATTAAGCCACGTGATCCCTAATCATTTAACCGGCATCGATCCATGTTCAGTTGTGGCTGCCGATGAAGTGAATCAAGTCAAAGGTCGCGCGATTGTGACGAAGCGCTTGAAGCCAATCATGGTTGAAGCAGTGGTCCGTGGCTATTTGTCTGGCAGTGGTTGGAAGGATTATCAAGACACTGGTGCCATCTGCGGCATCAAATTGCCAGCTGGTCTTAAAAATGCACAACAGTTGCCTGAGCCAATTTTCACGCCAGCCGCAAAAGCGGATGTTGGTGAGCATGATGAAAACATTTCTTATGCAGAAGTTGAAAAACGCATTGGCCAAGAATTGGCTGCAAAAATCAAAGAAGTCAGCATTCGTTTGTACAAGGAAGCTTCTATTTATGCCACCAGCAAGGGCATCATCATTGCTGATACGAAATTTGAATTTGGCTTGGATGAAAATAATGCCTTGGTGTTGATGGATGAGGTTTTGACTGCAGACTCATCTCGTTTTTGGCCAGCTGTTTCATATCAAGTGGGTTCTAATCCACCATCATTTGATAAGCAGTTTGTGCGTGACTGGCTGGAGTCTGTAAGACTAGACGGTCAACCATGGAATAAATCTGCACCTGCACCAAAATTACCTGAT
>JBDLUD010000048.1:0-10172 GCA_039805465.1 Pseudomonadota bacterium
TCCAGAGACCTACGAGCGCTTTGAAAAGGTTGTGTTGATTCACGGTGTGCGTTTGGTCAGTGAATTGGCCTATGAAGATTACATTAAAAATGAATTGCCTAATGATGAATTCTTGGGTGAGATGGTTCGTGAAAAATTGATCTACTACCCAACAGTGACAAGAGAAGCATTCAAGCACACAGGACGCCTCACCACTGCGATTGAAAATGGTCAGTTGTTCAAGGATATTGGTTTGCCACCATTGGATCCAGTGAATGATCGCGGCATGATTTGCGGCAGCCCATCGATGCTCAAAGAAATCTCAGAAATGCTCGACGCCAAAGGTTTCAAGGTATCACCAAGCTTGGGGCGCTTGGGTGATTACGTTTATGAGCGTGCATTTGTTGAATCTTAAACATACGGAAATATAAAATGTATCAGTACAACCCAATTGATCAACGCATTGTTGATGACCGAGTTAAACAGTTCAAAGGACAAGTAGAGCGACGTTTACAAGGAACTCTGCCTGAAGAGGAGTTCAGGCCATTGCGTCTTCAAAATGGACTGTACTTACAAAGGCATGCCTACATGTTGCGCATTGCCATACCTTATGGCTTATTCAATAGCCAGCAAATGAGGATGTTTGCCAAAATTGCTGATCAGTACGATCGTGGCTATGGTCATTTCACGACCCGACAAAATATTCAATTCAATTGGCTCAAGCTTGAAGATACACCCCAAATTTTGGCTGATTTGGCTACTGTACAAATGCATGCCATCCAGACATCAGGGAATTGTGTGCGTAACATCACCAGCGATCCTTTTGCTGGAGTTGCTGCAGATGAAATTGTTGATCCACGCCCTATTTGCGAGCTTTTACGTCAATGGTCTACCTTGCACCCTGAGTTTGCATTTTTACCAAGAAAATTCAAGATTGCGGTGAGTGCTTCAAAAGAAGATAGAGCCATTGTTGCTGCTCATGATTTGGGTATTTTTTTGAAACAAAATGCACAAGGCGACTTGCTAGCTGACGTATTGGTAGGTGGTGGTATGGGTAGAACTCCTATCATCGGTACAGTGATTCAAAAAGATTTACCCTGGCAAGAATTGCCGAATTACATATCAGCAGTGCTTCGTGTCTACAACCTTCATGGTCGTCGTGACAATATATATAAAGCTAGAATTAAGATTCTATTAAAAGCTCTTGGGGTTGAAGAGTTCACTCGTCAAGTACTTGAAGAGTATGAATTCTGGAAGGGTGGTGATCAGGCCTTTACTCAAGAAGAATGGAATCAAGTAGCTCAGTACTTCGTCAAGCCTGCCTATCAGTCATTAATTCACATCTCAGACGAAAAAATTATTCAGTCAGCTCCAGAGTCAGAAGTCAAAGGCTTCACTCGTTGGTTGGAGCGGAATGTTCGTCAACATCAAATACCTGGGTATGCCAGCGTATTGCTCTCATTGAAGCCACATGGAACTGTGGCTCCTGGCGATATTGATTCAAAACAAATGCTAAAAATTGCAGATTTAGCGGATCAATACAGTTTTGGTTTGATTCGATCAACACATGAGCAAAATTTGGTTTTGGCCGATGTTGAGCAAAGTCGTTTGTTTGAGTTGTGGCGAGAAGCCAAAGCGTTGGGATTGGCTTTACCCAATATTGGCTTACTCACTGACATCATTGCCTGTCCTGGTGGTGATTTCTGCTCTTTGGCCAATGCCAAATCTATTCCGATTGCAAACGACATTCAAAAAAGATTTGATGATCTAGATTATCTATTTGATATTGGCGATATCACACTCAATATCTCGGGTTGCATCAACTCCTGCGGTCATCATCACGTTGGAAACATTGGAATTCTGGGTGTCGATAAAGACGGGCAAGAGTGGTATCAAGTGACTTTGGGTGGTGAGCAAGGTCTTAGGGCGGCGATTGGTAAAGTCATTGGACCATCATTTTTTGCCAGCGATATGCCTGATGTGATCAGCGACTTAATTCAGGTGTTCATTGAGCTAAGAGAACCTGGAGAAACGTTCATTGAGACTTATCAGCGCGTGGGCTTAGAGCCCTTCAAAACCCGCGTATACACAAACAAAGAGAAAAAAGAAAAAAACAATAAAGTAGGAGAAGATGCTAATGGCTAATTTAATACGCCACCCCAAAGGTGCAAGCGCACAAGTTGCAGTCAATGAGTGGCAGATTCTTGCGGCGGATACGCAAGAAGCCCTTGGTGCAGGTAAATATTTGGTGCCATTGCAGTATTGGTTAGAACATTCAGGATCTTCTGATGTTGAAAAAAAGTATTTGGCCGGTGAGCTAGGTATCTGGCTTTCAAGTGATGCTGATTTGGCAGCGCATCGCGATGTTATTTTGGCAGGAATCAAGTTCTGGCCAATCATTGCTGTTGATTTTCCAATCTTTAGAGATGGGCGTGGTTTTAGTCATGCGGCATTACTGAGAGATCGATTTGGTTGGCAAGGAGAGTTGCGAGCCATTGGTGATGTTTTAATTGATCAACTATTGCAAATGTCCAAAGTTGGATTTGATAGCTTCTTATTGAGAGCTGATCAGGATGTGTCAATTGCCATACAGCAATTTGAAGCATTCGGTCACAGACTTCAAAATGACTGGAGAGCCAGTCGAGATCAATTGAGTGGGGCAAAACATGTCACTCGATAATGCCTTGTGGCAAATTCCAACGGTGAATTTATCTGAAGATCACTTAGTAGGGTTACAAAAAAAATTAGAAGAGCGATTAACCCATATCAGCAGTCGTTTTAAGGATGTACGATTTGCAACCAGCTTGGCTGCTGAAGACATGGTAGTTACTCATGGAATTGCAAAAAATAAAAAATCTATTCAAGTATTTACTTTGGCAACAGGTCGACTTCATTCTGAAACAGTAGAAATGACCAATTTAGTTGAAAACACATACGGTCTTTCAATTGAACGGATTGAGCCTAATCAAGTGGATATCGAGAGTTATATCTCTCAGTATGGATTGAACGGCTTTTATGACAGCGAAGCGGCCAAGAAAAAATGCTGCCAAGTCAGAAAGGTAAAACCTCTTGAGTTGGCTTTAAAGGGTGCTGATGCTTGGATCACTGGTCAGCGACGTTCTCAGTCAGTGACTCGCCTTGATTTACCTTTTGAAGAGTTTGATGAGTCTCGAGGTATTCCAAAATTCAATCCAATATTTGATTGGAGTGATGATGACTTATGGGCTTATTTGGCCTGGGAAAAAGTTCCTTTGCATCCATTGCATCAAAAAGGATTTCCAAGCATCGGGTGTGAGCCATGTACAAGAGCCATACGTGCCAATGAGGATTTGAGGGCTGGTCGTTGGTGGTGGTTAAACCAACAAAGCAAAGAATGCGGATTACATCTTAAGTAAAAATATGACTCAAAACACTACAAAATTAAACAATGAGCATTTAGATTGGTTGGAAGCAGAATCAATCTACATCATTCGCGAACTCATTGCTCAAGCCAGCCGTCCTGCAATGTTGTTCTCAGGTGGTAAAGATTCGATCGTGATGTTCCATTTGGCCAGAAAAGCTTTTCGATTTGGTGGGCGTGATATTCACTTGCCTTTCCCTTTGTTGCATATTGATACGGGTCATAACTATTCAGAAGTTATTGAATTCAGAGATCAGATTGTTCAACAAACTGGCGCCGAGTTAATCGTTGAGTATGTTGAGGATTCAATCGCGAGAGGCAGCGTTAAGCTGCGCAAAAGTACGGACTCAAGAAATGCTGCACAAGCAACCACACTGCTAGAGGCGATTGAAAAGCATCAGTTTGATGCCTTGATGGGCGGGGCTCGTCGTGACGAGGAAAAGGCAAGAGCCAAAGAAAGAATCTTTTCATTCAGAGATGAATTTGGCCAATGGGATCCTAAGGCTCAAAGACCTGAGCTTTGGAGTCTTTACAACGCCCGTATTTCCAAGGGTGAAAACATGAGGGTATTCCCAATATCTAATTGGACTGAGTTAGATGTATGGCAATACATCGCTAGAGAAAATTTAGCATTGCCAAGCATCTATTACGCGCATTCTCGTGAGGTGGTTAAGCGCAATGGACTGGTTGTTCCCGTCACTCCATTAACACCAAAGAATGCAGATGAGGTCAGTGAAACTCTCAGTGTTAGATTTCGCACAGTTGGCGACATCAGTTGCACGTGCCCAGTCTTAAGTACTGCAGACACCCCTGAAAAAATCATTGCTGAAACTGTGATTGCTGAAATAACCGAGCGCGGAGCTACTCGCATGGATGATCAAACCAGTGAGGCATCCATGGAGCGCCGTAAAAAGGAAGGATACTTTTGATGAGTCACACAAACAATATTAATACTCATGGAGTGGTGCGCTTCATCACCTGCGGAAGTGTTGATGATGGTAAGAGCACTTTGATTGGCCGTCTTCTCTATGACACAAAAGCAGTTTTGACAGACCAGATTCAAGCTTTATCAAAAACCAAGCATGCTCGAGTCACAGCCTCTGATGCTGCTATTGACTTGGCATTATTAACAGATGGTTTAGAGGCTGAGCGTGAGCAGGGCATCACAATTGATGTGGCTTATCGATATTTTGCAACTGCAAAAAGAAAGTTCATTGTTGCAGATGCCCCAGGTCATGAGCAGTACACGCGCAATATGGTGACTGGCGCCTCACAGGCGGATGTGGCAATTTTGTTGGTTGATGCTACCCGAATTGATACCAATCTTGATAAGATTAATTTATTGGCCCAAACCAAGCGCCATGCGGCTCTTGTCAAAATGTTGGGCTTGAAGCACATAGCGGTTGCTGTTAATAAGATTGATTTATTAAATTTTGATCAAACAGTCTTTAATAGGATTCAAGAGGAAATCTTAAATCTTGCCAAGACACTCAATTTGCCTACACCACAGGTATTTCCTGTCTCTGCATTGCTAGGGGATAACATTGTTTTTAAATCAAAGAATTTCCAGTGGTATGACGGCCCAACATTATTAGAGTGGTTGGAAAATCTAGATATCAACCCTCAAAAAGCGGGCTCTTCACTCAGGTTTCCGGTTCAATATGTGGCTAGGCAGGATGGAAGTGCAGCATTGGATTTCAGGGGCTATTTGGGTCGCGTTGAAGGTGGGGAAATTAATCAAGGTCAAGTTGTGACGATATTGCCGTCTGGTTCTTCTGCAACTGTCTCAGAGATTTACATTTCTAATGGGGCGGATAGCTTCGCACAGGATCAAAGCGTTGCATTGGCTAAAGCTGGTGATGTGATTGCTTTGACCTTTACTGAAGATGTGGATGTGTCAAGAGGGGACATGATTGTTTCAAGTGAAAACCCTACAGCTTTATTAAGCAAACAATTGACGGCAGATTTGTGCTGGTTAGATTCAGAAGCTTTATCCACCTCAAGAAAATATATTTTGAGACATGCCACCAGCACAGTATTTGTTAAAGTCAAAGCCATCAATCAGGTATTGGATATTGAAACCTTATCGCATGCAATTCATGCTGATTCATTAGGAGTCAACATGATTGGTCAGGTTGAGTTGGCGCTTCAAAAGCCAATCGTAGCGGATTTATTTGATGACTCTTTGGCTACCGGCTCTTTTGTTTTGATTGATGAAGTCACTAACCATACAGTTGCTGCAGGCATGATCAGGGAGGCTCATCAATGAGTGCTGATTTTGGCAAGGTTTACTTGATTGGTGCTGGTCCAGGGGCAGTTGATTTGATCACTGTGCGCGGTATGAGGCTTTTACAAGAAGCGGAAATCGTCTTTCATGATGCATTGATTGATCCCGAGATGTTGAAACTATGTCATCAGGCCATTTTGATTCCTGTTGGTAAGCGTTGTGGCAAGCATTCAACAGCCCAATCATTCATTAATAAAAGATTAGTTGATGCCAGTCAGAAATATAAGAAAATCGTTCGCCTCAAAGGGGGAGACCCGATGATGTTTGGTAGAGCTGATGAAGAAATCACTGCCTTAGAGGGTGTTGGTATTGAAGTAGAGGTGGTTCCTGGTATTACAGCTGCATTAGCAGCCTCAGCGTCAATGAAACAATCATTAACATTGAGAGGTGTATCAAGAAGCGTTGCTTTTTGTACTCAAGTAAAAGCTGACAATGAAGAACAGGCATTGCTTCCTAGTGCCGATACTTTGGTGATTTACATGGGACGTTCTGAGGCAGTTGGAATTGCTGAGCGCTTGCTTGCCCAGGGTAAATCAAAATCAACCCCGGTTCAAATCATTGAGGCAATTAGTACCAAAAATGAACGCAGCCTATCTTTGACCTTATATGAGATGTATCAAGGCAAAGCTCTGGATTGGTTCAATCCAGAATCACCGGCATTGTTGTTAGTCGGTGCAGTATTTGGCAATCGCTTGCAAAACACCGATGTTCTCCCCGACAGCAGGCTTTACGGTTAAATTCAAGAGAGGGTACTTTTGACGGCAAGACTCAATCAATTTTGGTAAATCTTCTCTGATGTGTCCGCCTTGCCCAAAGAATATTGGGACAAGTGTTACTTCTGTGATGTTTTTTGAGGAAAAATCAGCAATTAATTCTTCAAGGCTTGGAGACATTAATTCTAAAAATGCAAGCTCAACCGTGAAATCTGGGTTTTCAGCAAGAATTAACTTTTGAACATTAATGATTGGCTCTTTCCATCTTGGATCCCGAGCCCCGTGACTGAATAAAATAATTGCGCTATTTAACATCTTTGAATTGTAATTTAAAAGTAGCTGATAGATGACTTCAAAATTTATCAGGATAGTTGACCTTAACTTACAATCAAATCCAGAGATTCCTAATTTTTCAAATTTCAAAGGTATTTGATGCGTGTTGCTTTAATCACTGGCGCAGAGATGGCCAAACCAGATCCTGAATCCCATTTATTGATTCATGAATTAGGTCTGTTGGGCATTACATCTGAATTGATTTCTTGGCGCGCACCTTTGGATTGGTCTTTATTTGATTTGGTCGTTATTCGAACACCATGGGACTATTTTTTACATTTAGAAGAATTCTTATCTTGGGTTGAAGATGTTGAGCAAGTGACAAGGGTTCTGAATTCAAGTCGTGTTCTTAGATGGAACAGTCATAAAAAATATTTAAAAGAATTATCCAGTTTTGGAGTGCCAACGGTGCCAACTGTTTGGGTAACAAAGAATCAAGAATGTGCTGATTTATTAAACTCAATCGAGTGGCCGATTGTCGTGGTGAAGCCTGCGGTTTCTATTGGTGCCATTGGAGCCTTGAAAGGCAAGTCACAAGATAATCTTGTGAAGCAACATCTTGAAGAAGAGCTTAAGAAGGGCGATGTGATGATCCAGCCTTTTTTGGAAAGTGTTGCTGATTTTGGTGAGCTGTCATTAATTTATTTCAATGGGGTTTATTCACATTCGATTCTGAAAAAGCCTCAGCAAGGTGATTACAGAGTTCAGGATGCATACGGTGGAACTAATGCAGCCTTTGAGCCAGAGATTGAGGCGCAAAAGATTGGTGATCAAGTGCTGAGTTATTTGCCAGATTTTTCACTGTACGCAAGGGTTGACTTGGTGAAGTATCAAAATCAATGGTTGTTGATGGAACTTGAAGCTATTGAACCCGAACTATTTTTACCTATTGCCCCTCAAGCATCTGTTCGATTGGCTAAAGCAATTCAATTTCATCTGAATTAACTCTCTGTCTTTTTGATGTAGTGAAGTTCTTTAGCGGTTGTGGCGATAAGTTCTCTGAGCCACTCGGCATCTTCCCACTGATCTGCCGGGATCAAAAAATAAGGCTTGGCTCCAGGGTAAGGGTAGCCAATCAACTCTTTAATCAATAATTGCTTATTGGTTTTGGTGGGCTTAATGAATAATTGATCGCTGCATATAAATGCGATTGGTACGCCATCAAAATACAAACAATACTCGCCAAACATCCTTCTGGTGGATACAGCATGCAAACTTGCAAGTTGATCTTTTAAATAGGTGATTGTATTTTTGGAGGTCGGCATGAATCAAGATTTCTATTAGTTAACCTCAATTGTAGGTGTCTAAGTAAAAAATATTTGATTTGGCTCAAATAACAGCACTAGGGAAACTACCGATCACCCATGGATAAATCAATAAGCCCTTTTTAAACTAAACGAGTACTTGATCAATTTGGTTGAGTTATTTTTTTGGAGAGAAATATGGCAATTACAGGCGTTTTAAGACCGGGGCACGCGCAGTTGCGAGTGCTTGATTTAGATGAATCAGTGCATTTTTATACCAATGTAATGGGATTAAAAGAAACGGGTAGGGATACGGCAGGACGTGTTTACTTTAAATGTTGGGATGAGCGTGATCACAATAGCTTCATCATTAGAAAATCTGATAAGGCTGGTTTAGATTGCTTTTCTTTTAAAGTTCAAAACAAAAAAGTATTAGATCAATATGAATCAGATTTGAAAAACTATGGTGTTGTGACAGAAAAAATTCCTGCTGGCGAGATGCTTGAAACGGGGGAGCGCATCAGATTTAAGATTCCTACAGGCCACACGATTGAAATTTACTCTGAAAAAACATCTGTAGGAAATGGGTTGGGTGACTTTAATCCAGAGGCTTGGGTACCAGATTTAAAGGGGATTGCCCCACTTCGCATGGACCATGCATTGATTTATGGCGGCGATATTGATGGAGCTAGAAAATTATTTGAAGAAGTTTTTGGCTTTGTGTTGGTGGAACGAGTCAAGATGGAAGATGGTAATACAGATTTAGCTACTTGGTTGACCTGCTCTAACAAAGCACATGATATAGCCATGGTACGACATAGTGAAGACGACAAACTTCATCACGTTTCTTTTCTTTTGGAGAGTTGGGAACAGGTATTAAGAGCTGCTGACATCATGACTATGAACCGAGTTTCTATCGATATTGGCCCGACCAGGCATGGTGTTACTCGTGGAACAACCATCTATTTCTTTGACCCATCAGGCAATCGTTTAGAAACTTTCTGTGGGGGATATCAATGGTATCCAGATATGAACGCTATCACGTGGACTTGGGATGAGGTTGGCAGAGGTATTTTTTATCATGATCGTAAATTAAATGAAGCATTCTTAAGTGTCATAACTTAAGACGCATAAATTCAAGAAAGTCAATCTTGATCTAAAGTTGTATGTTGGTATTTTTTTGTGTATCACTGCGTTAAAATCATTTCATGTCATTGACTCATCAAAATACCAGCTTTACTCGAATGCCAACTTGGTTCATTCCTCATGGAGCAGGGCCTTGTTTTTTTATGGATTGGAATCCAAGTGATACTTGGGATAAAACTGGTAAGTTCTTGAAAGACTTGCCATCAACTTTGCCCACCAAACCCAAGGCAATCTTGATGATTTCAGCTCACTGGATTCAGCCAACAATCAGTCTAACCGGTGCACAAAATCCAGAGTTAATTTATGACTATCATGGTTTTCCATCTCACACCTATGATCTTCAGTATCCTGCCAAGGGTGATCCAGCATTGGCTCAAGAAATAATTGAAATTTTAGTAGATTCTCAAATTAAAGCCAAGACGGATGCTTCACGTGGGTTTGATCATGGCATGTTTATTCCAATGCTACTGATGTTTCCAATGGCAGATATTCCTGTTATTCAGTTATCACTGCACAACAATCTTGATCCCAAAACTCATTTCAACCTGGGGGTTGCTCTTGAAAAGTTGCGCGATCAAGGTGTTTTAATGATTGGTAGCGGCATGAGTTTCCATAATATGCGTGGGTATGGCCAACCTGCTTTTGGGCCAATATCTGATGAATTTGATGAGTGGTTGGGTAAGGTGGTGGAGTCCGATCCAGTCAAACGAAATCAAGACTTGATAGACTGGGCCCATGGCCCTTCAGCAAGGTTGTGTCATCCTCCTGGACAAGAGGAACATTTATTGCCTCTCATGGTGGTGGCCGGTGCTGCTTCAAAAGAAAAAGGTTACAAGGTATTCACAGACAGAGTTCTCGAGACTTCTATATCCGCATTTGTTTTTCGGTAATAAAGCTGAGATCTTCCTTCAATGACTTTAAAAAAACCCATCAAGGCAGACTCAAGCTAAACTACAAAGCGAATAATTCTTTAATAAATCAAATTCCATCACCTTTTGATAGTCCAAAAAATGAAACTAAAACTAACTAGCCAATTACTCCTGATTGATTTGGTGCTGCAACTATTGCCC
>JBDLUD010000049.1:0-10134 GCA_039805465.1 Pseudomonadota bacterium
GCTAAGGAAGCCACATTGATTGGCGATGTGATTTTGAATGAAGATGTGAGTGTCTGGCCCGGCGTGGTAATTCGTGGTGACAATGAGCCCATCACGGTAGGCAAGGGCAGCAATGTACAAGAAGGCACGGTGATGCACACTGACATGGGTTGCCCTTTGACTTTGGCTGAAAACGTGACCGTGGGTCATCAGGCAATGTTGCATGGCTGCACAATTGGTGAAAATTCATTGATTGGTATTCAAGCGGTGGTGCTCAATCGTGCAGTGATTGGTAAAAACTGTTTGGTCGGAGCTGGTTCAGTCGTCACCGAAGGTAAAGTATTCCCAGACAACTCTTTGATTTTAGGTTCGCCTGCTAAAGTGGTTCGAGAGCTGACACCTGAAGCGATTGCCGGTCTTAAAGCCAGCGCTGAAAATTACGTGGCGAAAAAGAACTTATTCAAAGCCCACTTGGTTGAACTTCCAAGCAAATCTTAAGTCCATCAGATAAGTTAATCAGATGATTCCTGGCTTAGTCCAAATCTTATTGTGGCAAGGCTTGGGAGAACTGATCTCCCATTTCTTCTTGCCCATCATTCCAGGGCCTGTTATAGGTTTGGTATTTTTGTTGATTTTTTTAATCATCAAAGGGCAGGTCAATCCTTCATTGGCCTTGGTCTCTGATGCCTTCAGTCAGCATCTAGGTGTCTTGTTCATTCCTGCAGCAGTGGGTGTGATTTTGTTTTTACCTCAGCTAAAAGCCAATGCGTTTGCAGTGATTTCTGCTCTATTGGTGAGTGTGGTGGCCACCATCGTGGTGACTGCGGTGGTGCTGCGCTTCATCTCGAAAAAGGATTCTTCATGAATCCCAATGATCTTCAGATAGCAGAAATTTGGGTTTACCTCTCGGGTAGTCCCTTATTTGCATTGATCCTAACGTTGACTGCTTACCAAGTGGGCAGTTTCTTTTATCAAAAGACCGATCGCAATCCTTTGGCCAATCCAGTAGCGATCGCCGTTATTTTGGTGGCCATTGCTTTATATTTGGTAGATATGCCATATCAGAAGTATTTTGAAGGTGCGCAGTTTGTTCACTTCCTTTTAGGTACAGCCACAGTGTCTTTGGCCATTCCAATTTACCGAGGAGTGGCAGCACTCAGAGCTCGGGTATTTCCTTTGTTGATTGCTTTGCTCTGTGGTGGCGTCGTATCCATTGTGAGTGCTGTTGGTGTTGCTACATTCTTAGGTGCTGACAGTGCCATCATCGGGGCTTTCTATCCTAAATCAGTGACTGCGCCGATCGCGATGGGTGTTGCGGAACGCTTGGGCGTATCGCCAACTCTGACAGCTGTATTTGCTGTGATCACAGGCATCATTGGCGCCATTTTGGGCAGTCATATTCTGAATCTATTGGGTATGAAGGAGTGGTGGCAACGAGGCTTTGCCATTGGTGTGGCAGCGCACGGCATTGGCACATCAAGAGCCTTTGCCGTTCACCCAGAAGCTGGCACTTATGCCAGTTTGGCCATGGGTCTACACGGCATCTTGGGTGCCTTGCTCATTCCACTTCTAAAAAATTACATTTGAGCTTTTAATAAAGCATCAGCCACAGATAGCAAGAGGCGGTCTCTGCCTCTTCGCGCCACCAATTGAACACCCACAGGCATACCATTGGGTCCCTTGAATAATGGCAAGGTGATGCACGGTAAACCCATCAAGGTCCAAACCCGACAGAAGATCGGATCACCTGTTTGTGTGTGACCATGAGGAGCTTCTCCAATCGCGCTTGGCGCAATGATCACATCGATCTCTTGACTCAACAATTGATCAATCGACATGCGGGCCTGTTCAGCCACAATCAAATCCGCGTTGTATTGTTCATAGGTGATGGCAGCACCTTGCTTGATCAGTCCGCGCAATTGTTGGCTCAACTGTTCTGCATGATTGGTCTGCTCAAAAGAAAAACTGCGAGCACTCTCTGACCACATGATTCTGCCTTGCAGTTCTGACATCTTTTTAAAGATGGTTGGAAGTTTGATTTCGGGAACAGTGGTTTTGAACAGATCTTCTGCCAATAAAGCCGCGTGCGCGATTGCAGCAACAGTATCCGCAGAAGCTAAATGAGCGTCATAGGTCAAGCAAGTGGCGATGCGAGGCTTCTTACTCAGAGTCTCGATCTTCGCCAGTTCAGTATCACCAGACATCACTGCCACACACAAGGCAGCATCTTCAACAGTTCTACTAAAACTACCCAAAGTATCTAAAGAGGGCGATAAGCTTTTAGCGCCACCTAAACTGATCTTGCCATAGGTAGGCTTGTAACCAACCACGCCACAAAATGCTGCTGGTCTGATCACGGAGGCGGCTGTTTGACTGCCTGTGGCCAATGGAATCATTTCATCGGCAACGGCGGCTGCTGAGCCACTCGATGAGCCACCTGGGGTGTATTCAGGGTTGCGAGGATTTCTGGTCTTACCGCCCTTGAAGGTGGCAAATTCAGTGGTGACGGTTTTGCCTAACAAAATACCACCCGCTTGACGCATCAATGAAACGTGCACGGCATCACTGTTGGGGCGATTGTTCTCGTAAATAGGGGAGCCATAACGCGTTGGGAAGTCATGCGTATCAAATAAATCTTTGGCACCAAATGGCAAGCCGTGCAATAAACCTTGATTGGCTGATCGATCAAGGTACCTGGCTCGCTCAAGAGCGGCTTTGAAATTGGTTTCTACCCAAGCTTGAGTGGAAGATTCTTTCTCTTCAATTCGTTCAATGCATGAGCGCAGTAATTCTTCTGAACTTAATTGATTGGCCTGAATTTTTTTGGCAGCTTCAGTGGCTGAAAGTTGGTATGGTTTTTTCATGGCTAAATCTTACCTCTGAATAATCATTTGTGCTTCAATACACCCATGACGGCAAGTTTACCCAGTTGGTTAAGTAAGGATGAGGCGAGAACAGACGTGTGTATTTTGAGTCTGTATTGTCAGCCTGGCGCCAAATCAACCGAGGTTCAGGGTGAGCATGATGGCCGGCTAAAAATCAGATTGTCTGCGCCACCAGTAGACGGTAAAGCCAATGAGGCTTTGATCCAGTATTTATCCAAAGTATTACAAGTTAAGCGCGCTGATATTGAATTGCTATCAGGAGATGCCAGTCGCTCAAAGCGTATCAAAGTTTTAGGGATTGACCACCAAAGAGTTCAACAACTTCTTTGCCCTTGAGTGAAGCTAAAGAATCACTTCTTTTTATTGATTGGCGCTCTTGCGACAGGTTTTGAACCTGTGCTTAAGCCTCTTGCTGAGCTTGGGCGGCCTGAGATACTGCCTGTGGTTTTGGCACCAGTCTTAACGCCAGTTGCGCGTGGCGGTAAACCAGTGTGTTGAGTCATGATCTTGCCGCGACCAGGTTTTTGAGGAACAGAAAAATCTCTTGGATTGTGTGCCGCCGCAGAAGCTGAAGGTTTGCCAAACGGTTTGCCACCAGCCAGACCCATTGAAGAGTTCTTACGTCGTGGGCTCTGATAGCTGCCATCAGTGGTTGGTTGATAGTTGGGTATCAAATGGTGCTTACCATTACCAATCAAATCAGCACGGCCCATTTTCTTGAGAGCTTCTCTTAGTAAAGGCCAGTTATTGGCATCGTGGTAGCGCAAAAATGCTTTGTGTAAACGACGACGCTTTTCACCTCTGACAATATCCACTGTTTCACTGTCACGCGTGACCTTGCGCAATGGATTTTTATTGGTGTGATACATGGCTGTGGCGGTTGCCATTGGAGAAGGGTAGAAGGTTTGAACTTGATCAGCTCTAAAACCATTCTTCTTTAACCAAATCGCCAAATGCATCATGTCTTCATCGCTGGTGCCTGGGTGGGCCGCAATGAAGTAAGGAATTAGATACTGTTCTTTACCTGCTTCTTTAGAGTATTTATCAAATAATTCTTTGAACTTATCGTAAGCACCCATGCCAGGCTTCATCATTTTTGATAAGGGACCCTGCTCGGTGTGCTCAGGAGCAATCTTTAGGTAGCCACCCACGTGATGAGCCACGAGCTCTTTAATGTACGCTGGTGCTTTAACCGCGAGGTCATAGCGCACACCTGAACCAATCAAAATCTTTTTAATGCCAGGTAAAGCTCGCGCACGACGGTACAACTGAATCAGCGGCGTGTGATCTGTGTTGAGGTTCGGGCAGATATCTGGGTAAACACAAGAAGGTTTGCGGCAGTGCGCTTCAATCTCTTTAGATTTACAAGCGATGCGGTACATGTTGGCGGTTGGACCACCCAAGTCAGAAATGATGCCGGTAAAACCTGGGACCTTGTCGCGAATATCTTCAATCTCTTTGATGATTGAATTAGAAGAGCGGTTCTGAATGATTCGACCTTCGTGCTCAGTGATAGAGCAGAAAGTACAACCACCAAAACAGCCGCGCATGATGTTCACAGAAAAACGAATCATGTCCCATGCTGGAATCTTGGCATCACCATAAGATGGGTGTGGCGCTCTGGCATAAGGTAAATCAAATACTGAATCCATCTCTTCAGTGGTCAGCGGCACAGCGGGTGCGTTCAACCAAACATCTCTGACAGATGCTCCTTCACCATGTTGCTGCACCAAAGCACGTGCATTGCCTGGATTGGTTTCTAAATGAAGCACGCGACTGGCGTGTGCGTAAAGCACTGGATCACGCTTCACAGCTTCATAGCTTGGAAGACGAATCACGGTTGTGTCACGCTCTAAACGTTTTCTGGCGGTTGGTACCACTGTGATGGCTTGAACGGCTGGTTCTTGTTCAAGGGTACCATCGGTCTTTTTACAGCTGGTGCCTTGTTCTTTGGCTTGCTCATCTGGCGTTAGGTAAGGATTGATGGGGGCATCGATCACACCCGGCACATCCACTGTGCTTGAATCAATTTCTGTGAAACCTGGAGCAGAGTGACGTCTGACAAAAGCAGTGCCACGAATGTCATTGATGTCACCGATCTTTTCACCTTTGGCCAAGCGATGGGCAATTTCAACCACGGCTCTTTCAGCATTGCCATAAAGCAAGATGTCGGCTTTCGCATCGATCAAAATAGAACGACGCACCTTGTCTTGCCAGTAGTCATAGTGGGCAATACGGCGTAATGAGGCCTCAATACCCCCCATTACTATAGGGGTATCAGCATAAGCTTCACGACAACGTTGGGCATAAACCAAGGAACAGCGATCAGGTCTTTTGCCACCCATGCCACCGGCTGTGTAAGCATCATCACTGCGCACTTTGCGATCAGCCGTGTAGCGGTTGATCATTGAATCCATGTTGCCAGCGGCTACGCCATAAAACAAATTAGGTTGGCCCAAGGCCTTGAACGGATCGGCTGATTGCCAGTCTGGCTGAGAAATGATACCGACGCGGAAGCCTTGTGCTTCAAGCAAGCGACCAATGATGGCCATACCAAAACTTGGGTGATCAACATAAGCATCCCCAGTCACAATGATGATGTCGCAGCTATCCCAACCAAGCTTATCCATCTCTTCTCGACTCATTGGCAAGAAGGGGGCAGTACCAAAACATTCAGCCCAGTATTTTGGGTAAGAATCTAATCTTGGCGAGCTAGGTATTAGGGAGGGATTGAAGGGTGCGTTCACGGGCTGTATTTTAGGCTTTTTAAGCACTTTCTGCTCGTTTAAACTGTGGACTGTTCGTTCATGGCAATTGAGTGCCTCGTATCACTCTTTTTGCCACTTAAGCTTCAAAACCGTATAAAGCCCATACAAAGTCCCAATAGAGCCCTTAAAAAAGTCGACCGCATGCAAAGATCCTTTCTCCTTAGTTCGCTGCTAATTGCTGGATTAGGATCAATTCTGTTCTCAGCCAAAGCGATCGTGGTCAAACTTTGCTATCAATATGGGGTTGATTCGGCCACAGTCTTATCTTTGAGAATGCTTTTTTCTTTGCCATTCTTCTGGTTGGCAGTGTGGTGGTCATCACGCCATCACCAACCATTGCCGATGGCCAAACGCGACATCTTGAGCATCATCTTTTTAGGTTTTGTGGGCTATTACCTTTCAAGCTATCTAGACTTTCTGGGGTTGCAATACATCACCGTTGGATTAGAGAGAATCATTCTCTATCTCAACCCGACGATTGTCTTGTTGATCTCAATGCTCTTTTTGAAAAAGAAAATTCATACACAGCAGTGGTTGGCTTTGCTTCTTGCCTACGCAGGTGTGATCATTGTGTTTTCACACGATCTTCATACGATGGGGCCATCGATTGCCTGGGGTGGTATGTTGGTGTTTTTGAGTGCCATCTCTTATGCCGTCTATTTGATCTTTGCTGGTGAAATTGTGGGGCGTGTTGGCAGCATTCGCTTGGTCGCTTATGCCAGTGCATCATCCACATTTTTTAGTACCGCCCAAGCATTGATACTTAACCCTACGCACCTATGGACACAAGTGCCTGAGGTCTATCAGTTGAGTCTTTTCAATGCTTTATTTTGTACTTTCATGCCCATGCTGATGGTGATGATCGCCGTCAATCGAATTGGATCGGGTTTGACTTCTCAAGCAGGTATGTTGGGACCCATCGCAACGATATTCCTAGGTTGGTTTTTCTTGGGTGAACAAATCACCATCATTCAAGTCATCGGGATGGCGGTGGTGCTGTGTGGAGTGGCCATTCTTGCCACCATGCAAACTGAAAAAAATCAGCCTCGACCTGAATTAGCCGAGGCTGAATAGTTTCTAGTTAAATCGCCACGCTTGGGTTCAAGCTATAAATACCCGTGATGCTTGCTTGAGCAATGATGTGCGGTTTGATCGCAGCCAATGCTTCTGCGCCTGTGAATGAACCATTCAAAGAAACACTGGTGGTATTGAGTGCGTACACCGTGAACACATAGTGATGCTTGATGGCATCGTTCCATGGAGGGCAGGGACCATCGTAACCAAAGTAAAGGCCTTCCATCGAAGCATCTCCTTTGAACCAAGCGGTGTAGTCATTGATGCCGGGTTTGCCTATTGGACTCTGGGCTACGGATTTACCTTTGGCTGTGATGCCATCGCTGTGACTACCAGCAGCAATCGTTTGAACTGAATTTGGGATATTCACTAAAACCCAATGGTAAAAATCAACGCGCGGCAAACTAGCAGGGACGACTTTGCCTTCTTGATTCACATCATCACCTTTACTTGGAACATCAGGGTCATGACAAATCAAGGCAAATGATTGGGTCTCTTTAGGAAAGTCTGACCAAGCCAAGTGAGGATTTTGATTGTTTGATAAGGTGATATGCGTATTAGGATCTTTGATTGCAAAAGCATACTGACCCGGAATAACTGACTGATCTTGAAAACTTGAACTAGTGATTTTCATAAAGCTCTCCAATCAACGACAACAAATTAAATTTTCATCTTGCTGGCTTTTTTTGCACCCACGATGCCAATCAAGGCTTGTTTGATGCCATCAACTTCTGCTTCGCTCATGGCACCCATGATTTTGCCTAAATATTGAATATGGCGTCTGACACCCCCATGGCTTCTGACATTGGGAGTTTCTTTGAGAGCATCTAGGAGGCGTTCGGGTATTGGCATGAGTTTCCACTTGTCAGGCATCTGACTGATTTCTTCAGCAAGATACTGTCTGGCCTCTAAACGACGCTTTATTTCAGATTTACTCGGCTTTTCGGGAGTCAAATACTCTTCAGGGGGATTTGATTGCTTCATAATGGTATTTTCGCAGACTCCTGGGAAATTGCACAGAAAACCGAAATATTCATGGCCATTAAATCCACCATCTTCAAAGTCACTCTCTCAGTCGCTGATATTGATCACGCCTATTACGCTGACCACAGCTTAACTTTGGCCAGACATCCCAGTGAAACGGATGAGCGCATGATGATGCGTTTATTGGCTTTGTCCTTTAATGCCCATCTTTTGAATGATCTGTGCCAAGGTGATGGTCAATTGGTCTTTGGGGCGGGCTTATCCGATCCAGATGAGCCCGATGTTTGGCTCAAGGATTTCACGGGGCAAACCCGTTTATGGGTAGAAGTAGGGCAGCCAGAAGAAAAGCCCTTGAGCCGCGCTTGTTCAAAATCAGACAAGGTCGTGGTCTACGCCTACCATCATGCCGCTGAAGTTTGGTGGAAGGGCATTCAGAACAAACTCACGCGCATGGACAAGCTATCGGTTTATCGGGTGTCCTCGGACATTTCTCAAGAGTTGGCTCGTTGGGCTGAACGCAGCATGCAAATACAGGCCACGATCCAAGATGGCCATTTGATGCTGAGCAGCCATCAAGGCACCATCGAAGTGACCTGTGAGCGTTGGAAATAGAGCCTGCTAGACGCAAAAAATCCAACAGAAGTGCTTGGAATAAGCAATTTATCAGCGCTATACTTCAATCATCATGAAAAAAATCATTGTTCTTAACGGTCCTAATTTGAACCTCTTGGGTACACGTGAGCCAGAAAAGTATGGTTCAAGTACTTTGGCGGATGTGGAAACGCTTTGCAAAGAAACAGCGAAGCGCTTGGGTTTTGACGTTGAGTTTTTACAGAGCAATCATGAAGGTCCATTGATCGATAAGATTCAAGAGGCTGGATTGGCTCACCGAGCAGGCACAGTTCAGGGCATTGTGTTCAATCCTGGTGCTTACACCCATACCTCAGTGGCTTTGCATGACGCCATTGCTGCGATGAGTGGTTTACCTGTGATCGAAGTGCACATCTCTAATGTGCATGCGCGCGAAGCCTTCAGACATCATTCCTACATCTCACCAGTGGCTGCCGGCATTGTGATTGGCTTTGGGATTCAGGGCTACGTTTTGGCCATGGAAGGTTTAGCTCAAAAAAATTGATCTTGGATCAATAGTGGGGCGGTCTCTCGTCTCCAGGGGTGTTGCCATCTGAGGGCATATTGCTGGCCATCTGCAATTTGAGTGCTTGTATTTCTTTTACCAATAATTCAATGCGCTGCTGTTGCTTGAACACAGTTTGATTTAACTCTTCTAGCAAGTCTTCAGAAAAGCTCAGCTTGATTTCTAGGTTGGTGATGCGTTCGTCTTGATTCATGTTGACCTTCTTCTAATAAGGTGAGGATACCCAAGAGCAGCAAAATGAGCAATCTATCAGATCAGACATGCTAGCATCGCCATCTTTAGTCATCTTGCCAATGGTAGTTGTTCAATGAGCCCACTGACACCCCGCGTTATTTTTTACTTGGTATTGCCCACGATCCTTTGGGCAGGAAATGCCATTGTGGGACGTTTGGCAGTCGGGGAGATATCTCCTATCATGCTCAACACTTTGCGTTGGGCATTGGCAGCAATCATTTTGTTGCCCATTGGATGGAGATTACTCAAATCAGACAGCCCCATTTGGCAAAACAAAATTCGTTTTCTTTGGTTAGGTTTACTGGGTGTTGGTTCGTACAACGCACTTCTGTACCTTTCTTTGGAAACATCTACACCCATCAATGTGACCTTGATCGGTGGCAGCATGCCGATGTGGATGATCATCATTGGCGCATTGTTCTATCAGCAAGCGGTTCAATACAAACAAATGATGGGCGCCTTGATTTCTTTATTGGGGGTGGTGATTGTTCTGACCCGCGGTGACTTATCCAGCATCTTGGATATTCGGATGGTGATTGGTGACTTATATATTTTGTTGGCCACCATCTTGTGGGGCTTCTATAGCTGGATGTTGAGTCGCCCAGGTAAGAGTAATGAACGCCAATGGCCTTGGGCTGAGTTCTTGTTAGCGCAAGTTCTTTTCGGCGTATTTTGGTCGACTGCCTTTTTAGGTTTTGAGTGGGCAGCCGATGCTGTGGTATTTGAGTTCACGAGCTCCACCATCGCAGTATTGATTTTTGTGGCAATTGCTCCATCGCTGATTGCTTATCGATGTTGGGGTTTGGGTGTCACAGCTGCAGGTCCTGCAATGGCAGCATTTTTTGCCAACCTGATTCCCTTGTTCACTGCCTTGATGTCAGCTGCTTTGCTGGGTGAGCCGCCTGAGATATTTCACGGCTTGGCATTTATGTTGATTGTTGTAGGTATTGTGTTTTCTTCTTTGAAAAAAGCATCAGCTGACTAATTCAAAACGACCATCTTCCATTTCTACTTGAGGTCGAACCCAATAATCATGGGTCTGCATTGATTCATA
>JBDLUD010000050.1:0-9974 GCA_039805465.1 Pseudomonadota bacterium
TATGGATTGCGGCATTCCGTTTTGCAATAGCGGTTGCCCAGTTAACAACATCATTCCTGATTTTAATGATTTGGTGTATCAGCAAGATTGGAAAAATGCGATTGATGTTTTGCATTCAACCAATAACTTCCCTGAGTTCACAGGCCGCATCTGTCCAGCACCTTGTGAATCTGCTTGTACGCTTGGTATTAATGAGGCCCCTGTGGGCATCAAATCGATTGAGCACGCTATCATTGATAAAGCATGGGCCAATGATTGGGTCAAGCCGCTGATCGCCAAACAAAAAACTGGCAAGAAAATAGCCATCGTTGGCTCAGGCCCTGCAGGTATGGCCGCAGCACAACAATTAGCACGTGTGGGTCATGATGTGACTTTGTACGAAAAGAATGATCGTGTTGGTGGTTTGTTGCGCTATGGCATCCCTGATTTCAAAATGGAAAAGATTTTGATTGATCGTCGTGTTGAGCAGATGAAGGCCGAAGGCGTGAAATTTGAAACAGGTACTTTTGTTGGTAAAGACACTTTGGGTAAAGAGGTTAAGAATTACTCAAAGAAAGTGGTTTCTCCAGAGCAATTACAAAAAGACTTTGATGCAGTTGTGATCACTGGTGGTGCAGAGCAACCACGTGATTTACCTGTTCCGGGTCGTGAGTTGTCAGGTATTCACTACGCATTGGAATTTTTGATTCCGCAGAACAAAGAAGTTGCTGGCGATAACAAAAATGAAATCCGTGCAGACGGTAAGCATGTGATCGTGATTGGTGGTGGTGACACTGGTTCAGACTGTGTCGGCACATCGAATCGTCATGGTGCAGCATCGATCTCTCAATTTGAATTATTGCCTCAGCCTCCTGAGCAAGAAAACAAGCCTTTGGTTTGGCCTTATTGGCCAACCAAGTTGCGCACATCTTCATCACACGATGAAGGCTGTGATCGTGATTGGTCAGTGGCTACCAAGCGTTTTGAAGGTAAAAACGGCAAGGTTGAGAAATTGATCGGTGTGCGTCTTGAATGGAAAGACGGCAAGATGCAAGAAATTGCTGGCAGCGAATTTGAAATGAAAGCAGATTTGGTGTTTTTGGCGATGGGCTTCGTGTCTCCAGCTCAGCAAGTATTGGATGCTTTTGGCGTTGAAAAAGATCCTCGCGGTAATGCCAAAGCCAGCACCGAAGGTGAAAAAGCGTATTACACCAACGTGCCTAAGATTTTTGCTGCAGGCGATATGCGTCGCGGTCAATCGTTGGTGGTTTGGGCTATCCGCGAAGGTCGTCAATGTGCACGAGCCGTTGATGAGTTTTTGATGGGTAGCAGCGTTTTACCGCGTTAATTGATTCATCATCATCAGCTATTGATACACTGCCATCATGATTTCAACAAAAAACATGGTGGCAGTCTGTAAATGACAAATTCCACTGAATCAATCGTTTCTCTCAAAGGCGTCGATTTTTCTTATGCGCCTGGGGAAAGAACCATCCTCTCGGGTCTCAATATGGAGTTCCCACGCGGCAAAGTGATTGCGGTGATGGGTGGTTCTGGTTGCGGTAAAACTACCGTCTTGCGTTTGATTGGTGGACAGGTCACAGCGCAACAGGGTGAAGTGATGTTTGAAGGCCAGAATGTTGGCTTGATGAATACCCAGCAATTGATGGCTGCTCGTCGTCGCATGGGCATGCTATTCCAGTTTGGTGCTTTATTCACAGACATGAGCGTGTTTGAAAATGTGGCCTTCCCTTTGCGTGAACACACCAAGGTCAGCGAATCAACTTTGCGCGATTTGGTATTGATGAAGCTCAATGCGGTTGGTTTGCGTGGCGCACGTGATTTGATGCCATCGCAAATTTCAGGCGGCATGGCCAGACGTGTGGCTCTTGCCAGAGCCATTGCACTCGATCCTCCCTTGATCATGTATGACGAGCCATTCGCTGGCTTGGATCCGATTTCTCTGGGTATCACTGCGCGCTTGATTAAAAACATGAATCAAGCTTTGGGTGCCACCAGTATTTTGGTCACGCACGATATTCCAGAAACTTTTGAAATTGCTGATTATGTTTATTTCATTGCGAACGGAACCATTGCTGCCGAAGGTACTCCTCACGATTTAAAACTATCCACAGATCCATTTGTGAAACAGTTTGTTTCTGCAGATCCTGATGGTCCGGTGCCATTCCATTACCCAGGCAAAACCTTGGCTGAAGATTTTGGGGCTAAGGCATGAACAGCGTTTTAAACATATTGGGCAATTTGGGCGCCTTTGTGCGAGAGCATCTTGTGGGGCTCGGTTACGCCTCAAGGATGTTTATCACCATCATGCGTCGTTCAGCGTTTTTGCTCAAGCGCCCACGCTTGGTCACTGATCAAGTTCACTTTGTGGGCAATTATTCTTTTGTGATCATTGCTGTGTCAGGATTATTTGTTGGTTTTGTTTTGGGTCTGCAAGGTTATTACACCTTGAACCGTTATGGCTCTGAGCAAGCGCTTGGATTATTGGTGGCTTTGTCATTGGTTCGTGAATTGGGTCCAGTGGTCACTGCACTTTTATTTGCTGGTCGTGCGGGAACATCTTTGACGGCTGAAATTGGCCTCATGAAAGCCGGTGAGCAATTGAGCGCCATGGAAATGATGGCGGTAGATCCTTTGACTCGAGTGATTGCCCCAAGACTGTGGGCTGGCATCATCGCCATGCCAATCCTGGCCGCTATTTTCAGTGCGGTGGGCATCATGGGTGGTTATTTGGTGGGTGTACCATTGATCGGTGTGGACGATGGTGCATTCTGGGCACAAATGCAAGCTGGTGTGGATGTGGTGAAAGACATCGGTAATGGCGTGATCAAGAGTATGGTGTTTGGTGTTGCTGTTACTTTTATTGCTTTGTATCAGGGTCATGAAGCCAAGCCAACACCAGAGGGCGTTGCAAGGGCCACCACCCGAACAGTGGTGATTGCTTCTTTAGCGGTTTTGGCGCTGGATTTCCTTTTAACTGCAGTGATGTTCTCAAGCTGATAAAGTCTTATAAATTCTGTAAATAATATGAAAAAACAATCATTAGATATCTGGGTCGGTTTATTTGTGGCACTTGGCCTCTTGGCTTTGCTATTTTTGGCATTGAAGGCCGGAAATATGAGTGCTTTTACTTTTGAGCCAACGTATCAGGTAAGTGCCAAATTCGACAACATTGGCGGATTGAAGCCACGAGCACCAGTCAAGAGTGCAGGCGTGGTGGTTGGACGTGTTTCGGAAATCCGCTTTGATGATCAAAGTTATCAAGCCACTGTTTTTATGAATTTAGAAGAGCGTTATAAATTCCCTAAGGACAGTTCTGCCAAGATTTTGACTTCTGGTTTATTGGGTGAGCAGTACATTGGTCTTGAGGCCGGTGGTGACGAAGCGATGATTGCGGGTGGCAGTAAGTTGGCCCAAACACAATCAGCCATCGTTTTGGAAAACTTGATCAGTCAGTTTTTGTATAACAAAGCCTCTGATGGTGCACCATCAGATAAAAAATAAAGCACACTTGAATAAAAGAAAGCAGACCAGCGAATCATGATGTTGAACTTAATCAATAAAACAATCATAAAAAAAATCTTGATGTTCAGCGTGATTGTGATGACAGGTTGTGCCACCACTCAGCAAAATGAACGTGTGGCCAAGATTGATCCCTTTGAGCCCATGAATCGCGCTGTTTTCTCATTCAACGAAGCAGCTGATGATTATGTGATCAAGCCAATTGCTGAGGCCTATAAGTTTGTATTGCCTGAGTTTGTGCGCACAGGCGTGACGAATTTTTTTAGCAACATCAATGATGTGTTGATTGCTGCGAATAATTTATTACAAGCTAAGCCTGTAGAAGCAGCCAATGACATTGGACGATTTTTAATTAACTCAACGATTGGTGTTTTGGGTTTATTCGATGTCGCAACCGACATGGGTTTGGATAAGAATAGAGAAGACTTTGGTCAAACTCTTGGCGTTTGGGGTTTTTCCGATGGCCCGTATGTGGTGCTGCCATTTTTTGGCGCAAGCAATGTGAGAGATACCGTTGGTTTGGCTGTTGATATCGAAACTGATTTCATGATCAACACCAATAAGTTGAATAGTGATGAAAAAATCGCTGTGAACGCACTCAGAGTGATCAATCGCCGTGCTGATTTATTGGATGCTGGGCAGCTTTTGGAAGATGCTGCATTTGATAAGTACAGTTTTATGAGAGATGGTTATTTGCAACGCCGCCGCAGTCAAGTTTATGACGGCAATCCCCCTCCTGTGAAAGAGGAAGATTGAGCTTCTGAAATTGCTCCGTATTCTCTATACAATTTGGGTAACTGATTCACACCTGATAAATAAGGCACTTTGACAAATGATGCACCCTATTCTGAATAAAACATTGGCAGCAATCACATTGACTTTGATCACTGTCACGACTTCTTTGGCTCAAGCGCAGCAAGCCGCCGCGAATACCCACATGAATTCTCCTGATGGCTTGGTGAAGTTTGTGGTTGAAGATGTGATGAACACCATCAAATCTGACAAAGCTATTCAGAGTGGTGATTTAAGAAAAATCAATGCCTTGGTCGACCAAAAAATATTGCCTTACAGTGATTTTCAAAAAACCACTCGTATGTCCATGGGCAGAAATTGGTCGAAAGCAACGCCTGCACAACAAGCTTTGATCACGCAAGAATTTAAAACATTGTTGATACGTATCTATGGCGGAGCATTAGCGCAAGTCAAAGACCAAAAGATTCAGTACAAACCATTCAGAGCTTCAGCGGATGACACCGATGTTATTGTCAGAACTGTGGTCGTTGGTAAGGGTGAGCCTATTCAACTTGACTATCGTTTAGAGAAAACAGGTAATGCTTGGCGTGTGTATGACATCAACATCTTGGGTGCTTGGTTGGTGGAGTCTTACCGCAACCAATTCAATGATCAAGTCAGCAAGGGTGGTATTGATGGCTTGATTCAGTTTTTACAACAAAGAAATAATTCTTTGGCCAATGCCAAATAATGAGTGTCACTTTTAAATTTCCGGCAAAAATTGATCACGCCAATGTTGAAGGCGTTTTGGTCAATGGGCTTGGCATGATGAAGACTTTGACCCAAGGGAGTTTGATGGTGATTGACTGTCAGGACTTGCAGTCCTTTGACTCCAGTGCTTTGAGCATTATTTTATCGATGAAGCGTCAAGCTCAAACACAGTCTGTGATTGTTCAATTAGATGCCGTGCCTGAAAAACTAGCCAGCCTAGCAACGGTTTATGGTTTATCAGATGTTGTGCTTGCATGAGTGCGATTGAATTTAAAAACCTCAGTAAAAACTACGGTCCTTTACAAGCACTTAATGACATTAATTTAAGTATTGAAGAAGGTGAGTTTTTTGGATTGTTAGGCCCCAATGGTGCCGGCAAGACAACCCTCATTTCAATCCTGGCGGGCTTATGCAAACCAAGCCATGGTCAAGTCAAGGTCATGGGGCACGATGTCCAAACAGACTTCCGTGCGGCCAGACGTTTATTGGGCATAGTTCCTCAAGAGTTGGTGTTTGATCCTTTTTTTAATGTGCGTGAAACTCTGAAGTTCCAGTCAGGTTATTTTGGCGTTAACAATAACGATGCGTGGATCGATGAAATCATGCATCACCTGGGCCTCACGGACAAGGCCGATAAGAATATGCGAGCTCTTTCTGGTGGTATGAAGCGCCGCGTGTTGGTGGCTCAAGCCTTGGTTCATCGCCCGCCAGTGATTGTTTTGGATGAGCCAACCGCAGGTGTTGATGTTGAATTGCGTCAATCTCTTTGGAAATTCATCAGCCGCTTGAATCAAGAAGGTCACACGATTGTATTGACCACTCATTACCTTGAGGAAGCCGAGCAATTGTGCAATCGGATCGCGATGCTGAAAAAAGGGCAAATCGTGGCTTTAGACACCACGGCGAATTTATTGGCAAGGGTTAAAAATCCAAATGCCAAAGATGGTGATTTAGAAGATGTCTTCATGCAAATCATGCAAGAGGAGAGCGCCTCTTGAATCAGTCGAATTTAAATGCCTTTGAATCAAGAAGTGGTTTTTACGCGCTCTTTTACAAAGAAGTGAAAAGATTTTGGCGAGTGAGTTTTCAGACGGTGGCCGCACCAGTTTTGACAGCCATTTTGTATTTGATGATCTTTGGCCATGTCTTAGAAGATCATGTCAAAGTTTATGACGCTATCAGTTACACCGCATTTTTGATTCCTGGCTTGGTGATGATGAGCTTGCTGCAAAATTCTTTTGCGAACACTTCTTCATCTTTGATTCAGTCAAAAATCACGGGTAATTTGATTTTTGTATTGCTGGCACCGTTGTCGCACTTTGAGTTCTTCTCTGCTTATGTCTTGGCTGCGATGGTCAGGGGTGTGGCGGTGGGTGCTGGCGTATTTTTAGCAACCTATTGGTTCACTGATATCAGCTTTTATCAGCCTTTGTGGATTTTGGTCTTTGGATTGCTCAGTGCAGCGTTGTTAGCGGCTTTAGGTTTGATCGCAGGCATTTGGGCTGAGAAGTTTGATCAGTTGGCCGCGTTCCAGAATTTTTTCATCATGCCAGCCACAATGTTATCGGGTGTTTTTTATTCTATCCACAGCTTGCCGCCAATTTGGCAAACCATCTCTCATTTCAATCCATTCTTCTACATGATTGATGGTTTTAGATATGGGTTTTTTGGTATTTCTGATGTGTCACCATGGTTCAGTTTGTTGATCATCAGTGTTTTCTTCTTAGTTGTAGCGGCTTTAACCCTCAGACTCTTATCAACTGGCTATAAATTAAGACATTGATGGTCCTTATTTAAAAGAGATATTTCTATGTTGCCAACTCCTGAACAAGTCAAAAGTTATATTGCTAATGGCATTGACTGTCTGCATCTTGAGGTTGAAGGTGATGGCCAGCATTTTTTTGCTACGATTGTGAGTGCTGACTTTGATGGGTTGCGCTTGGTGCAGCGTCATCAAAAAGTTTATGCTGCTTTGGGTGATCGAATGAAATCTGAAATTCATGCCCTATCATTCAAAGCATTGACTCCGGAAGAGCATGCGGCTGGAAAATAATTAAAAGGTTATAAAGACGTGGATAAGTTATCAATACAAGGTGGCATTCCTCTAAAAGGTGAGATCACCATCACTGGTGCCAAAAATGCGGCCTTGCCTATTTTGTGCGCGGCTCTTTTAAGCGCTGAACCAATCACTTTAAGAAATCTTCCTGACTTACAGGACGTGCGCACGATTCTAAAAATTTTGGCGCAAATGGGTTTGAAGGTCACATTCCCCAATCCTGATGATCGTTCAGTGGTTATTTTGGATGGTTCTGATATCCATACGCCAGAAGCCTCATATGACTTGGTGAAAACCATGCGCGCATCTATTTTGGTATTGGGCCCATTGTTGGCACGCTTTGGTCATGCCAAAGTATCTTTGCCAGGTGGTTGTGCGATTGGTGCGCGCCCAGTGGATCAGCACATCAAAGGTTTGAAAGCGATGGGTGCTGATATTCATATTGAGCATGGTTACATTGAAGCAAAGTTTGGTAAAAATCCAAAAGCTTTGGTGGGTGCAAAAATTTTGACTGACATGATCACGGTGACTGGCACAGAAAACTTGATGATGGCAGCGGTTTTGGCTGAGGGTGAAACAGTTTTAGAAAATGCAGCCCGTGAACCAGAAGTGACTGATTTGGCAGAATTGCTGATCAAGATGGGTGCAAACATCAAGGGTCTTGGCACTGATCGTTTGATCATCCAGGGAGTGAAAGCTTTGCATGGTGCTGAGCACAGCATCATTCCTGATCGGATTGAAACCGGTACATTCATGTGTGTAGCTGGTGCCATGGGTGAGTTGGGTGCTGATTTGATGATCAAGAATGCCCGTCCTGATACTTTGGATGTGGTGATTGATAAATTGCGCGAAGCCGGTCTAAAAATTGAATTGGGCCCTGATTGGATCCACGTCATCATGAATCAACGCCCCAAGGCTGTGAGCTTTAAGACTTCTGAGTACCCAGCTTTCCCAACGGATATGCAAGCCCAGTTCATGGCCATGAATGCCATTGCAACTGGCACCTCACGGGTCACAGAAACCATCTTTGAGAATCGCTTCATGCACGTACAAGAGCTGAACCGCTTGGGTGCCAATATTGTGATTGAGGGTAATACTGCCACGACCGAGGGTGTGAAAAGCCTGTCGGGAGCCATTGTGATGGCCACAGATTTACGGGCGTCTGCCAGTTTGGTGATTGCGGGCTTGACCGCTCAAGGCGAAACAATCGTTGACCGTATCTACCATTTGGACCGCGGATATGACCGTATGGAGAAAAAATTAGCCGCAGTAGGCGCTAACATCGTTCGCATGAAATAATAGAGCCATGTCCAAAATGATTACATTGGCCCTGTCCAAGGGTCGCATCTTTGATGAAACTTTGCCAATGCTGGCAAAGGCGGGTATCACTGTGTCTGAAGATCCAGAGACTTCCCGCAAATTAATTCTGCCAACATCCAGCCCTAATTTACGCGTGATCATCGTGAGAGCCTCCGATGTGCCAACGTATGTGCAATACGGTGCAGCTGATTTAGGTGTGGCTGGTTATGACGTTTTGGCAGAGCATGGCATGGATGGTTTGTATGCGCCAATAGATTTAGGGATTGCCAAGTGCCGCATGTCAGTGGCTGTGCGCGAAGGATTTGATTATGCGAACGCAGTGCGTCAAGGTGCGCGCTTGCGAGTTGTGACCAAGTATGTCGAACAGGCTCGCGAACACTTTGCCAATAAAGGCGTTCACGTAGATTTGATCAAGTTGTATGGTTCGATGGAATTGGGTCCATTGGTCGGCTTAGCCGATGCGATTGTGGATTTAGTTTCAACAGGTAATACCCTGAAAGCAAATCAATTGAAAGAAGTAGAAGTGATCAGTCAGATCAGTTCTCGTTTGGTGGTCAATCAAGCAGCGTACAAGAGACGCCGTGCTGATTTGCAACCTTTGTTAGATGCTTTTGCAAAAGTGTGATGCTCTGATCATGACCAAGCTTGTGCGCCAATTCAATAGTCAAGACGCTGATTTTTCATCAGCGCTTAAAAAGCTATTGGCTTTTGATGCGGCAGATGATGCTGCGATTGATATGGCGGCTGCAAAAATTTTGGCTGATGTCAAAAAGCGTGGTGACGAAGCCGTTTTGGAATACACGCAGCAGTTTGATCGTTTGTCTAAAGAGCAGGCATCTTCAATCAAAGCATTAGAAATTACAAAAGCAGAATTATTGGCAGCGCTTGAATCTTTACCAAAAGATCAAAGAACAGCTTTAGAAGCCGCGGCTGCCAGAGTCAAGAGTTATCACGAACGTCAAAAGATTGAATCAGGTTGCCATAGCTGGGACTATGCTGATGAAGACGGTACTCGTTTGGGTCAAAAAGTAACGCCTTTGGATCGTGCAGGTTTGTACGTTCCTGGTGGTAAGGCTGCTTATCCATCATCCGTACTGATGAACGCTATTCCTGCAAAAGTGGCGGGCGTGAGTGAAGTCATCATGGTGGTACCAACCCCTGATGGTGTGCGTAATCCATTAGTCTTGGCCGCTGCTGCAGTCGCTGGTGTGGATCGAGCGTTCACCATCGGTGGCGCTCAAGCAGTGGGTGCTTTGGCCTACGGTACAGAAACAATTCCTGCAGTCGATAAGATTGTGGGTCCTGGTAATGCTTACGTGGCTGCTGCTAAGCGTCGTGTATTCGGCACGGTGGGCATCGACATGATTGCTGGACCTTCTGAAATTTTAGTTTTGTGCGATGGCAATACCAATCCAGATTGGATTGCGATGGATTTGTTCTCGCAAGCTGAGCACGATGAGTTGGCGCAGTCGATTTTGTTGTGCCCAAGCCAGGCATTCATTGATCAAGTGCAAGCAAGCATCTTGAAATTCTTGCCAGAAATGCCAAGGCAGGCTGTCATTAAAAAATCATT
>JBDLUD010000051.1:0-10430 GCA_039805465.1 Pseudomonadota bacterium
CAGAAAAGTAAAACCAAAACAATTAAGAATCCTATAAATTTTTTCATGCTTACTCCAGGGTTGGATCGTGCCAAGTTGGGTATTTTTGCATCACACTTAGAAACAAAGGTGACTCTAGATGTTCATTTAACCATTGTTTTAACAATTTAAGACTAGATTGATCCATCCAGTCAGGATTAACCATTGCAAACTGACGCACAAAAGGAAATATGGCGATGTCAGCCAAGCTCATCTTAGGTCCCAATAAATAGTCGCCGACCTGTAAATGCTCATTGATGGGGCCTAAAAATAATGTTGTTGCCTGGCTCAAGGTTTCTTCAAGCGCAATGCTTGGGTACCTATCAGGGTACTTGTATTGATCTAAAAGCTTTTTAAAAGGTCCGTCATTTTTTGCCACCCAGTCATCAATCAGACTTTCTGAGTCTTTAGAAAGCCATTGATCTGGGTCGGATTGTCTTAAGGCCCATTTCATGATGTCGTAACTTTGTTCAATCACGAGACCATCACTTTGCAAAACAGGGACAGTTCCTTTGGGTGAGATTGCCAACATAGAAGCCGGCTTTTCTCTTAAAGATATTTCTCGTATTTCAACGGCAATATCTGCATAAGCCAAAGCCATTCTTGCTCTCATGGCATAAGGGCAACGTCGATAAGAATATAAAACAGTGGTCATTTCAAATACATTCCGACTCAGCCATGACAGTCTTTATCACCTCTGCCGCTTTTGCCATCTTTAAAGCTTTTTTAAATTTATTCGTCATGCTGCATTTGTTCAATCATTTTTACCAAAGCATAAATGGCCTGATGATTAGGCACTTTGAGACCATGCTCTTTTGCTTTGCGAACAATTAAGCCGTTTAAATAATCTATCTCTGTTGGCTTGTGGCGCATTAAATCTTGTGCGGTCGAAGATCTCTGACCAGCCATTGTTTTAGCGATTTGCTCATTGACCCTTTGAGCATCATCTTCTGATAGGTCGATATTTTCATGGTGCGCCACCAATAAAAATTCTGCCGTCAGATCTTTGATTAATCGCCAGGTGTTTTCTTGCTGAGCCATTTCACCGTAGGTGATCTGTCCGATTGCAGATATGCCGTTATATGAACAGTTCACTAAAAACTTTAACCAAAGCTCACGCTGAATGTTATTTGAAACAACACAAGGAATGTTGGCGCTTAAAAATATGTCGCAAATTTCTTGTAACTCTGAAGAGATGCTCTCAGACTGATTTGCAGCTCCAATGATGAGCTCACCCCTGCCGAAGTGCTTGACATGACCATCACCGCCCATGCCCGTTGCAACATACACCACCGCAGAAATGGCTTTATTCGGCACCACCTGGCTGATTCTTTCGGCGTTATCAACCCCATTTTGCAAGCTTAAAATCAAAGCATCTGGCTTTATCAGATCTTTGATCGCACGCATCGCACGCTCTGTGTCTGGTGATTTAACGCAACATAAAATAAGATCTGCGCCAGCAATACCTTCCATGCTACTGCTGGCTTCAATGGCCACATGCTCTTGAAAAGTTTGGCATTCCATGAATAAACCATTTTTCTTGATGGCTTGCACATGGTTGTCTCGAGCAATTAATAAAACTTCCTTGCCTGATCGTGCGAGCATGCCGCCAAAAAAGCAACCAACGGCTCCAGCCCCAAGCACCACAATTCGTTTAATGTCTTTTTTCAATCAAATCTCAGATTTGTTTTATTGATAGAGATTATAGGTTGATAAAACAAACCTTCACCGCCCAAAGAAAAAGGGCCGCCAACTTTTGTTGGCAGCCCCTCAGGCTTATTACAAGGACTTGCTACTTCTTACAAATCAAACCCCCGCTGAACTTGCAGGCTCTGCTGCCTCAAGAGGATCTTTTGCAGGAGCTGCTGGCGCCTTGGTCTTTGGCTTTGTTCCAGGAATTAATTCAAAATCTGGCGCAAACGTTACCAATGATGAACGTAAATCATCAAAAGCCTTGCGGTTACCAACAAACTTGACCTTGCCCTCTGATAACAATTTATCAAAGGTAGACTTACCACCCATCACCAACTCAAGCTCTTTGCGATTGATGGTGATTGAAAGGTCTGGGTTTTTAGCTTGCTGACCCTTGATGTTGGTCAAGGCTGAATTACTCATCTCCACAACAAATTTCTCACGATTGTCTGGTGTTGATAAGTTAATGACGAATTTCTTACCAGCCGCTTTTTTGCTGTCTAAACCAATGCCCAAAGCATTGAGCCACAACTCTGTGGTCATCGCTTTGATGGTGTCTGGACCGCTTGACTTAGGCGGCACACCGGCAGGCATACCATGTCTTAACTCATAGGCTGCAGCCAAGAAACTGTTGCGCACACTTGGGCTTTCTTTTTGATAGCCAATTTGCTCGTACACATCAGCCAACAAATCCTTGGCATCAGTGTTTTCTGGCTCTGCATAAACAAGCTTATTCAAGATTTCTGTTGCTTCACGATATTTACCTTCATCATGCAGCGACTTGGCTTTCTTCATAATCTTTTTAGAGCCACCCATCATTTCAACGTAAAGAGGCGCAGAGTCTTTTGGTGACAATGGCATCAATGTTGCTGGATTGGCATCCCAGTAACCCAAATAGCGGTTGATCACAGCGCGGCTATTGTGTTCTTCGGAGCCATGATAGCTGTGAGCGTGCCACTTAGATTTCAAGCTTTCAGGCAAGTGGTATACGTTATGAACTTCATTGATCGTGACACCCTTGTTGGCAAGATGTAGCACTTCATTGTTCAAGTGCGCATACGTATCACGTTGCGTGCGCATGATTTCTTGAATGCGATCATTGCCCCAACGTGGCCAGCTGTGTGAAGCAAACATCACCTCCACCTGATTGCCATAACGATACAAGGCTGTATTGATGTGCTTGGACCAGGCCAAGGCATCACGCACCAATGCGCCACGCAATGTGTAAATGTTGTGGATCGTGCCCGTGATATTTTCTGCCGCCCAGAAAGCTTTCATTTGCGGGAAGTAAGTATTCATTTCCGCTGGAGCTTCTGTTCCTGGTGTGTTTTGGAATTCCATAACAACACCATCAATGGTCAATGTTTCAAAATCTTTTGAAATGTAACGGCTAGGCTCAATCAGTCCTAAATTACCAGATGCTGTGTTTTTACCAATTGATTGGTCTACGTGACCAAACGGGCTGCGTGGTAAAAGAACGCCGTATTGGAAAAACATGCGTCGGTTCATGGCTGCACCGGCGTACACGTTTTCTGCAATCGCGTGATCCATGAATCCGATTGGCGCAATGACGGGTACTTTGCCACTTCGAACATCTTTTTCATCCACCACACCACGCACACCACCGTAATGGTCTGCGTGTGAATGAGAGTAAACCACCGCAACAACTGGGCGCTTACCTAATTTTTCATTGATTAAATCTAAAGCTGCTTTAGCAGTTTCTTTAGCGGTCAACGGGTCAAACACGATCCAACCTGTTTTACCTTTTACAAAGCTGATGTTTGCCAAGTCAAAGCCGCGTACTTGATAGATCTTTCCTGGTACCACTTCATACAAACCATAAGCCATATTGAGGATGGCTTGACGTTGCAATGATGGGTGAATGCTGTCGAAATCTTTGCCGTCTAATAAATAGTCATAGCTACCAATATCCCAAGCAACGTTGCCAGCTTCAGCCATGATTTTTTTGTATGTAGGCGCAGCGATAAAACCTTTTTTGGCCTCTTCAAAATCACGCTTATCTTCAAATGGTAATGACTTGCGCAAACCATTTTGTAATTCAATGGTGAACTTTGAAGGCATTTTGCCTTTCACATCAAAATGCTTGCCTTCGCGTGCGCCTGGATCTGCAATCACGCCACCGCCACCTGCGGCCATCGCAGAACCCACACTGGCCAATGCCAATGACAGTGCCACGGTTTTAATCATTTTTTTCATGAAAACCCTATTAATTTATGGAAGTTGTAACTGTTTGAATGTAGTGACTACACGCCTTTAGAGCAATTAGCTTCATGGCTATTTGCCCACTATCACTAAAGGGGTGATTGGCCGCTGATGAGCAGAGTTTCTCTATTTACTTTACGATCAAAGCAGGCTCAAAAATTAAAAAGGCACCTTCATGAAAGCATTCCTCATCAACCCGCAGCTCAAAGAAGTCACCGAAGTTGACATTGAGTCATCGATTCAAGCTATCCAAGATTTAATTGGTTTCAAAACGGTTGATTCAGACGAAATTGACACTAATTTTGATCAGTTGTTTTTTGACGAAGAATGCTTCATTCGCCAACAAGATCAAGTTGGTCGCTTCAAAGTTGATAATTTGGCACCCATTGCAGGCAAAGGGGTCGTTGCCAACAGTTCAGATAATGGCAAGACTATTTCTAGCCCTCAAGTCACCTTGGCAGATCTGAGCAAACGCGTGACATTTTTGTAATTTGTATGGGAATTGATAAAAACAGCTACGAGATAGATGTTTCAGACGGCATTGTGCTGATCAAGAATAAAAACACAACGATTGGCTACTGTCGATTTTTAGAGTCTGGTGATATTGAATACATCTATGTCAATTTGGCTTATCGTCGCCAAGGCTATGGCAGGATTTTGATCGATGAAGTAAAAAAGGTCACAGGCAAAATTGGTCAGATTCATGAACCCATCTCACCCTTGGGGTCCCAATTTTTTAAAGGCATTGAAATTATTTAAATGCTGCCAAAAGCACCTTGATTGAAGTCACTGATTGCTTGATTAATTTGTTCGCGGGTATTCATCACAAAAGGTCCATACCCAACAATCGGCTCGTCAATGGGCTCACCACTCAATAGCAATGCCACCGAATCTTCAAGGGCTTTGATTTTGATGTCTTGGCTATCTTGACTGAACACCAGCATCTTTGCATCCTGCGCCACCGCACCACGCTCACCGGCACTTTCTAAAGCACCGCGCAAAACAACCACCGAAGTGTTCCAACCATCGATTGCTGGTAAAACAAGTTCTTCGTCTTTTTTCAAACGAATATCAAACACATTCATGGGGGTAAAAGTTTTTGCAGGGCCCACTCGTCCTTCATACTCGCCAGCAATCACTCGGATCGATCCGCTTGAGTTTGCTAATTCAATCTCGGGAATGCTCGGACTTAAGATTGCTTGATAAGCTGGTGCGGTCATCTTGTGTTTTGCTGGCAAATTGACCCACAGCTGAACCATTTGAAAGGCGCCACCTCGTTTAGCAAAGTCATCAGAATGAAATTCTTGATGAAGAATGCCTGATCCAGCAGTCATCCACTGGACCTCTCCAGGACCAATCGTTCCGCCTTGACCCGTTGAATCTTTGTGCGAAACCTCTCCTTCATAAACAATCGTGACAGTCTCAAAACCACGGTGAGGATGAGTGCCAACGCCCTTGCGCTCAGTCGTTGCAGGAAACTCGGTTGGACCCGCTAAATCTAACATCAAAAATGGGCTCATCTCCTTACCGAGTTGCTGATAGAAAAACAATGTGCGCACTGGAAAACCATCGCCCACCCAATGGCCCTGATCATTGCCCTGAATACCAAGAAGACGCTTCATATTGATTCACCCTAGCAAATTTATTTGTTTAATCTTATCTATCCATATTAATCACTATCTGAATTATTTTCAGGCGCACTGCATAATAAGGAAAATTTCTATCGTCCAATAAACATCAAATAAGCCATCAAGTCATGTTCATCACACCAACCCTCAGCTTTTTTCAAGAAATCATTGAGTTGATTGGAATCTTCTCGTTTGCTGCCTCAGGACTTATTGCTGGCCTACGAAAAAAATTAGACCTGGTGGGTGTCAGCATTGTGGCTGGTTTGACTGCGTTCGGTGGCGGTACATTAAGAGACATTCTTTTGGATCGCAGACCCTTCTTTTGGGTTGAACACTCTTACTGGCTTTGGGTCATCATTGCACTCACCATTGTCAGCATTTGGTTCATCAAGAACAAACACATTGCCTACACAGAAAAAATGATCCAGCTGCCTGATGCCATGGGTCTTGCTTTGGCAACCATCCTGGGCACTCAAATTGCACTTCAATTTGATATGCCATTGGTTGTGGCTATCTTGCTGGGCGTTATTTCTGCAACATTCGGTGGCGCTTTGCGAGACATTGTCTGCGGAGAGATTCCTCAACTGTTCTCAGACAATCGTCCTTATGCCGTCATAGCGTTTGGTGGAAGTGGTTTGTATATTCTGCTGAGCACTTATTTATTAGATGAATCCACGGCTGCAGTGATTTCTTTCATGTTCATCTTCATCATTCGAGCAATTGCCTTGTATAAAAATTGGCACCTACCCACATTCAGAGCTTAACCATGAACATCAATGCAGACTTCAGCCAAAAGGCGGTGATCAATACTCAGGAAGTACCCTGGTTGCCATCGCCAATGGCTGGCGTCAATAGAAAACCGCTGGACCGTATTGGCGATGAGGTTGCAATTGCAACCACCATTGTTAGCTATGCACCCAACTCCTCTTTTCCAAAACACTCTCATGCTGCTGGAGAAGAAATATTGGTGCTTGAGGGAACTTTCTCAGATGAGAGCGGTGATTACTCGGCAGGTATGTACCTGCGCAATCCACCCAACAGTTCACACACGCCTTTCTCAAAAGAAGGCTGTACGATTTTTGTCAAATTAAGACAATTTCATCCTGATGATTCTGCAACCATCAGAATCGACACCAACAACACCGCATGGTACCCAGGACTGGTTCCCGGCCTTTCTGTCATGCCCTTACATGAATTCGATGGCGTCGGCACAGCCCTTGTCAGATGGGCCCCCAACACCGTCTTCAATCCACATGTTCATCCGGGCGGAGAAGAGATTTTGGTTCTCGAAGGTGTCTTTCATGATGAGCATGGCTCATACCCAAGTGGCACATGGATCAGAAGCCCAAGGTACAGCACCCACAAACCATTCACGAAATCAGAGGGCGCGCTCATCTACGTCAAAACTGGGCACCTCAATCACCAGCTAGATCGGTAAAACCACTCAATCATCACCGCAATAAAAAACCACCCGAAGGTGGTTTTTTATCAAGCAGCTTAAAAACAGTTTTAGCTTAAAGACTTCATATCAATGACGAATCGATACTTCACATCACTTTTTAAAATGCGCTCATAAGACTCATTGATGTAAGACATATCGATCATTTCAATATCGGAAACAATTTGATGCTCAGCACAAAAATCTAACATCTCTTGAGTTTCTGCAATACCGCCGATTAAAGACCCAGCTAATTTTCTTCGCTTAAAAATTAGGTTGAAGACTTCGATTGAAGGATGCGGATCAGCTGGCGCACCAACCAAAGTCATGGTTCCATCTTTTTTCAAAAGCTGAAGATAAAGATCTAGCTTATGTGGTGCAGCCACCGTATTCAAAATAAAATCTAATTGATTAATGTACTTAGCAATTTGATCTTCATCCGTTGAAATACAAACCTCATTGGCGCCCAACCTTAAAGCATCATTGACTTTATTTTTAGAGGTTGTGAATAAAACAACCTGAGCTCCCATCGCGTGAGCAATTTTGACGGCCATATGCCCAAGACCACCTAAGCCAACCACGCCTATCTTTTTCCCTGGCCCAACACCCCAGTTTTTAAGGGGCGAGTATGTCGTGATACCTGCGCATAAAAGTGGTGCAACACTGGCCAAGTATTTTTCGTCATGTTTGATACTTAAAACAAAGGTCTCTTTAACAACGATTGATTTGGAATAGCCGCCAAAGGTATTTTCTCCACCAAATACCGGGCCGTTATATGTTCCTGTGAAGCCCGTTTCACAATATTGCTCATCATGTTCCGAGCAAGATGGACATTTGCCACAACTATCAACCATACATCCAACACCAACCAAATCACCAACCTTGAATTTGCTGACCGTTTTACCAATCGATCTAACTCTTCCTACGATTTCATGTCCAGGAACTGATGGGTACAAAGTATTCTTCCATTCGTTTCTAGCAGTATGAATATCAGAGTGACACACGCCACAATAAAGTATTTCAATTTCCACATCATCTGGATTGGGATTGCGTCGATCAATCTCCATTAACGCTAAAGGTGATGTGGCGTCTTGGGTACCGAATGCTTTTACTTTTGTCATGAGCTATATAACCTTGCATATAAAGATTAGAGTCTTGATTATGCGCCCTAATAATATTTTTAACTTTTCCAGCAGTCGATTCGTCTTTTATAAAACACCTTGAAAATTTTGATGAAGCAGAGTGAAATCGACAGGGATCAAGATCGTTTAACTTATTTCTAGACTGCTGAAGGCAACTCCACCACGAACCGAGCGCCACCACCAACCGCATCCTCATAACGGATTGAGCCGCCATACCTTGTAACAATGTGCTTACAAAGCCACAAACCCAAACCCATTCCTGTCTGCTTGGTTGTGCTCAAAAGCTCAAAGAGCTGAGATTTAAATTCAATCGGCACTCCCGCACCATTGTCAGAAACACTTAAATGGATAAAGTGCTCATCCTTAGTGGCATTTATAGCAATGCGGCGCTGGAGTGTCCCTGCATTAGCGAGAGCCTGAATTGCGTTATTGAGTAGATTCAATATGACCTGCTCAATTTCAGAAGAATTTACTCGAACCAGCAACCCATCATCGACTTGAAGTTGAATTTGAATATTCTTAGACTTCAGCTCTGGCTTAACAATGTCCAATACTTTATCAATCAAGTCGCCCAACTGAACTTCTTGGGCATTTGAATCAACTTCGGTAAAGATTGACCTGAGAGATTTAACAATCGCAGCCGCCCTCCTGTTGTCTTCTTCTAGAGAATCTAAAACCTCTTTACCCAACTCAGGATTGATCTTGCCTTTTTCTAAATTCATTTTAAGAAACTTAATATTGAGATTAGATGCGCCAAGCGGTTGATTGAGCTCATGAGCAATCGAAGCAGACAAAGCACCAGTAGCAGCTGTCTTATTGGCCTTCATAAGACCGTAGATGAGGCGCTCCTTCTCTTTTAAGAGCTCTGTAATTTTTTTATTTTCTTCAGTCGTGCTCTTTAAGGCATTGGCAATTTGATTTTCTTTTCTAATCTGTTTTTCTAAATAGAAGCTGCCGAGTGCCACGTACACCAATATCGTACTTCCATACCCAATCCATAAAAGGGTTAAAGCGAGGGCATCTTGAGCATACAAAAAGAAATTGGTTTGGGTACTTCCAAATAGTATCCAAAGTGTTCTAAGAATTTCCCCAAACAAAGTAAATGCGGTTAAAAAAATCAACCACCTCACAACGATTGATGGGTCTACCTTGTAATACTTTCTCAATTCCCAGATTTGCCAAATTAAAAATAACTCTTGAGTGATTGTGATCAAAGCCACGCGATGCTTAAAGGTATCTGGCGTCACCCTTAAGTGATCATAGAAGATCGAGATAAAAACCGGAATGAGCCACAAAAGCAAAGCTTGGGTTTTGGTAAAGGCGCGCTGATTCCAAGAGCGGTATAAAAATATCAGAAGAAAAACAGAAACAATGAAGGAGGTATTTGCTATTGTGAGAAAAAACTGATGAGTCCACAAAGCAATGCCGAAGCTGAAAGAGGACAGCGCGAAAATTCCCACGCTCAAAGGCCAATAGATACTGAGGCCACTTGCCCCACTGACGCGATATTGATACAGGGCACTTAAAAATAACCCCAAGCCAATTAGCGAAAATGCAATAAAGAATATTTGATTGGCTAATTCCATGTCCTGCATGGTACTAAAGAACATTAACAATGTCATTTAATACGGCATGGGCGATCACAGGTACAAGCTCTGCCAGCGTTCAAACGAAAAAACCACCCGAAGGTGGTTTATAGAATCTTGGTGGCCCGGGGCGGAATCGAACCACCGACACAAGGATTTTCAATCCTCTGCTCTACCGACTGAGTAGGTAGTGCCAACTTTTCTTTAGCGTACTTCATTCTCCGCTAGTGCTCCGCTAGAAGCCTTATACCGTAAGCAACCCAACCATAGCCTAAAAGCGTATGTAGTGCTTCTACACCTCAAAATATAGATTGCTCTGATGTGTATGAAGAAATTACGCTTGTGCGTATGCATAGCAAAGTTAAAAAATACTCCTCTGCTTTACCGCAGCATTCACACCAGTCTTTCATAAACAATTCTGTACGAACTGCTTTACCAAACACGCACCCTAACTTAGTGCATCTACGTGATGGCGAAGTAGTTTTATATAAGCGACCTAATAGCAAAGTATGGCAAGCTCGCTTTAAGTTATATGACAGACAATGGCACAGTGTTTCAACACGACACTACAACTTAGACTATGCGATGCGCGTGGCTGGCGAGATTTATGACGAAGCTAGATTTAGAGAACGACTAGGTCTTACGCATACACGTAGAAAGTTTGAACAAGTAGCGCGAGCGTGTATTACAGAATTAGAAACAG
>JBDLUD010000052.1:0-9614 GCA_039805465.1 Pseudomonadota bacterium
TCATTCCATCGTTTGAATGAATGGGTACTTCTGGCTTTGGTGGGTGTACATATTGGAGCGATTCTGTATTACAAATATGCCAAGAGAATCAATCTCATCTCTGCCATGATCACGGGTGATAAAGAATGGGCAGATGCTGCACCTTTGGTTCAGGATGACTCAAAGGTCAGACTCAAAGCGATGGCACTATTGATTGCCATCGCTTTGATCATGTATTACTTCTTACGATAATTATCGTGGCAGGCTTTGCAAGATTTACCTGCTTCGCCAAATGCTTTTTTAATCGTCTCTAAATCACCAGACTTAGCAGCTGTGTTCAGTTCAGCCACAGCCTTTTGCATTTTCTCGCCACCAGCTTTGAACTTATCCATTTCTTTCCAGATTTCAGGCAGTGATTTACCACCTTCTGTGCCTGGACCAAATGCTTGCCATGGTAAATGAGCCAAGCTAGCAACCACTGCAGCATTTGCAGCAACTTCATTTTTATCAAAAGGCTTTTCACCTTTAACAACAGCACCAATTCTGGAGAAATGGTTGCCCATCACCACAAAAGTTGCTGCACGATATTTGATGGCGTCTTCAGTTTTGGCAAATTGCGCATGAGCCATGCCAGGTGCTAATAGTGAAAGCAATACACCTGCTACTAAAATTGGTTGTTTCATGAGTTTCTCCTCAGTTATTAAAAAATGAAACGAAGTGGAACAAGTAATGCATCTAAGAGCCAGTAAGTTGCGGACATCACTGGCCGCATCCAAAGTGTACTGATCACGCCAGTCACCACCAGACCTAAAACAATGAAAAAGCCCCAAGGTTCAATTCTTGAGACCATCGCAGCTTGTTTCCACGGTAACACACCCACTAAAATTCTTCCACCGTCTAATGGTGGAAGAGGAAATAAATTAAAGGCAAACATCACCACGTTCACCAATACACCGGCCTGACACATTTCTAAAAAGAAACGCTCGGTGAGTGATGCCTTGACCAAAAGCAGATAAATGATGGCCCAAAAAATTGCCTGAATCAAATTGGAGCCTGGGCCAGCCAAAGCCACCCAAATCATGTCCTTTTTAGGATGTCTTAAATTACCAAAGCGAACTGGCACTGGTTTAGCGTAACCAAACAAGAAAGTGCCTGCAGTGGCAAAGTACAGCAATAGCGGAACAGCGATTGTGCCCATTGGATCAATGTGCTTGACCGGGTTCAGAGTCACTCTGCCTAGGGCGTAGGCGGTGTTGTCACCCAGTAGTTTGGCCGCATAACCGTGCGCAGCTTCGTGCAGAGTAATGGCAAAAATGACAGGTATCGCATAAATAGCGACCGTCTGAATGATGTTTGCAATATCCATTAAGCGACCGCCACAATATCGTAGCCAGCATCAACAATGGCCTCGCTCAATGTTTCACGATCAAGGTCACTTGTCACTGCAACTGTTTGCTGAGGGATGTCTGTATGAACCATTGCTTGAGGATCAAGTCCCGCAATGGCTTTTGTGATGGCCTGAGTGCAATGACCGCAGTTCATGCCTTTAACGGTAAAAATGAATGTCATATTTTTTGTGGTTTCCTAATATAAGGAGGACAATATATATAAATCTTAACTTATTCCATTATGGAGCGTATGAGTCAATTAGTCACCTTAAACATTCGCGGCATGACGTGTGCCTCATGTGTGGCTAGGCTTGAGAAATCATTATCAAAAGTTGCTGGGGTTGATGCTGCCAGCGTTAATTTAGCAACTGAAAAGGCTCAAATCAGAGTCAATCAAGAACCGCAACTCATCACTGATCTTTTGATTGCTGCTGTTGAGAAAACTGGCTTTGAAGCGAGTGTGTTCAGTCGCGCACAAGCAAGTACCGCTCCTACAAACATCATCGACTTGCATGGTAAAGGCGCAGTGATCTTGGCCATCGCCTTGTCTCTTCCATTACTTGCCCCCATGTTGATCATGCCTTTTGGGGTTCATTGGATGTTGCCAGCTTGGGTCCAGTTCTTGTTAGCCACTCCTGTGCAATTTATTTTGGGTTCTCGTTTTTACGTGGCGGGCTTTAAGGCTCTGCGCATGGGTTCTGGCAATATGGACTTGTTGGTGGCGCTTGGCACCACGGCTGCTTATGGTTTGAGTATTTACACCTGGTATCTGTCTGACTGGGGTAGGGCTTATGAACCACATGAACTTTATTTTGAAAGTTCTGCAGTGGTCATTTCATTGGTGATGTTGGGTAAGTACTTAGAAGCCAGAGCGAAAAAAGAAACCACTGCAGCCATCACGGCTTTACAGTCTTTGTGGCCTGATCAAGCCAAGCTCTTGCGCCAGCATGATTTAAACCAATTGGATTATGAACATTTATCCATTGCACAAATCCTGCCGGGTGATTGGGTCTTGGTATTGCCGGGTGAGCGCATGCCTGTGGATGGCTTGGTCATCGAGGGCCTCAGTGAAGTTGATGAATCGATGTTGACGGGCGAATCAAAGTTACTTGAAAAAGAAAAAGGTTCATCGGTGATTGGTGGGTCTTTGAATGGATCAGGACGATTGATCATTCAAGCAACGGGTATTGGTGAAACAAGTGTCTTGGCCAAGATGATTGCTTTGGTTGAAAATGCCCAAGCAGAAAAAGCCCCCATACAACGTTTGGTTGATCAGATCAGTGCTTGGTTTGTGCCCGCGGTGGTTTTGATTGCAGCAATCAATTTTTTAGTTCATGCATTGATTCTGAATGATTCACATGATGCCTTATTGTATTAAGTGGCAATTCTGGTGATTGCTTGCCCGTGTGCTTTGGGCTTGGCCACACCTGTGGCCATCATGGCTGGCACAGGGGTTGCAGCAAAGCTTGGTATTTTGATCAAAGATGCAGAAGCTCTTGAATTGGCTCACCGCATCAATTTTGTGGCATTTGATAAAACTGGCACGTTGACGCTGGGCAAGCCCAGTGTGAAAAATTTTACTAACTTCAGTGCTTCAGATGATCAGCAAATTCATGGCTTGGCTATGGGTTTGCAAATGGGCAGTGAGCATCCTTTGGCAAAGGCCATGATTCAGTTTGGCCTGCATCATCAAGTGAATGCAGAAAACTACACCACCGTGCTTGCAAATGTCGGTAAGGGCATTGAGGGCCAATGTTTGAGTGGCTCTTATCAAGGTAAAAAAATTGCCTTTGTGAGTTTTCATGCTATCAAGGAAGGTGCTTCAGATCAAATTCAGCAGGCCGCATCTAAAGAGTTAAATCTTGGTCACAGTGTGTCTTGTTTGGTAGATGTGACAAACTCATCAAATCATCAGATCTTGGCCCTCTATTCATTTGGGGATGAGTTAAAGCCACATGTGAGTGAGGCAATTCAGCGCCTCAAATCAATGAAGATTAAAACCATCATGATTTCAGGAGATAACCAATTGGTCGCTAATTTACTGGCGCAGAAGATTGGCATTGATGAAATTTATGCAGAAGTTTTGCCCGCTGAAAAAGCGGCGATCATTCAGTCCTTGAAGACCATCAATGGACGCAGTTATGTGGCGATGGTGGGTGACGGGGTGAACGATGCACCAGCTCTTGCAGTCGCAGACGTTGGTATTGCGGTATCAACTGGAACAGACATTGCCATGCATGCAGCGAGTATCACTCTGATGCGAGGTGATCCTGCTTTGGTGCCTGATGCAATTGAGATCTCGATTAAAACCTGGCAGAAAATCAAACAAAACTTGTTCTGGGCTTTTGTTTATAACTTGATTGGTATTCCACTGGCTGCATTGGGTTATCTAACGCCCATGATTGCCGGAGCGGCGATGGCAGCATCGAGTGTGAGTGTGGTGGGTAATGCTTTACTGCTCAGAAAATGGTCTAGACCCAAATCCTAATAACTCAGAGTTCGGGCCTAGATGTATGATTTAAAAACTATCGAACAAACTTATTTACAAATTTAGTTGTTTGCTAAGTTAGTGATTTACTAAGTCAGTTTCCAACATAAGTATTTAAGTTAATACCTTCTTTGGTCATGATGCGTGCTACCGCTGGTAGAGCGGCGACTGCTGCTGCATAACGTTGGTACTGTGGGTAGTTGGCTGGGTTGATGCCAGCCATGCCTGCCCAACGAATAAAAGTAACAGCGTAAAGATCAGCAGGACTCAGTTGCTGACCACAAATAAAATTGCGGCCATCGGCTACTAATTTATCAATTTCTAATAATTGAGTTTTGTACAACTCAAGCGCCATTGCTTTAACACTCTCTTTGCCTACTTCATCACCAAAGCGCTCAGATTTAAAAACTCTGGTGAAGGTGGGGTGAACTGTGTTGTTCATCCATGCAAGCATTGATAGGGCTTGCGCTTTTTCCATTGGGGTGCTCGGGAAAATCTTGGCTTCTGGGAATGTTTCGTTCAAGAAGTTGGCAATGGCTACGACTTGTGTCACCAATTGACCATCAACAATCAAGGCAGGCACTTGGCTTCTTGGATTGATTGCCTGGTATTCAGGTTTTAAGTGTTCGCCATTGCGCAATGTGATCATGGTTGATGCAAAATCTTGACCATTGCTTTCTTTGACTAACTCAAGCAGTGCGTGAGGAACAAATGAACAAGTTCCTGGGCAGTAATACAAATGCAAATTCATTGTTGACCCCTTTTTTTTGTTGTAGTCTTGAGTATAGACTCAATAAAAATCCATGAATCCTCAAGAACTCAACTCCCTTCATCTTCTGAGCCGCCTCATTCGGCAGCCCCATGAGCACAAAGGCCATGCTGGCAAGGTTTTGATCATCGGGGGTGCCAGTGGGATGGCGGGCTCTGTGTTGCTATCTGGTCGAGCGGCACTTCATGCGGGAGCCGGCTGGGTGATGATTGGTTTTTTGGATGAACGTGCCATGGCTGTGCTTTCAGATCAACCTGAGTTGATGTTGAGTCATGCATCAAAAGAAATGATTGAGCAGGCACAGCCGGATGTTTTAGCGATTGGCCCTGGTTTGGGGCAGAGTGCACAAGCCCATGATTTATTGAGCCAAGCATTACAGTCATCCGCTTTATTGATCATCGATGCTGATGGCCTTAATTTAATCGCCACTGATCCTGAACTCCTCAAGCAGCTCAAGCATCGATCATCAATGAGCACTGTGATAACGCCTCATCCAGGTGAGGCTGCAAGATTGCTGAACACCACAACGGATCAGATACAAATGAACCGTCCATTGGCCATTGATCAACTGGTCACTTTAACGGGTGCGATTGTTGTTCTTAAAGGGCAAAACACATTGATCAAAGCTCCATATTTAGCTCCTCATTTAAATGAAGCAACTCAGATGTGTCTCAAGGGTCACCCTGGTATGGGTGTTGCTGGCATGGGGGATGTCTTGACTGGGGTGATTGCAGCCATCGTGAGCCAGGGGATTCGTCATCACATCAATCCTTTTGAGGCAGCTTGCTTGGCTGTAGAGCTTCATGCTGCTGCTGCCGATAGCCTTTTAAATCAAGGGATTGGCCCCATCGGCCTGACACCCTCAGAAGTGATTAATGAGATACGAAATTTGATAAATATCAAATAAAGAAGCTTTTTCATGGATAATACGGGTCATAGCTAATTATTTGATCAGGGAGCTTTAAATGAACGAATGGCACAAGGAAAGTAAAGAAGAAATCAACCAAAAAATCATCACTTTGATCGTGATGTTGGCCGCTGCTACATGTTTAGCAATTTTGTTCGCTCTAGCTGCTGCGCACATCGGTTACGTTCTGTAATCAAAACAAGTTTTTAAAAAAGCTGCCTTAGGAAACGAAGGCAGCTTTTTTTATTCTTTTTCTTTTTTCTTGTTCGTCGTTCTTTTATTTGATTTGATCAAGTAATTCAGGCAAGAAGAATTCACTGATCAGAATAGGGTGGCCTCTCAGTTGGTAGAGGCTTCTTCTTCCCCAGCCTAAGCCAGGTATTTCAGTTATTTCTCGCAATAGAATGGGCGCCGCCCCTTTTTTGAAAAGCACTTCACCCAAAGGTTTACTGCCAAGCTGTAAAACATCACGGTTGATACCTGTGGAGCTGCTGGTGGGTAAAACGCTGCGCGCAAAAACAACAGGAACGTTGTTCACGCATAGATAGACTTCTCGGATACGGCAGCGACGAATGGATTGGCCAAATAAAGCCGTTTCGTCATCTAACAGGCTTTGCCTGCAATCGCTTAAAACTTCAACCGTGACTGCTGATTGAGTTTTTTCTGCAATGAGTTGTGTGAGGGAATGAGGGTTGCTTAACCAGTCTTGCCAGACCAACGGTGCTGCATGCAGCACCGTGTGGTCAAGATTCAACCAAGACTGGCGAAGCTTTTTCATTTAAGCAAATGAGCGCTTTTGACCTGATGGTTTATTGCCGCCGCCAAATTTAGGACCTGAAGAAGGCTTGCCTGAACCAGCAAACTTAGGACCAGCTGGCTTTGCAAAATGGTTTTGCTTGAATGTCTTACCTTCGCCTTGACCTTGGCCGAAACTTTGTCCTTGACGGTTAGAAGCATTGCTTGCACCTTTACCACCAAAAGATCGACCTGGGCGACCAGCACCTGGACGGTGTGATGGCTTGCGTGATTTTTCTTGTGGCTCAAGTCCAGGAATCACTTCAGCTTGTAATGGCTGTTGTGTGTACTGTTCAATGGCACGAATCTTTGAGCGATCGCGATGTTCAGCCAAAGTGATGGCGACACCACTGCGACCAGCACGGCCTGTACGACCAATGCGGTGAACATAATCTTCAGCTTTCATTGGTAAGCCAAAGTTGATCACGTGCGTGATGGTTGGAACGTCGATACCGCGAGCAGCCACATCAGTTGCTACCAAGATACGAGTTTGACCTTTGCGCAATGATTGCAAGCGACGATTACGAACTGCTTGAGGCATTGCACCGTGAAGTGCTGTTGCTTCGTGTCCATCGGCGCGCAATGAATCAGCAATTGATTCGCTATCTACTTGAGTGCTAGCAAATACAACGGCTTGCTCCATGGTTGGGTCTGATAACCAGTGGCTCAACAATTTATGCTTGTGAGCAACGCTGTCAGCCCAATGCAATGTCTGAGAAATGTTTTCATGTTTGTCATGAGCACTGGCCAATTCAATACGACCAGGATTGTTCATGAGGCTTGTGGCCAATTGCATGATGCGCGGAGCAAATGTTGCTGAGAACATCAATGTTTGACCACGGTCTGAACATAATTGATGGATGGCTTCGATGTCGTCTTGGAAACCAAGATCCAACATGCGGTCAGCTTCGTCAACAATCATGCATTTCACTTTATCTAAGCGAATGGCGCGGCTGTTGCTCAAGTCCAATAAACGACCAGGTGTTGCAACAACTAAGTTAGCACCCTTGATCTGAGAAATTTGTTTACCGTAAGGCATGCCACCCATGATGGTTGCAATGCGGATACCGCGAGCAAACTTCACCAAATTGATGGCGTCTGCAGTTACTTGCTGTGCAAGTTCGCGTGTTGGGCATAAAACCAATACTTGTGGCTCAGCACGACCTGGAACAGGTTTACCGTTTGGATTGGCCGCTAGTAATTGATTCAATAAAGGCAATAAGAAGGCAGCTGTTTTTCCACTACCTGTTTGGCTGCTCACCATCCAGTCGCCACCGATTAAGGCAGCAGGGATCACTTTTTCTTGTACAGGAGTAGCCTGTGTATAGCCAAGAGCTTCAGTTGCTTGAAGGAGGGGTTGGGCTAAGCCCAGTTCTTTAAAACTAATAGTCATAGTCGCGCACATCCCTAAAGAGGGATGTCCTTTCTGTGGTTTGGTCAATTAAGGCATCGACCAACAGACAAACAAAAAGGCATGATGTTCTCTAAATCAGAACTCTGGCTGGGGGCGATGTTTCATACTACAAGAAGGATTATGCCATACTTTCGGTTTTATTGCTGCACTGCATAAATGAGCCGTCAGGATAGTGATGGTTTGCTTTGCTAAGATTCATCCCAACTAAATGTATTGTATGGAGAAAAAATGAGCTTAAACAACGTTCAACCAGGATCAAAGATCCCAGATCAGTTCAATGTCATCATTGAAATTCCGATGAATTCAGACCCTGTGAAGTACGAAGTGGACAAGGAGTCTGGCGCGGTATTTGTGGATCGTTTCATGGGCACAGCCATGCATTACCCATGCAACTATGGCTATATCCCTCAAACATTGTCTGATGACGGAGATCCTGCCGACGTATTGGTTTTGACTCCATTCCCAATTCCACCAGGTGTTGTGATCACTTGCCGTGCTCTAGGCGTGTTGCACATGGATGATGAGTCAGGTGGCGACGCTAAGTTATTGGCTGTGCCAACTGAAAAGATTTTGCCAATGTACGCTGATATCCAGAAAATGGAAGACTTGAACCCATTGGTAACTCAACAGATTCAGCACTTCTTTGAGCACTACAAAGACCTTGAAAAAGGTAAGTGGGTAAAAGTGAAGGGTTGGGAAGGTATTGATGCTGCCAAGAAAGAAATCATGGACAGCGTAGAGCGTTACAACAAGACTAAATAATCAGTCTTCTGACGCCAAGCGGAGGCAATGGGATAATGTTTCTCATGCCTCCGTTTTTTATTGCCCTATCCCAATCAAACCCCGTTCTTGGTGATCTAGCCAAGAACGCGCAGCTGATCCTTGATGCTGCAAAAAGTTCTGCTGCCAAGGATGCCAAATTACTGGTGACGCCGGAGTTATCTCTCACGGGTTATCCACCTGAAGATTTACTGCTAAGAGATGCATTCATCCAAGCCGTTGATCAGCAATTAAAACAATTGGCCGAAGCCTTGGCCATCTACCCCAATTTGAGGGTATTGGTGGGCCACCCCCAAAGAACATCAGCTGGCTTGCAAAACATGGCCAGTATTTTGTTTGGCGGCAAAGTGATTGCTTCTTACGCCAAACAAAAATTACCGAATCATGAAGTCTTTGATGAGGTGAGATATTTTGAGCCAGGCAACAACGCTTGTGTGATTGATATTGATGGCACAAAAGTAGGTATCCTGATTTGTGAAGATGCATGGCACAGCGGCCCAGCAGCCCAAGCCAAGCACGCAGGAGCAGAACTCTTGATCGTATCTAACGCATCGCCTTACCATTTAGAAAAACAAGAGCTACGTCAACAAGTGATCAAGTCGATTGTTTTAGAAACTGGCTTGCCTTTGGTTTATTTGAATGCCGTTGGTGGACAAGACGAATTGGTTTTTGATGGCGCTTCTTTTGCTTTGAATAAGTCAGGTGAGCTTGCTTTGAGCTTGCCTCACTTCAAAGAGTGTTTGTCATTGATTGAATTTAAGCAAGATTCTGCCATCAAGGACTTGGTAAAAAATACCATCAGTCCGGCAACTTCGATGGAGGCGCAAGTCTATGACGCCTTGGTGTTGGGCGTTAAAGATTATTTGAATAAAAATGGCTTTCCAGGTGCCATCATTGGTTTATCGGGTGGCGTTGATTCAGCCTTGGTCTTGGCGATTGCCGTTGACGCACTGGGCGCCGACAAAGTTCGCGCAGTGATGATGCCTTCTCGCTACACCGCTGACATCTCTTGGATTGATGCCAAGCAAATGGCCGATAACTTGGGTGTGCAATACGATGAAATCAACATTGCACCGATGGTGGATGCTTTTGAT
>JBDLUD010000053.1:0-9270 GCA_039805465.1 Pseudomonadota bacterium
GAGTCCTCTGCTCTAACCAACTGAGCTAAGGGCCCGTATGGATTAATCTTCCTCTAAGAAGCTCTTGAGTTTGTCGCTTCTGCTTGGATGACGCATTTTACGCAAAGCTTTTGCTTCTATTTGACGAATACGCTCGCGTGTAACGTCAAACTGCTTACCCACTTCTTCCAAAGTGTGGTCAGTGCTCATCTCAATACCAAAACGCATTCTCAATACTTTGGCTTCACGCGGTGTCAATGAATCAAGGATATCCTTAACCACATCACGCATCGAGTCATGCAAAGCTGCTTCTTGCGGAGCCAATGTATTAGTGTCTTCAATGAAGTCACCCAAGTTTGAATCTGCATCATCACCAATTGGAGTTTCCATTGAGATAGGTTCTTTGGCGATCTTCATGATCTTGCGAATCTTGTCTTCTGGGATCTCCATCTTCAACGCCAATGTTGCAGCATCAGGCTCAACACCTGTCTCTTGCAAAATTTGACGGCTGATACGGTTCATCTTGTTGATGGTTTCAATCATATGAACAGGGATACGGATTGTGCGGGCCTGGTCAGCGATTGAACGCGTGATCGCCTGACGAATCCACCATGTTGCATAGGTTGAGAACTTGTAACCACGGCGGTATTCAAACTTATCCACCGCCTTCATCAAACCAATGTTGCCCTCTTGGATCAAATCCAAGAACTGCAAACCACGGTTGGTGTATTTTTTAGCGATCGAAATCACCAAACGCAAGTTGGCAACTGTCATTTCACGTTTGGCTGCACGAGCACGTTTTTCGCCCTCGTTCATCTTCTTGTTCACTTCTTTTAATTCTGGAAGTGGCAAGACCACGTTATTTTGAATATCAATCAACTTTTGTTGAATTTCTTGAATTGCAGGGACGTTTCTTTCAAGAATCGCTGCATAAGACTTGGCATCTTTGAGCAAGATTGAAGACCACTTTAAATTCAAGGCTTGTTTCGGTAAACCTGCTAGCACTTCACCACGTGGCACACCCACTTTATCAACAAGTACTCGAACCAAGCTGCGCTCCAACGCCCACACTTGATCAACTTGCTTGCGCATCGTGTCACATAGTTTCTCTACAGACTTGGCCGTTAAGCGGAATCCCATCAATTCATTACGAATCGCTTCTTGTGCTTTTTTGTAGCCAGGTGAGTTGTAGCCTTCTTTCTCGTGAGCTTTGCGCATCTTTTCAAATTGATTGCGAATCACCACGAATTTAACCAAAGAAAGCTGCTTTAATTCTTCAAGCTGTTTGGCTGATGCAGTATTACCACCACCGCCACCGCCACCTTCATCTTCACCCTCTTCACCTTCTTCATCTTCAAGAGGCTCTTCTTCTTCAACGGCAGTCATTGGAATGTCTTCTGCGTTTGGATCAACCAAACCATCGACAAACTCATCGATCTCCATCGTGCCTTCTTCAATTTTCTTGACGTTGTCCAAAATCTCAATAATGGTCACAGGACAAGCCGACAAAGCCATCACCATCTCTTTAAGACCGGCTTCAATTTTCTTGGCAATCACGATCTCGCCTTCGCGAGTCAAAAGATCAACCGTGCCCATTTCACGCATGTACATACGAACTGGGTCAGTGGTTCTACCAAACTCAGAGTCAACAGTTGATAAAGCTGCTTCTGCTTCTTCTTCGGCTTCTTCTTCGGTTGTGGCAGATGGTGCGTTCTCATTCAACAACAATGTTTCTGCATCAGGCGCTTGTTCGTAAACAGTGATGCTGATGTCGCTCAACAAGCTGATCAATGTTTCCAATGAATCAGAATCTGAGATTTCATCTGACATCACGTCATTGATTTCGCCATGCGTTAAGTAGCCGCGTGACTTACCCATCTTGATCAAATGCTTCAAGCGGGCGCGGCGCAACTCTTGCTGTTCTTCACTGCCTAATTTCTGGGCATTGAACTCCTGCAACAATGCTTTTTCTTTTGCTTTGCGATCACGTGCTTTTTGACGGTCTGTGCGGTTATCCACATTTGGATCAACTGGCTCCACTGGCTTTGGTTTACGGCCACGTGTCTTTTTAACTGGCTCACCATTCTCATCAGTGGCAACTTCTAAAGTCGCTCCGTCTTCTTTAACTTTTTTGCCTTTTTGTTTTTCTGCTTTTGCTAATTCTTTAGCCAAAGCTTTGGCTAACTTGGCCTCTTCTTTTAATTCTTTTGCTGTCTTAACCGCAACTTTTGCTGGTTTCTCTGCTTTAGCTGGAACCTTAGCAACTACTTTTTTAGCCACAGGCTTTGCTACCGCTTTTTTAGCAGCTGGCTTTGCAACCGCTTTGACAGGTTTTTTAGCCACAGGCTTTACTGCTGCTTTTTTAGCCACAGGTTTCTTGGCCACTGGTTTGGCTACTGGCTTTTTAGCCACAGGCTTAGCAACTGCTTTTTTAGGTACTGGCTTAGCTGGTGACTTAGCTACTTTTTTAGCAACTGGCTTAGCAGATGGTTTAGGTGTTGTTTTTTTGGCGACAGGCTTAGCTACCGCTTTTTTAGGTGCTGGCTTCTTAGCTACCGGCTTTGCACTTGCTTTTTTAGGGGTTGCCTTAGGAATAACTTTTTTGGCTTTAGATGCTGGCATAATGTTAGTACTCACTCACTTTAATAGACTAAGAAGTTACAGAACTGCTAACTTATTGAATTTCATTAGAAATTCGGAAACCTTGTATTATAGTCGTTGAGTTAGAGTTTTTCCAGATTATTTGAGTTTTGTCATTAATTGACGATAGCGCTCAACATCACCTTCCTGGGTTTGACCAGCAGCTATTCTGGCTGCAATCTCGGTCATTTGATCCTTTAAATCAATATGTTCCAATTTTTTCAAGGTGCTGTAAAAGTCTTCTTTTGCAATATCTTCGGTTAAATCACTTTGCATGATTCTTTCTCGCAGGATGGCATAGGACTTCGCCAAAGGCGCCCTATCCAATTGCTCCTGAAATACCGCAAAACCAACATTTGATGGCATTTGCTCACACTGGAAAATCAAATCTGCCATCAATGCCATGGCTTTCTCCGATCTTTTTTGAGCAGCACCCAAAATCAAACGCTTAGCTTCAGGCTCAAGCGTTCTGGCAAAGAATGGGAATTGCAAAAGAATTCTTAGAATTTGCTCTGCCAAATCTGTCGGCGCCGTGGGTGGAGGTCCAGATGAAATAGGTGTCTTCTTGGTCCATGGTTTTTTACCATTAGAGCCAGCACTCATGTATTTATCATTTCCGTTGTTGCTGACCGGTGTCATTTGTTTTGGCTCTACAACAGGTTTGAATCCGCAAAATGATTCGAGCTCTGCTGGAGTGATACCAATTCTTTGCGCCAACTCACGGATCAATTGAGCTCTCAGCGCAATCGCAGGCATCGACAATAAGAGTGGCTTGGCTGTGTGTTGCGTTTGCGCTCTACCTTCGGGCGTATTCCAATCATGCCCCTCATTGGCCACTTGAATCAAAAATGAAGATAGCGGCATCGCTTGGCGAATGGCTTCTTCAAACATTGGAGCACCACGCTCTCTGACAAAACTGTCCGGGTCGTGCTCAGTTGGTAAAAACAAGAATTTAATTTCTTTGTCATCTGCCATCATTGGCAAACAAGCTTCAAGCGCTCTCTTCGCAGCTCGCTGACCTGCAGCATCGCCGTCGAAAGAAAAAATGATGCGATCAGTTTGGCGCATCAAAGCTCTGACGTGATTGGCCGTACATGCTGTACCCAAAGTAGCCACACCATTGGCAAAGCCTAATTGAGCGAGCGCCACCACATCCATGTAGCCTTCACAAACAATCACATAACCCTTATCTCTGATGGCTTGCCGTGCTTCAAATAAGCCATACAAAGTATTGCCTTTAGAAAACAGTGGTGTCTCTGGAGAATTTAAATATTTAGGCTCACCCGCATCCAAGATACGGCCACCAAAAGCAATCACCTGCCCCTTGGGGTTGCGAATCGGGAACATGATTCGATCACGAAAGCGATCATAGCGTTTCGCTTCAGACTGAATAATCAATCCGGCTTCAACCAAAACATTGGCGATTGGGTCTTGAGAATAGGAGCCAAAAACAGCTTCCAATCCTTGCCAAGATTCTGGTGCGTAACCCAAGTTAAATCGTTTCGCGATTTCTCCACTCAAGCCACGGCCTTTTAGGTAATCAATGGCGCGTGTGTTTTGTTTTAGTTGTTGCTTGTACCAATCAGCAGCCGGTGACATCACTTCACTCAGAGCAATTGCTTGCTGTTGTTTGGCGAGGTCTTGAGGTCTGCGCTCTTCACGTGGCACGGTCAAGCCAGCAGATCTTGCTAGCTCTTCAATCGAATCCACATAGGTCAGACCTGAATGCTCCATGAGAAAGCTGATGGCAGAGCCATGAGCTCCACAACCAAAGCAGTGATAAAACTGTTTGGTTGGTGAAACGCTGAATGATGGAGACTTCTCGTTATGAAACGGACACAAACCCTGAAAGTTGGCGCCCGCTTTTTTCAATGTCACATGACGTCCAACAACCTCGACGATATCGATGCGATTTAATAAATCAGCAATGAAGGATTGAGGAATCATGTTGCTAGTCTAGGGTAATTCTTTATTTTGTTAAAGCAGCTTTCACTTGAGCAGAAACAACACCCATGTCGGCTTTACCTGCCAATTGTGACTTAACAAGACCCATGACCTTGCCCATGTCTTGCGGGCCAGTTGCACCAACTTCTGCCACTGCTTTTGCAACCACTGCGGCCACTTCAGCCTCAGACATTTGCTCTGGCATATAAGCCTGTAAAACAATCAATTCAGCATTTTCAATCGCCACCAAATCATCACGCTTAGCCGCCTGAAATTGAGAAATAGAGTCTTTGCGTTGCTTGATCAGTTTTTCAATGATGGCAATCACTGCGCCATCATCCAATTCAATGCGCTCATCCACTTCTTTTTGCTTCATAGCAGCCAGCAACAAACGAATGGTTCCCAGGCGCGCGGTGTCTTTTGCACGCATGGCATTTTTCATATCTTCTGTGATTTGTTCTTTTAAGCTCATCTTTACTCCTCAAATGAAAAAACCCACTGCGGGATAACCGTCAGTGGGTTTGTCTTATCCCAAGGCTAGAAATCCAGCCTGAGAAAAAATTAATACATTTTCTTAGGCAACATCTGGCTGCGAATACGCTTGTAATGGCGTTTAGCAGCAGCAGCTTTCAAGCGCTTGCGCTCAGCTGTTGGCTTTTCGTAGAACTCACGAGCACGTAACTCAGTCAAAAGACCGTTCTTCTCGATGGTGCGCTTGAAACGGCGCAGTGCTACTTCAAAAGGTTCGTTTTCGCGTAAGCGGATTGTTGTCATGCTGTAATTCTCTAAATAGGATCTGAAAAAAAAGTCAGAAAAAACTGTAAAACGAGATTGTAGCACGGCAAAATACAGTCATGCGAGTACTTGGTATAGAAACTTCTTGTGATGAAACAGGCGTGGCAATTGTCGATACAGCCCCCTGGGAGGCCGGGAAGCCTGCTGGGATGGGCTTATTAGGCCAAGCCCTGTACTCACAAATCGCGATGCACATTGATTATGGTGGCGTGGTACCCGAATTAGCCTCTCGAGATCACATCAAAAGAATAATACCACTTATAAATCAAGTACTTAAAGAAACTCCTGGGGGTATCAACGACATCGATGCGATCGCTTTTACCCAAGGTCCAGGCTTGGCTGGAGCCCTTTTGGTCGGCGCATCCGTGGCAAAAGGCATGGCCCTGGCCCTGAATAAACCCGTTTTGGGCATTCACCACCTGGAAGGTCACCTACTTTCCCCCCTATTGGCCGATGATGCCAATATTCAGTTCCCATTTGTGGCCTTATTGGTCTCAGGCGGGCACACTCAACTCATGAAAGTCACTGGGGTGGGCGAATATTCGATCCTTGGTGAAACCCTCGACGATGCAGCGGGCGAAGCCTTTGATAAAACCGCCAAGATGTTGGGCTTGAGTTACCCAGGTGGGCCGGCTGTTTCAAATTTAGCTAAAGCTGGCAATCCAAGCACTCATCAATTTCCTAGACCCATGAAACACTCTGGTGATTTGGATTTTTCATTTGCAGGTTTAAAAACATCGGTGCTGACCCAAGTTAAAAAATTGACCATTGCTAATGATGGTCCATTAAGTGACTCCGCCAAAGCTGATGTGGCCAGAGGATTTGTTGATGCGATCGTTGAAGTCCTGGTCAGTAAATCAATTAATGCTTTAAAGCAAACTGGATTAACAACTTTGGTGGTGGCTGGTGGAGTTGGTGCCAACGAACAACTCAGAGAATCCTTGGGGCGGTCTTGCGCTAAAGAAGGATTTTCAGTTCATTACCCACCCATGCATTTATGCACCGACAACGGTGCCATGATTGCCTTTGCTGGGGCCATGCGTCTAAAGAAAAATCCCCAACTTGCTACCAAAGATTGGGGATTTGATGTGAAGCCTAGATGGCCTCTGGATGATTTAGTCTGACTGAATCAAGGCGTAAGCACTGTGATTGTGAATCGATTCAAAGTTTTCAGCTTCAACAACAAACGATTTGATTCTTGTATCAGCTTTTAAGCGACCAGCCACATCACGCACCAAGTCTTCAACGAACTTTGGATTGTCATAAGCTCTCTCGGTCACATACTTTTCATCTGGGCGCTTGAGCAAGCCCCACAATTCGCATGAAGCTTCTGCTTCTGCGATTCTGACCAAATCTTCAATACTTAAATCAATGTCTTTTTGTAAAGTCACATTCATCGTGACATGTGAGCGTTGGTTATGGGCACCATATTCAGAAATTTCTTTTGAGCATGGGCACAAGCTTGTGACAGGCACAACAGCCTGTAATTTCAAATCCACTTCAACCTGACCATTCACATTTTTAGCGTTGGCAACCCAAGTCACATCGTAATCAAGCAAACTCTGCACACCTGAGATAGGCGCTGTTTTATTGATGAAATGAGTGTACTTAAGAGAAATCTGGCCAGCCTGCGCTTCGAGCAATGGCAACATTTTGCCAATCATCGAACGCATTTCTTGGGCATTCAAAGGCGCATGACTGTCTTGCAACAAAGCGATGAATCGGGACATGTGCGTGCCCTTTTTATCAGCAGGCAACAAAACATCCAAATCAATCATGGCAACGCTTGGTTGCACGCCTGATTCAGTTTTCACTTGAATAGGATGGCGCACGCCACGTATACCCACGCGATCAATAACGATGTTGCGGTGGTCAACGGACGATTGAACATCTGCCATGGCAGATGTTTTTAGGAAAGATGTGTTGATGTCATTCATGGTCGTATTGTCCTGCAATTTTACGCAGCTTGCTGTTTCACTGAAATTCCCAGCTTATTTGCAATGGCTTTGCGGATGCCTGCAGCATCCAAACCACACTCCTTCATGAGCAAGGCATGGTCACCATGATCAACGAATCTATCGGGCAACCCAAGCACCAAAGTGGCCACTTCTATACCTGCTGTTGACAAGGCTTCCAAGCAAGCGCTGCCAGCTCCACCGCCAACAGCCCCTTCTTCCAGAGTGACAATCAAGTCATGCTCTTTGGCCATTTTGCACACAAGATCAACATCCAATGGCTTGATGAATCGCATGTTCACAACTGTCGCATCGAAGTCATTCGCAACATCTAGGGCTGGGTACAGCAAAGTACCAAATGCAAGAATCGCTACTTTTTTAGCTTGAAGACCTGAAGTGGTGCGCCTAATTTCAGCTTTACCAAGCGGTAATTCTTTGAGCTCTTTGCTGACAACTGCACCCACTCCAGCACCGCGTGGATAACGCACAGCCGATGGATGATTTTGTTTGAAAGCAGTGGTAAGCAAATCACGGCACTCTGCTTCGTCCGCAGGAGCCATTAACAACATGTTCGGAATGCAACGCAAATAAGGGATGTCATATGCGCCAGCGTGAGTTGCGCCGTCAGCACCCACCAAACCTGATCGGTCCATCGCAAAGACAACTGGTAGATCTTGCAAAGCCACATCATGGATCAACTGATCGTAACCACGTTGCAAGAATGTTGAGTAAATCGCAACCACTGGTTTCATGCCTTCACAAGCCAAGCCGCCAGCAAAAGTCACGGCGTGCTGCTCAGCAATGCCGACATCGAAATAACGGTCGGGGAAGCGTGCTTCAAAATCAACCAAACCAGATCCTTCGCGCATCGCTGGAGTGACTGCGACCAAGCGCCTATCTGCCTCAGCCATATCGCACAGCCATTCACCAAAAATTTGTGTGAATGTTTTTTTACTTGGGGCGCTTGGTTTTGCCGGTGCAATGCCTTGCGCCGGATCAAACTTACCAGGGCCGTGATAAAGAATTGGGTCAGCTTCTGCCAGCTTATACCCCTGTCCTTTTTTAGTGACCACGTGCAAAAACTGTGGGCCTTCACCATTAAGAGCCAAACGTCTGACGTTTTGCAAAGTCGGCACCAAAGAGTCCAAGTCATGACCATCAATGGGGCCAATGTAATTAAAACCAAACTCTTCAAAAATAGTTCCGGGCACGACCATGCCTTTGGCATGCTCTTCCAATCTTTTTGCAAACTCTCGCAAAGGTGGCGCCATCGATAAAACACTGTCCAAACCTTTTTTGGTGGCAGCGTAAAAACGACCACTCATCAAGCGAGCCAAATAACGATTCAAAGCACCGACTGCTGGCGAAATTGACATATCGTTATCATTCAGAACAACCACCAAAGGTAAATCTTTGTGAATACCACCGTTGTTCAAAGCTTCAAAAGCCATACCAGCGCTCATCGCACCATCACCAATCACCGCAACAGCGACGCGCTTTTCACCTTGAGCGCGAGCGCCAAGGGCCATACCAATGGCTGCAGAAATACTGGTTGAAGAGTGTGCTGTACCAAATGTGTCGTATTCACTTTCAGAACGGCGCGGGAAACCTGAGATGCCACCGTATTGTCTGAGAGTACCCATGCGGTCACGACGACCTGTCAAAATTTTATGAGGGTAGCTCTGGTGACCCACATCCCAAATCAAGCGGTCATAAGGTGTTTGAAAAACATAATGCAAGGCCACTGTTAATTCAACTGTGCCCAAATTAGACGATAGATGTCCACCTGTCTTTGCAACAGAATCCACCAAAAACTCGCGCAACTCGGCCGCAAGCTTTGGTAATTGATCACGATTTAATTCTCGTAAATCTTTTGGATCATCAATTGTTCTAAGTAAATCAGTCATAAATTATTCTAATGGCAACTTTCATGCCAGCTATCAGCTCTCTCTGTTCA
>JBDLUD010000054.1:0-9213 GCA_039805465.1 Pseudomonadota bacterium
TTTTTTCAGCCAGCAAAAACTCAGCGGGCAATTCAGTGACCTTGATTGCTGAAAAGAATGGCGTGCGTTTAGAAAAAGTACTGACCCTTGAGAATGGCTCATACGTTGTTGATGCAAAACACACCATCAAAAACATCAATAACCCATCAGCAGATTTAACTCTTTATGCAGAGTTAGTTCGTGATAACGGCAAGCTTGAAGAGAGCATGTTCTACGCCACGTTTACTGGCCCAGCTCTTTATACCGATGCAGAAAAATTTCAAAAAATAGAATTCACTGACATTGAAAAAAATAAAGCAAAGATCCCTGGCTCTCAACAAAAAGATAGTCCAGCATGGGTTGCGATGGTTCAGCATTATTTTGCTTCTGCGTGGATACCATCTAACAACTTCCAAAGAGACCTGTATGTTGGTAAGTTAGAAAATAATCAGTACAGAATTGGTATTCAATCAAAGCTAGAGACATTGAGCGCTGGTCAAGAAAAAACAGAAACACTTAAGTTATTTGTTGGACCTCAAGAAGAGCAGGTGTTAGAAAAGATTGCCCCAGGCCTTGAGTTGGTTAAAGACTATGGATGGTTCACGATCTTAGCCAAACCAATTTTCTGGTTGCTTGAAAAAATTCATGCCATGGTGAATAACTGGGGATGGTCAATCATTCTTTTGACCATGTTGATCAAATTAGTTTTCTTCCCACTTTCTGCAGCCAGCTATAAATCAATGGCCCGCATGAAGCTTGTTCAGCCAAAACTTTTAGAGCTTAAAGAGCGTCACAAAGGTGAGCCACAAAAGCTTAATCAGGCGATGATGGAGATGTATCGCAAAGAAAAAATCAATCCTTTGGGTGGATGCTTCCCAGTGTTGATTCAGATTCCAGTTTTCATCGCTTTGTACTGGGTGTTGTTGTCTTCTGTAGAGATGAGAGGCGCGCCTTGGTGGGGCTGGATTCATGACTTGTCAAAACCAGACACACTATTTGGAGTTTGGTTTGGTGCGCCAATTGGTTTATTGCCAATCTTGATGGCTGTCTCTATGTTCATTCAAACAAGACTTAACCCAACGCCACCAGATCCACTTCAAGCAAAGCTCATGATGTTCATGCCGATTGCTTTCTCGGTGATGTTCTTTTTCTTCCCATCAGGATTGGTTCTGTATTGGGTGGTGAACAACATTTTGTCAATCGCTCAGCAATGGCAAATTAATAAAATATATGGCGAGGCGAAAAAGCCTGCTTGAGTATGATTCATGAGCGCGAACCAATCATTGCTTTAGCCACGGCAAATGGTCGCGCCAGTGTTGGAATAATTCGTTTATCAGGAACAGGGGTCTTGCAAATTAGCAGGGCCCTTTGTCTTAGGGAGCTAGCCCCAAGACATGCAACATTGGTTCAGTTCAACGATGCTTCAGGCGACTTGATTGACGAAGGTCTGGCGATTGCTTTTCCTGCGCCTCATTCTTATACCGGTGAAGATGTTTTAGAGCTGCAGTGTCATGGCAGCACCCCGGCGCTTAATTTACTTTTAGATCATTGTCTTCAGCTTGGGAAAAGCATGGGCTTGCGTTTGGCTCGCCCGGGCGAATTCACCGAGAGAGCTTTTCTGAATGGAAAAATGGACTTGGCTCAGGCCGAGGCTGTTGCTGATTTGATTGATGCAAGCAGTGCGTTGGCTGCCAAGGGTGCCGCAAAGTCTCTCAAAGGCGACTTCTCTAAAAAAATTGATGTTTTTTTAAATGCATTGATTGAGATCAGAGCATTAACAGAGGCAACCCTGGATTTTCCTGAAGAAGAAATTGATTTCATTGAGCAGCATGATGTGTTTAATCGATTAGAAAAAATTCTCACGAATATTCAAGAGGTAAAAAAAGCGGCACAACAAGGATCAATTATTCGCGATGGCTTAACCGTGGTTTTAGTGGGGCAGCCCAACGTCGGGAAAAGTTCTTTGATGAATGCGTTGGCGGGCGAGGACATTGCCATTGTGACGGACGTGGCTGGTACCACGCGCGATAGGCTTAAAGAAACAATTTTGCTAGATGGTGTTCCTTTACACATTATTGATACCGCTGGCTTGAGGGAGACTCAAGACAGCGTTGAGCAAATTGGTATTGAAAGAACCTGGCAAGCCATTGAGCAGGCTGATTTGGTGTTGCACTTAATGGATCTAACCCAAGGCTCTCAAATATCCAAAGAAGACCAAGATTTAATTAATCGAATCAAGCTTAAAACATCTAAAAATGTTCCGATAAAAATAGTATGGAACAAGCTGGATCAGGCGTCAGAGAAAAGCCTTGTTCTTGAAGACCAATGTTTTGTTTCAGCTAAAACTGGTCAGGGCTTAGAGCAATTAAAGGAAGAGCTATTAAAAGTTGCTGGCTGGCAGCCTGAGTCAGAGGGCGGCATCTTGGCAAGAAAAAGACACGTCGAAGCGCTGTTAAATGCAGAGCAGTTGATCAAGAATGCATTGGTTTTATTGAAATCACAAACATCATCCATTGAGTTGGCTGCCGAAGAAATGAGACTCGCTCAAGATGAGCTTTCGACCATCACGGGTCAATTTTTGCCAGATGACTTGTTGGGAAAAATTTTCAGCACTTTTTGTATTGGTAAATAAATCGTGCCAATGCAATTTGATCAAATTGTCCTAGCAGGTGGCGGTAATCGTTGCTGGTGGCAAGCAGGCTTTTGGAATGCCCTTAATCAAGCCATCCCTCAGCGCCCCAAAAAAATAGTGGCAGTGAGTGCGGGTGCAGCAACAGCTTGTTTGTTTTCAGCCCGACCAGGGGATGAAGGCGCCCAATGGGGCCTTCATTACTACGCAAAAGCATTGGCTTCTGTTTCAAGCAATGTTGACTGGAAAAACCTTTTCTCAAACGAACCTCTTTTTCCGCACTATCGTCTGTACCGAGCAGCCCTAGAAAATATTTTGGCGGATGGCTTTGAGCGAATTCAGGAGGGACCAGAGATTTTGATTGGGCTGGCCAAAACCCCGAGTTACTTAAGCCCAAAACTTTCGGTTGTGATGGGTCTTTTGGCCTATGAGCTTGAAAAGAAGCTCAAGCGACCGCTTCACCCTCAATCAGGAAAGCGCCTGGGTTTTTCAAGGTTATTTATTTCATCCAAATCTTGCGCCAACATCGATGAGCTCATAGAGACCATCTTGCAATCATCCTGCACCCCGCCCTTTACCCCAGTGATGTACCGTGACGGGCAGGCCATCCTAGATGGAGGACTTATAGATAATGTGCCGATTGATGGTCTGACCCCCGCAGCTCCAGGGGAGAAAAATCAAGAAGCCCTTGTTTTGTTAACAAGAAGATATGAGCTTCCCAATCCGTTTATTCAAGAATTGCCAGGATTGAGGCTGACTTACATTCAGCCAAGCCAAAAAGTCCCCATTTCAAGCTGGGACTATTCAAGACATGACCTGATGCCAGAGGCCTATGAGCTAGGAAAAAGAGATGCTCAGTTAGCTGTCACTAATGGCATTTTTGTTTAATTAGGGTCAGACTGAGGTGGGTCTTTCGGGGGTAAAACAGCCTACAAAGTGGTATCCTTATGCTATTCCAATTTAACTAACTTACTATGAACCAACCAACGATGAAGGGCGTGGCCACCCTTAATGTGCCATCTTATGTTAAACATCAGAAGTTGATTGACTGGGTGGCTGAAGTTGCTGCTTTGACAATGCCCGACAACGTTTATTGGTGTGATGGAAGTGAAGAAGAATACGATCGCTTGTGCGCTCAAATGGTTGAAGCTGGAACTCTAAAAAAGCTAAATCCAGCAAAAAGAAAAAATTCATATCTAGCCTGTTCAGATCCAAGCGATGTGGCCAGGGTTGAGGACAGAACATACATTTGTTCTAAAAATAAAGAAGATGCGGGCCCAACCAACAATTGGATGGATCCAGCTGAAATGCGCAAGACGCTACATCCATTATTCACAGGTTGCATGAAAGGCAGAACATTGTATGTTGTGCCTTTTTCAATGGGGCCGCTAGGATCTCCAATCGCCCACATTGGTGTTGAGTTATCTGACAGCCCTTATGTTGCTATCAATATGCGCGTCATGACCCGCATGGGTAAAGGTGTTTTTGATGTTTTGGGCACCTCAGGTGACTTTGTGCCTTGCGTTCATACCGTTGGCAAGCCACTTCAGGCTGGTGAAAAAGATGTAGCTTGGCCATGCAACAGTACCAAATACATCGTGCATTACCCAGAAACTCGTGAAATTTGGTCATTCGGTTCTGGTTATGGCGGCAATGCCTTGTTGGGCAAGAAGTGCTTTGCTTTAAGAATTGCGTCAACCATGGGTCGCGACCAAAACTGGTTGGCTGAACACATGTTGATTTTGGGTGTTACATCGCCTGAAGGTAAAAAATACCACGTGGCTGCGGCATTCCCATCAGCTTGTGGCAAAACCAACTTTGCTATGTTGATCCCACCTCAAGGCTATCAGGGCTGGAAGGTAACCACCATTGGTGATGACATTGCTTGGATCAAACCTCGCAAAGACCCTGTCACAGGAAAAACACGTTTATTCGCGATCAACCCAGAAGCCGGTTATTTCGGTGTTGCTCCAGGCACAAACACATTGACCAACGCTAATTGCATGGCATCTTTGAATGAGAATGTCATCTTCACAAACGTTGCCTTAACCGATGATGGCGATGTTTGGTGGGAAGGCATGACTGATAAAGCCCCCGATCATTTGATCGATTGGCAAGGCAAGGATTGGACTCCTGCAGATGGTGCAGCAGGAAGAAAAGCATCACATCCAAATGCCAGGTTCACAGTTGCAGCAACGAATAATCCAGTGATTGACCCAGAGTGGAACAATCCTGACGGCGTTGCAATTGATGCATTCATTTTTGGCGGTCGTCGTTCAACAACGGTGCCATTGGTGACTGAGGCGCGTAACTGGGTTGAGGGTGTTTACATGGCCTCAACCATGGGTTCTGAAACAACGGCTGCTGCTGCTGGTCAGCAAGGTGTTGTTCGTCGTGATCCATTCGCGATGTTGCCTTTCGCCGGTTACAACATGAGCGATTACTTCCAACATTGGTTAAACATGGGTCAAAAGCTTGAGGCCGAAGGCGCTAAATTGCCAAGCATTTACTGTGTTAACTGGTTCCGTAAGAACGAAGCAGGCAAGTTTGTATGGCCAGGCTACGGTGAAAACATGCGTGTTCTAGCTTGGATGTTAGAGCGCATTGAAGGCAAGGCAAAAGGCCAAGAAAATATTTTTGGTACAACACCTTCGCACAAAGACATCAATTGGGCAGGCTTAGACTTCAGCGAAGATCAATTCAATCAAGTGACTTCAATTGATAAAGCTGCATGGCAAGAAGAAATGAAGTTGCATGATCAGTTGTTTGATCAGCTTTCATATCATTTACCAAAAGAATTGGTTGAAACAAAGAAAGCTTTAGAAAAGCGTTTAGCCAGTTAATTCTTCAGCAGAAACAAAAAGCCCCTTGTTTGAAATATTCAAGCAAGGGGCTTGTTTTATTGAGGCTTAATTAGTTGAGCTTTTTGGAATCATGTTTGCTGGATTGATGTGATTACCAGCTCTGATGACTTCATAATGAAGATGTGGACCCGTTGATCTTCCGGTATTGCCCACTTTGGCAATCATGTCACCACGCTTCACTGTCTGCCCCACTCTGACCAATAGTTGGCTTGCGTGAGCGTAGCGAGTTTTATAGCCTTCGGCGTGATTGATTTCAACCAAATTACCGTATTGAGAATCCCAGCCGGAGCGACTCACAACACCGCCAGCAGATGCAAGAATCGGCGTGCCAACAGGCGCAGAAAAATCCAAGCCTTCATGCTTTGCCATGGTGTGTAAGAAGGGATCCATTCTTAAGCCAAAACCACTGCTCAAGCTGAAGTTATCTTTAACTGGAATACCTGTTGGCAAGCTATTCAACCAGGTGAATTGCTTTTCCCAGAGGGCATTAATTTCTGAAATACTCTTTTTAAATTCAGTCATGTCCTGAAGAGAGCTATCAAGAGCATCGATCAGACGAACATCTTTATTGATTTTAATTTCCGGAAGCTTGTGGGGTCCGCCTCTACCATTTCCACCTGGAACTTGAGACTTGACCGCACTTGGCGTAGCCATGTCCATGAATTTGTCTTTTAGCTTTTGAATCTGAACGATTTCATCCGAGGTGGTCTGTAACTTTTCCTGGATTGCTTGGAGGCGTTCTTTGTAGGCTGATTCAATTTGATCTTGTTCGGCTTGGGTTAAAACACCACCCATGGCTCGGGCCAAATCTGGCCTCGCCTCAATCGCAATTCTTAAGCCAACAAAATGCAAAATACCGCCCGCCGCCACCAAAAGTGCTGCGAGAATGCCAACCGCTATTGAAACGGTTCTTAAGGTAATCGATATTTTTCGTACCCGGCCTGTTGGACCGGAAACCCACATTAGCTGCATAAAAGTTGTTCAATTTGGTAAGACATGCATTATAAAGGGTCTCATGAATATGCCAATACCTTCTAAAAACTATGATGCAATCGTGGTTGGTGGAGGGATTGCGGGCGCCTCAATTATAAAATCATTAAAAAACAATAACTTAGATAACTTTTTGGTGATTGATTCAGGCAACTTGCCTGCTCAGGGCACCAGTGGGCATGATGGGGCACTTTGTCATCCTTATGTTGGGCGAGGGGCGTCAAGACTTCAACGTTTGAGCATGATTGCCTTTAACGAGGCCAGGCAAATTTGGGCTAATTATTGGTCTGGCAAGGGCGTCTTACATCTGGCCAGAAATGCAGAGAACCATGACAAAAAACTAATGAGTGAGCGCCTACTATCACAAGGATTTAACTTTGATAATGCTCAAGTGATTTCTGCAGAGGAAGCCAAGGTGCTCTGTGGGGTGCCATTGGCAGGTACATTTTTCCCAGAAGGTGGCTGGGTCAATCTTAAACAAATCTGCGAGGATCTGTTTGCGGAGCTAACAAATCAGCAGACCATGATGTCATGCACAGTTACAAAAATTGCATATCGTGACAAACATTGGATTGTTTACGGTGAACAGCAAAAAATCATTGGAGTGACACCAAGATTATTTTTGGCCAATGGGCTTGGAGTTAAATCATTGGCTGCATCGGCAGAAATAGATTTGCCCCTGAAACCGGTCCGCGGACAACTATCAACCTTTCGTTATAAAAAAGACAGCTCGTGGGCAACATGTCGACCAAGCGTGGCCATTTCTGGCAAGGCTTATTGTTTGCCCCCGATTGAAAACAACGATGGGTCCTATCAGTGGATGGTTGGATCTAGCTATGATGAGCATGAAGAGGATTTAAGCGTCTGGGACCAAAGTCATCAAGAAAACTTAAACCTGATTCAGGAAATGCTTGGAAAAGAATGCGACCTGACAGAGATCGAGCCTGTGGATGCTTTTGTTGGAATACGTTGCGTCGCCAGCGATCGCCTACCAATCATGGGCCCAGTTAAAGGTCATCCTGGTTTGTACATCTTGACCTCTTTGGGATCAAGAGGCTTGATGTGGTCCGCTCTCGCCCACCAGATGTTCACAGAACATCTGGCAGAAGAGATGCGTCACTCAGTTTTTTTAGACGCGCGCTTTTTTGCAGGCGCTCGTTTGGCTGGCTTGGGCTTATCAGAAGATTTGGTTTCTGCTTTGCTACCGGCCCGCTTTTTGGCGGGTGCTTCAAATTCAAAACCAATTTTGCCGTCTGGCTGACGCGCCAAATAGGCTTTAAAGCCTCGGCCAGTTCTAGATGATTTGAAATTGGTGAGTAAATCTGTTTTACCCTCATTCAAAAGCTTAGACACTTGCTCTTGAGAGATCTCTTGTTGCAAAACAACTTTGCCGGTAGAAAAATCACAAGATTTGTTGGGTCCAACACTGCGCTCGCAGAGATACTTCATGCCATGCTCATAAACTGCACCCGAGCATTTAGGGCAAGCGCCTAATGACGACTGACCTGTGAAGTCAACTTCTTCATTGTTGTCTTCGTCGCTGTTACCGAAATCAAACTCAAGCTTATATCCGGCATTTGGATAGTCTTTGTCATCTTCTGGAATAGAAACTAATTTGATGATTGCAGCAAATGGGCGCCCCATTTTGCTTCTAAAGCCTTGTAGCGGACCGATTTCTTTATTCTTGATGAATTCTTCGGCTTCGTGGTATTCAAAAGCACGGCCACCAGGAATTTTGCTGATAGAGAAGCCACACTTTTCGCAAGCAAAGCGACGGTAGTTTTCTTTGACCAAGCCACCGCAATGGGGGCAAGGTGTTTTTAGATCTGCATAGTCACCAGGAATCGTATCGCTGTCATATTCTTTGGCGCGCTTAACAATGCGCTGAGTGATTTGCGCAATTTCTTGCATGAAGGTGTTGCGATCAATTTGACCTTTTTCCATCAGCGCAAGTTTGTGCTCCCAGTTACCTGTTAATTCTGGGTGAGTTAATTCTTCAACGCCCAGACCACGCAACAAAGTCATTAACTGAAAAGCTTTGGCTGTTGGAATAATTTCTCGTGCTTCACGCACCATGTATTTTTCGAACAACAAACCTTCAATGATCGCGGCTCTGGTGGCCGGTGTGCCCAGACCTTTTTCAGACATCGCTTCTCTAAAGTCTTCGTCATCGATGAGCTTGCCGGCACCTTCCATGGCAGACAAGAGCGTTGCCTCGGTATAGCGTGCAGGAGGCTTTGTCTTCAATGGGTTGGGCTTCACAGATTCGGTTTGAACTTTTTCATTCTCACCAACCGCCACAAGCTCTTTGTCATCTTGTGATGATTTTCCATAAACCGACAACCAACCTGGATTGATCAAAATCTTGCCATCGGTTTTAAATTGATGACCGCTTACTTCAGTGATACGAGTGGTGACTTTGAATTCAGCCGATGGGAAAAATATCGCCATGAAGCGACGAACCACCAAGTCATAAAGTTTTTGCTCTGGCTCAGACAGATTTTTAGGAGCCTGAAGAGTTGGGATGATCGCAAAGTGATCAGAAATTTTGCTGTTATCAAAAATTTTCTTATTAGGTTTCACCCAAGAATTGTTCAAGATTTGTGATGCGTGCGGATAGTAGTTATCTGAACTTTCAGCGAGCATTTCTAAGGTGCTGGTGACAGTCGGTAGATAGTCTTCTGGAAGAGCGCGCGAATCAGTTCTCGGGTAAGTAAGAACCTTGTGTCTTTCATACAAGGCTTGAGCTAA
>JBDLUD010000055.1:0-9164 GCA_039805465.1 Pseudomonadota bacterium
TCATTCAGATTGGAGAATTTCTCAACATTTTCCGGTGGCGGAACATTCTTTTCAGCCACATCAATGGTGGCGCAAGAGCTCAAGAAAAAAATTCCCAAGAAAACAAAACCGAGTTGCTTGAATGATTTCAAGGAAAGTCTTTTCAAGAAAATATTAAATTCTGCAAATTTATTGATGATTGAATTTCGCAGGTCGCTTCTCTAGAAAAGCTTTCATGCCTTCTTTTTGATCTTCGGTGGCAAAGGCCGCATGGAACAAACGGCGCTCAAAACGAATGCCTTCACTCAAAGAAGATTCATAAGATGCGTTGATACTTTCTTTCACCATCATCACAATGGGTAAAGACATCTCTGCAATCGTCTTTGCGGCACCCATGGCCTCTTCCATCAAACGCTCTACTGGCACAACCCTTGATACCAAGCCAGCTCTTTCAGCTTCTTGTGCGTCCATCATGCGGGCGGTTAAACACATGTCCATGGCTTTTGATTTCGACACTGCTTTAGGCAAACGCTGTGTGCCACCAGCCCCAGGCAAAATGCCCAATTTAATTTCAGGCTGCCCAAACTTGGCAGTATCTGCAGCAATAATAAAGTCACACATCATCGCCAATTCACAGCCACCACCCAAAGCAAATCCAGATACAGCGGCAATCACCGGTTTACGAATGCGACGAATCGTTTCCCAGTTCTTGGTGATGTAATCACCTTGATACACATCATTGAAACTGAAGTTGGCCATTCCACCAATATCCGCTCCTGCTGCAAAGGCTTTTTCACTGCCAGTGATGATGATGCAAGAAATTTGATCATCGGCATCAAACCTTAAAAGAGCAGCGCCCAATTCGTTCATCAATTGATCATTCAACGCATTCAGCGCTTTAGGTCGATTAAGAGTGATCAAAGCCACTCGATCGGTCACCGACGTCAAAATCATTTCATCACTCATCACAACCTCTTTTTAAGTAAACGCCCTAATAGTAATGCCCAAATAGTAATGCCCAAATAGCCAAACCTTAGCGCGGTAAAAATACCCACATACGGCCTTGCTGCTTCATTCTGCCAGCATATTCGCCTGCTTGATCACCCGTACCCCAATAAAAATCTGCTCGTACCGCTCCAACGATGGCGCTGCCAGTATCCTGCGCCATCATCAAACGACGCAGTGGTTTTTCACTCAAAGGATATGTGCTGGCCAAATACACAGGAGCGCCCAGAGGAAGGGCCTTGGGATCAACAGCAATGCTTCGCTCTGCTGTTAACGGCACGCCCAATGCGCCGATGGGGCCAACATTCACATCAGCGACCACTGGCATTTCTCTGAAGAAAACATAACGCGGATTGGCGTTCAGCATTTCTTGAACTCGCGCTGGCGAATTTTTCTTTGACCATGCTTGAATACCTTGCATGGTGGCAGTTGAACGATTGATTTCTTTGCGATCGAGCAACCATTGTGCAAAGGACTTGAATTTATGATCATTGGTGCCAGCAAATCCTAAACGGATTACTTTGCCGTCACTCATTCTCACGCGGCCGGAGCCTTGAACTTGCATGAACGCTGCAGCCACAGGATCATCCACCCAAAGAATTTCCTGTCCTTTTAATTGACCACTTGAGAGCAATTCAGCACGAGTTGGTAGTTCAGCTGGTTTGCGTTTTTTCCAAGCCTCTGGGTATCGATGAATCGGTGTTTGATACACCCCACCTTGATGACGTGAGCCATTCAAATAGGGCTCGTAATAACCAGTGACCAAACCTTGTGAACTTCCGGCTCTTGGCCCATCTTGATGTCTGATCTCCATGACCTTCATCTGAGATTCAAAAAAATCACGGATTGATTGATTGCTAGATCCATTGACGCGATTGGCAGAACTGCAAACCGACTTCCAATCCAGTCCGCTTGGATTACGCCTGACCAAACCTTCGCAACTTCTTTTCCAGGCCGGCCATGCGGCTGTTAAATCATCGTCATGCCAGCCGGGCAAATCATTCCATGAAGCATTGATCAATTTAGCCACCGAGGATGAATACTCGCCTGACTCGACAGAACTGCTCTTGGCCACTGGTTTTGATTTGTATTCTGGTGCGCTGGCACAAGAAATCAAGCCCAATGCAAAAGCAATCAAAAGTCCGTATGATAAAAACTTCTTCATACCAATACCTGAACGACTAACATCAGACTCAAGCAAAAGGAGCTGTCCATTGAGTGATTTATTTGACCAATATCCCATGTTGTTATTTATGATTGAAGCAGGTGTTGCGCTGGTACTGTTTGTGATCATTGTGGTTTGGACCATGATGGGTCGTAAAGACAAATGATAACGCTCTAGAATTCTAATTAGTGGAGTGTGCGAGGCATGACCAAGGCAAATTCTGGGATCGGTGTTTGAAAAAACTGAGCATCTTCGCTGACACAGAAAAAATCGCCTCTCATGGTACCCATTGGGGTCGGTAAAGTTGCCCAACTGGTGTATTCAAACTGTTCGCCTGGTCGCAATAAGGGCTGCTGACCAACCACCCCCAAACCCTTGACCTCTTCAACCCCTTCATCACCATCGGTGATGATCCAGTGCCTAGCAATCAATTGGGCGGGGATCTGACCTGTATTTTTAATCGTGATGGTGTAAGCGAAGGCAAATTGCCGATTTTCGGCATCTGATTCGTCTGGTAGGTAGGTCACTTTGACCTGAACGCTGAATTGATGTTGATCCATATTCATGATTCTCCGCTATAGAACACGCTACTGCAAGCCAGTCCACGATAGAATGGCAATATGGCTACCTTAAATACCCCAAATTCTTACTTAATTGCCCCCTCTATTCTGTCCGCAGACTTTGCTCGCCTGGGCGAAGAAGTTCGCAATGTCTTGGCTGCTGGGGCAGACTGGATTCACTTTGACGTGATGGACAACCATTACGTTCCCAATTTAACGATTGGCCCTTTGGTATGTGAGGCTATTCGCTCTCACGCCGTCAAAAACGGCCAGCTGGCTTGTATTGATGTGCACTTGATGGTGCAGCCCGTTGATCGCATCATTCCTGACTTTGCCAAAGCAGGCGCCAACATGATCAGCTTTCACCCAGAAGCCAGCTCTCATGTTGATAGAACTTTGGGCTTGATCAAAGACAGTGGCTGCCAAGCTGGCTTGGTATTTAACCCAGCCACCCCTTTGTTTCATTTAGATCATGTTCTAGATAAGATCGACTTGGTCTTATTGATGTCAGTCAATCCTGGATTCGGTGGTCAATCATTCATTCCTAGCACTTTGGATAAATTGCGCGAAACCAAAGCCAAGCTCCAAGCTTATGAGGCTAAGTCAGGCCGCAAAATTCGCTTGGAAGTTGATGGTGGCGTGAAAGTCGACAACATCCGCGAAATTGCTGCGGCTGGTGCTGATACTTTTGTGGCTGGCTCTGCGATTTTTGGTAAACCTGACTACAAAGCCATCATCGACAAGATGCGTGAGGAATTAGGAAAAGTCTGATGCAACGACAAGACTTTGATGCCCTCGCAAAACAGGGCTACAACCGTGTTGCTTTAGTTTCACAAGCTTTAGCAGATTTAGAGACGCCTCTTTCTCTATACCTAAAGCTCACTCAAGAAAATGGCACCAAGAATACTTTCTTACTAGAGTCGGTCGTAGGTGGTGAGCGTTTTGGCCGCTACTCGATCATTGGCTTACAAGCCAAGACTCTCATCAAGGTCACTGGTGGCCCTGACAACACCGTCACACAAGTCATCACAGATGACAAAGTGATTGAAACCGATCATGGCAACCCACTGGACTTTATTGCCAGCTACCATGCCCGCTTCAAAGTATTCCTCCAAGATGGACTACCTAGGTTTTGCGGCGGTTTGGCTGGTTACTTTGGCTATGACACGATTCGTTATATCGAACCTCGCTTAGCCAAAAACTCTTTGCCAGATGAAATCAATACTCCTGACATTCAGATGATGCTGACAGAAGAGTTGGCTGTCATTGATAACTTGGCAGGCAAGTTGTATTTGATTGTGTATGCCAATCCTCAAGAGCCCGCCACTTATGACGCTGCTCAAAAACGATTAAAAGAATTGCTGGTCAGCTTGGATGCACCCATTAAAAAACCTCACAGCGGCGCATCTGCAAAAACTGAAACCATTCGTCGTTTTGGCAAAGAAAATTTTATTGATGCGGTTAAACGCACCAAAGAATATATTTTGGCAGGCGACTGTATGCAAGTGGTGATTGGCCAAAGAATCAGCCAACCATACAGCGACTCGCCTTTATCTTTGTACCGTGCCTTGCGCTCTTTGAACCCATCACCCTACATGTATTTGTATGATTTTGGTGATCACCAGATTGTTGGGTCTTCTCCAGAAATCCTCGTGCGCCAAGAAAAGAGGCAAGTTGATGGTCAAGAAAAACGTTTTGTGATTGTTCGACCAATTGCAGGAACCAGACCTCGCGGTAGCAATCCAGAGCAAGATGCAGTTTTAGCTAAAGAACTTTTGGCAGATCCAAAAGAAATTGCTGAACACGTGATGCTGATCGATTTGGCTCGCAACGATGTGGGCAGAATTGCGAAAAATGGCACTGTCAAAGTGACAGATCGCATGGTGATTGAAAAGTATTCTCATGTTCAACACATCGTGAGCTCTGTAGAAGGTGAACTTTTGAATGGCGCCAGCAACATGGATGTCTTGAAAGCCACATTCCCTGCTGGCACATTGTCAGGGGCACCAAAAATTCGTGCGATGGAAATCATTGATGAAATGGAAATCGTTAAACGCGGTGTCTATGGTGGTGCCGCTGGTTACCTATCGTTCTCAGGCGACATGGATGTGGCAATTGTGATTCGCACCGGAGTCATCAAGGATGGCATGGTGCACTCTCAAGCTGGTGCGGGTGTGGTTGCTGACTCTGATCCAGAATCCGAATGGAAAGAAACAGAAGCAAAAGCACGTGCAGTCTTGCGCGCAGTAGAAATGGTTCAAGGAGGTCTTCATGCTGATCATGATTGATAACTACGACTCCTTCACCTATAACCTGGTTCAATACTTTGGTGAATTAGGTGCAGAAGTGCGGGTGTTTCGCAATGACGAAATCACCATCGCTGAAATTGAAGCTCTTAAGCCTGATCATATTTGTATTTCTCCAGGCCCTTGCAGCCCAAAAGAAGCGGGCATCTCGGTAGCAGCCTTGCAACACTTTGCTGGCAAGGTTCCACTCTTGGGTGTTTGCTTAGGACATCAAGCCATCGGCGAAGCCTTTGGTGGCAAAGTGATTCGAGCAAAACGAGTGATGCACGGCAAAACAGACACCGTTCACACACATCAAACGGGTGTGTTCAAAGATCTACCAAAAGATTTCACGGTGACGCGTTACCACTCACTGGCGATTGAAAAAGAAAGCTTGCCAGCTGATCTAGAAATCACCGCATGGACAGATGATGGCGAAATCATGGGCGTGCGTCATAAGAAATTTGCAGTTGAAGGTGTTCAATTCCATCCAGAATCTATTTTGTCTGAGTATGGTCATGAGCTATTGAATAACTTTCTCAAAACCACCAAAGCAACGATTGCTTAAAGAATCAAACTGAATTAATTACATGGCCATCACTCCTCAAGAAGTATTACTCAGCTGTATTGAGCATCAAGAAATCAAACACGATGACATGATGCACATCATGCGCTCAATCATGTCTGGCGAGTTATCGCCGATGCTCACTGCTGCAATCTTGACGGGCTTGCGCACCAAAAAAGAAACCATTGGTGAAATCACCGCAGCCGCGATGGTGATGCGCGAATTCGCAACCAAGGTATCTGTGGCTGATGACAGTCATTTTGTCGATATCGTTGGCACTGGTGGTGACGGTGCACACACTTTCAATATCTCTACCACTGCGATGTTTGTTGCAGCCGGCGCAGGCGCAAAAGTAGCCAAGCACGGCAACCGCAGCGTGAGCAGTAAATCAGGGGCTGCCGATGTCCTTGAAGCACTGGGTGTACAAATCACATTACAAGCACCCCAGGTTGCTCAGTCATTGAACAGCTGTGGCATTGGCTTCATGTTCGCCCCCAATCATCACCCTGCCATGAAAAACGTGGCCCCCGTTCGCAAAGAAATGGGTGTACGCACCATTTTTAACATCTTGGGTCCTTTGACCAATCCCGCCAATGCTGCACACATGTTGATGGGTGTTTTCCATCCAGATTTGGTGGGCGTGCAAATCAGGGTTCTACAACAGTTGGGCATGAAACACGCCTTGGTGGTTTATGGCAAAGATGGTTTAGATGAAATATCTTTAGAAGCCCCCACCATGGTTGGAGAGCTCAAAGATGGTCAAATCAAAGAATATGAGATCAAACCTGCCGACTTTGGTCTGACAGTTTGCAAAACCAACACATTCAAAGTGGCAGATGCAGCAGAATCCAAAAAAATTCTATTGGGTGTTTTAGCCAATGAGCCTGGTCCTGCGCAAGACATTGTTTGCTTGAATGCAGGTGCTGCACTCTATGCAGCAGACATTGCCAAAGACATTGCTCATGGCTTAGAGCTCGCCAGACAATCGATTGCTTCTGGCAAGGCAAAAGCCAAATTAGAAGAATTTATCAAAACCACGCAATCATTAGCGTGAGCCACCCCACTGAAATGTTAGCCACATTAGCGTAAGCTACACACTTAACCATCTATAAAGTATTTATGAGCGATATTCTGAAACGTATTCTGGCGACCAAATTTGACGAAGTAGCCAAAGCTTCTTCTCAAGTAGCGATGCATGTGCTGAGAGCCGATGCAGAAGCCAGTATTCAGGAGGTGGGCCTAAAGCCCAGAGGCTTTACTGCCAGCATTGAACAAAAAATTGCTCAAGGTCACGCTGGAGTGATCACAGAAATTAAAAAAGCCAGCCCTAGCAAGGGTGTGTTTCGAGAAGACTTTCATCCAGCACAAATTGCTCAGTCCTACGAAAAAAATGGGGCTGCTTGTTTATCAGTTTTAACGGATAAAGAATATTTTCAGGGATCCGCTCAATACTTGCGTGAAGCGCGTCACGCTTGCAGCATCCCAGTATTGCGCAAAGACTTCTTGGTTGACCCTTACCAAGTCTATGAAGCACGCGCCATGGGTGCTGATGCCATTCTATTGATTGCAGCCGCTTTAGATGATGCGCAAATGAAAGACTTTGAAACCATTGCCCATGAACTGCAAATGGATGTGTTGGTCGAGGTTCATGACGCCTATGAACTAGAGCGTGCTTTAGACCTCAAGACCACATTGCTAGGAATTAATAATCGTAATTTGCGCACTTTTGAAGTCAGCCTAGAAACCACCCTGTCTTTACTGAAAGAAATCCCTTCAGAAAAACGTGTGGTCACAGAAAGCGGTATCCTCACCAAAGAAGATGTTGCTTTGATGCGGGCAGCAAAAGTGGATGCATTTTTAGTGGGCGAAGCATTTATGCGCCAAGATGACCCTGGGGCAGGTCTCAAAGAATTATTTTTTCAGTCAAACTAAAATTTTTACTTTAAGTCTCCAGCCAATGCTCGCGCTTTAATTTCAGCTGCGCGCATCAAGCTGGCAGGTTGACCACCAATGGCCCAGTATTGTGGCGGAATTGGCCAACAACCACCTCGCACCCAAGATCTATCGACTTTCAAGAGCTCAACCACGAGATCGGTAAAACCTGTCAATAATTCATGGCATTGCTCAATAGGTCGTCCCTCTAGAACCAGAAAATGGAAATAAGGTGCCTCCACTCCTCCCTCGCTCAGCAATTCGCCAGCAACAGCCATGTGCTTCTTTTGATAAAAATTAACAACCACTCGAACACGGTCCAAAGGGCAAGCCAAAACTTTCGCATAGAGATGACTTGAGGACACCAACAACTCTTTTATTTGTGAGTCTGAGTAGCAATTGTCGGCCAGATGATAATCTAAGATAGGCATGATTTAACTTTCATCAATAATTTTTAATATTAGCCTCAAATCATCACAAACGCTAATGCTAAAAATGATACCAAGTGGTATCATTTAAAAAATAATCAATTTATAAAGCGCTCAATGAATGTCAATTTGACTCTTAAAGATAGAGTTCTATCCTCTGCAGCCGAGCTTTTTTATAACCATGGTATTCGGGCTGTTGGCGTAGATGAGGTTGCCAAACATGCATCAACCACTAAAGCGGGTATCTATAGAAATTTTGAGTCAAAAGATCACCTTGTTGCTGAATGGTTAAAACAACAAAATGATCAACATCGCGATTGGTGGTTCAGCATTTACACCAAATACCCCGGCGATCCATTAAAGCAACTCAAGGAAATTATTCGTGGTGTTGGTGAAGCGCTACTTCATAGTACACGCGGCTGTCCTTTAACGAACTCATCTGTGGAGTTAACTGATGACGATCATATTGCTAGATCTGTTGTTCTTCAACACAAAGCTTGGATTAGAAATGAACTGAAGTCTTTATGTAAACAAGCCAAACTTCCATCACATGCCACCTTATCAGAAATGCTTTTTCTTTTGATGGAAGGCGCAAAAATCAGCACCAACTCATTTGAATCAAAATGTCCCGCAAAGAATTTAGCGAGTTCAGCCAATGCTTTGATAGAAGCCTATCAACAATCTCAAAAATAAAACCACATCATCAGATTTTTACACAAGGAAACGCATGAATCATTCTCACTTCAAAAAATTAGCTCTTAGCCAACTGGCTATTTATTTGTTGGCCGCCTCAAGCATTGCTACGGCTCAATCCAAGGTTGATGGCGCCACCAATACAGATGGTCCATTTCTTCTGGCAGATACCTCCGTAGGTAAAGCCATCAAAGAAAGCACTGGCGCTACAGTGTTTGGCTTAATGCAAGCTGGCTATTCTATGAACGATGTCACAACATCAAGTAATAAGAAAAAATCGCGTTCCAATACGATTGCCGGACCATCCGATGAAGGCCCTCAATTTAACGGCATGATTCTCGCCATTGAAAAATTGCCAGAAGCAAACTTCATTCCCAGAATCACACCCTTACCCGGCCCTATGTCAGAGAAGTATTCATGGGGATTTAGAGCAGACTTGCACTATGGTCGTGACGGCCTAATGTCTGCAGCCAATGGAATTGAGAACACTTGGGAGCGCAATCAAGGAGCTCCTGGTCTTCCTCCTAATGCCAATCACATGAACTATTTATC
>JBDLUD010000056.1:0-9542 GCA_039805465.1 Pseudomonadota bacterium
GCGTAAACGCCAGGAGCTGAAGTAGCACAAGTGTGATCATCGATAGGAATGAAACCGCGCTCATCTACTTTTAAGCCGATGGCTTCTAGGTTCAAACCTTGAGTGTTTGGTACACGGCCCACTGATACGATCAAACGATCGCAGTCAAGTTTTTGTGCAGCGCCAGTGCTGTCTGTGTAAGCCACTGACACACCTTTTTTAGAGGCTTTGACTTCACCGATCTTCACGCCCAAATTGATGTTCAAGCCTTGCTTGGTGAATAGCTTGTGCGCTTCTTTAGCAACACCCTCATCACAAGCACCCAAGAAACTTGGCAATGCTTCAAGGATCGTCACTTCAGCACCTAAACGACGCCATACTGAACCCAACTCAAGACCAATCACGCCAGCACCAATCACGCCTAATTTCTTAGGAGTGGCGCCAAACTTGAGAGCACCTTCGTTGTCACAAATCAATTCGTTATCAACCGGCATGCCTGGCAAATGACGAGCCTTAGAACCTGTGGCGATGATGACGTTTTTAGCAGTTACTGTGCCAGCGTCTTTACCGTCCACTTTGATCTGGTAACCATCAGCACCTTTACCAGCAAATGAGGCATGACCTCTTAACAAAGTGATTTTGTTTTTGCGGAATAAGAACTGAATACCGCCAGTCATCTTGCCAACGATGTCGTCTTTGCGAGCAATCATTTTCTTCACATCGATGCTGGCATCTTTAACGCTGATACCGTGATCAGAAATGTGATGAGCGATGTTCTCAAACTCTACCGTGATCAGAAATGTGATGAGCGATGTTCTCAAACTCTTCAGAGCTGGCCAACAATGCTTTTGAAGGAATACAACCAACGTTCAAACAAGTACCGCCCAAACGTGGCTCACCTTTTGGATCGTCATACGGGTTGCTTTCAGCACACGCTACTTTGAAACCTAATTGAGCGGCACGAATCGCAGCGATGTAACCACCAGGGCCACCACCAATGACAACTACGTCAAAATTTTGACTCATAATTTTTCCTGTCTTTTTCTATGTCTTTAACTGTATTGATTAAAGGTCTAATTAAAGGTCCAATAAAAGACGTGCTGGATCTTCCAACGCTTCTTTCATGGCAACCAAACCTAATACAGCTTCACGACCGTCAATGATGCGGTGGTCGTAAGACATCGCCAAATAGTTGATTGGGCGCACAACCACTTGACCGTTTTCAACAACAGCGCGGTCTTTGGTTGCGTGGATACCCAAAATAGCTGATTGTGGTGGGTTGATGATCGGTGTGGACAACATTGAACCGAAGATACCGCCGTTAGAGATAGAGAAAGTACCACCTGATAAATCATCAAGTGTTAATTTGCCATCACGTGCTTTAACACCAAATTCAGCAATTTTCTTTTCAATATCAGCCAAGCTCATTTGATCAGCATCGCGCAAGATAGGTACCACTAGACCACGTGGTGAACCAACAGCGATACCAATGTCAAAGTAACCGTGATAAACGATGTCGTTGCCATCCACTGAGGCATTCAAGACTGGGTATTTCTTCAAAGCGTGCACAGCAGCTTTAACGAAGAAAGACATGAAACCTAATTTAGTACCGTGTTCTTTTTCAAACTGGTCTTTGTATTTATTGCGCATGCCCATCACCGGCGCCATGTTCACTTCATTGAAAGTGGTCAAAATGGCATTGGTTTGTTGAGACTGCAATAAACGCTCAGCAATACGAGCACGCAAACGGCTCATTGGTACGCGCTCTTCTGGACGATTGCCAATGTTCACTTGTGGTGCTGCTGGTGCAGCAGCTGCTTTAGCCACTGGTGCTGCGCCAGACAATGTTGCAAGAACATCACCCTTGGTCACACGACCATCTTTACCTGAACCACCCACTTGAGCGGCCGATAGATTGTTTTCAGCCATCAACTTAGCGGCTGAAGGCATTGCCTTAGCGCTGGCTGATGCAGCTGCTGGAGCAGCAGGTGCTGCCGCTGGAGCTGGGGCTGCAGCAGGCGCAGGAGCGGCGGCGGCAGGTGCAGCAGCAGCTTTAGCAGCGCTGTCAATTTTTGCGATCACTTGATCAGAAACCACTGTGCCGCCATCACCAACCACGATTTCAGCCAATACACCGGCTGAAGGCGCTGGCACTTCAAGCACCACTTTGTCGGTTTCGATTTCGATCAAGATTTCATCTTGAGCAACCGCTTCACCGGCTTTTTTCTTCCAAGTCAACATCGTTGCTTCTGCAACTGATTCTGATAATTGTGGAACTTTGACGTCTACGATAGCCATGTTCTTTTTCCCTTATTCTCTATTGAGTAATTGTTAGTGTTATTAACTGATTATTTGGTGAGTACAAAACCTTTGAGCTTGGCAAACGCGCCCTCAATCAAAGATTTTTGTTGATCTTGATGTAAGTGAGCGTAACCACAAGCCGGAGAGGCTGAAGCTGGGCGACCTGAGTAACCCAATTTTTGACCCTCTGTCATGTTCTCGTGAATGTTGTGCTGAATGAAGAACCATGAGCCCTGGTTTTGTGGCTCGTCTTGACACCAAACAATTTCAGTCGCTTTTGGATATTTCTTCATTTCTGCAGCAAATGCTTTGTGCGGGAACGGATACAACTGTTCTATACGAATCAATGCCACGTCTGTTTGCTTTTTAGCTTCACGAGCTTTTACCAAGTCGTAATAAACCTTGCCTGAGCAAGCAATCACACGAGTCACCTTCTTAGCATCAATGCTGTCATCCAATTCACCGATCACTGTTTTGAATTCGCCTTTGGTGAATTCTGATACTGGTGATGTGGCGTCTTTGTTTCTCAACAAAGATTTTGGAGTCATGATGATCAAGGGCTTACGGAACTGACGGATCATCTGACGACGCAACAAATGGAAGATTTGTGATGCAGTGGTTGGCTGAACTACTTGCATGTTCATGTCAGCACACAACTGCATGAAGCGCTCAGGACGTGCTGATGAGTGCTCAGGACCCTGACCTTCATAACCGTGAGGCAACATGAGCACGAGACCGTTCGCACGACCCCACTTCACTTCGCCAGAGGCGATGAATTGATCGATCACCACTTGAGCACCGTTCACGAAGTCACCGAACTGGGCTTCCCAAATGGTCAAAGTGTTTGGTTCTGCCGCGGCGTAACCGTATTCAAAACCTAGAACCGCTTCTTCTGAAAGGATCGAGTCGATCACTGTGAAGTTAGCTTGACCTTCTGCAACGTTTTCTAGAGGAACGTAGGTACCGATGTCCCACTTTTCGCGATTTTGATCATGGATCACTGCATGACGGTGCGTGAATGTGCCACGACCTGAGTCTTCACCAGATAAACGAATCGGGTAACCGCTCGCTACCAATGAAGCAAATGCCATGTGCTCGCCCATACCCCAGTCAACGTTGACTTCACCACGACCCATGGCCGCACGATTGTTCAATACGTTATCAACGAGGTTGTGTGGCTTAAAGCCTTCTGGTACTTTTGTAATACGTTCGGCCAAGCGCTTCCACTCAGCCAAAGGAATCGCTGTATCAGCTGAGTCTGTCCATTTCTTATTCAAGAATGGAGACCAATCAACCGCGTACTTACCTTTGAAGTTAGAGATCACTGGGTCTACTGTGTGCTTACCAGCATCCATCGCTGTGCGATAGGCTTTGACCATTTCATCACCACCACCAGCTGGTAATACTCCTTGAGCTTCTAGCTTGTCCGCATATAACTTGCGAGTACCAGGATGTTGTGCAATCTTTTTGTACATCAAGGGTTGAGTCAAGGCTGGAGTGTCTTGCTCGTTGTGACCTAATTTACGGAAACAAATGATGTCGATCGCCACGTCTTTTTTGAAGGTGTTGCGATATTCAACAGCCAACTGAGTTGCGAACACCACCGCTTCAGGATCATCACCGTTCACGTGCAATACAGGCGCATCGATTGTTTTGAGGATGTCTGTACAGTAAAGAGTTGAACGCAAGTCACGTGGGTCTGAGGTGGTGAAACCAATCTGGTTGTTGATCACGATGTGGATCGTGCCACCTGTGTAGTAACCACGAACCTCAGCCATCGCCAATGTTTCTTGAACCACACCTTGACCAGCAATCGCTGCGTCACCGTGTACCAAGATTGGCATCACTTGAGAACCTGTTGTATCACCACGACGATCCATACGCGCACGCACTGAACCTTCAACCACTGGGTTCACAATCTCTAAGTGAGATGGGTTGAACGCCAATGACAAGTGCACAGGGCCGCCAGGAGTTGTGACGTCGCTTGAGAAACCTTGGTGGTACTTCACGTCACCAGCAGGTAGATCTTCTGGAGCGGTGTGATCGAATTCAGCGAACAAGTCTTTAGGCATTTTCCCTAAAGTGTTCACCAACACGTTCAAGCGACCGCGGTGAGCCATACCAATCACGATTTCTTGTACACCGGCTAAGCCAGCCACTTTGAGTACTTCATCCATAGAAGCGATGAAACTTTCACCACCCTCTAATGAGAAACGCTTTTGACCCACATACTTTGTGTGCAAGTAACGCTCTAAGCCTTCAGCTGCTGTTAAGCGCTCAAGAACTTGTTTTTTCTTTTCTGGTGAGAAGCTAGGAGTTGATCTCGCAGCTTCTAGTTTTTCTTGCCACCAACGCTTGATCTTTTGATCAGTGATGTACATGAACTCTGCACCGATGGTGCCTGAGTATGTTTGGCGCAAGTTTTGCAACAACTCACGCAAAGTCATGTTGTCTTTGCCAAAGAATGTGTTGCTGGTATTAAAGACGATGTCCATGTCAGCATCACCCAAACCGTAGAAGGCAGGATCAAGCTCTGGAATATTGGGGCGCTCAGTGCGCTTGAGTGGGTCTAAATCAGCCCAACGGTTACCAACGTTGCGGTGAGCGGCGATGAGCTGTTGTACAGCAACGCGTTTACGACCTAGTTCTGAATCTGCAGAGTCATTGATGACACGAATCGGACCTTGCTTGGCACGCTGTGCAAAAGCATTGACCACTGGGGCATGAGGTACATCGTGTTTGGTTGAACCATCAACAGCAGGCACTAATTGAACATTGTCAAAATATTCACGCCAATAGTCTGAGACAGAAGCTGGATTTTCAAGATAGGCTTCGTAGAGTTCTTCTACGTAGGGCGCGTTACCGCCAAAGAGATAAGAACTACCTCTGTAGGACTGCATCATATTGCTCACCTTTCATCGGGTATCCCGAGTTTGTAGTGGGTTAAAACCTTCCGCGACACGGCTTGACCGGTTAGCGGATTGCGTACAAGTTGTAACTACCACGGAAACATTTCCGTAAATGAGAGCTTAACACTTCCAGCACCAATTTGCGGGACTTTTTTAACAAAAATCACTTTAAACCCAATACAGATGGTGCGCATTAAGGTTTTTCCCTTAACAATTTGCCTACTTCTGACAGTTATCTGTAAGAAATTTCCTACAACAAAATCAGAATCGTCTGATTACGTAGCAAAAAAATTAAATATACGATTTCAGGTCCATTCATCAATTAATAGGAAAGTATTAGATGGACCTTAATAACGAAACAAATCCTAAGGATTTCTTGAGTACTCGCGAAACCGCGAAGCATCTTCAAGTTTCACTAGGTACCGTCCAAAAGATGGTTGAAACCGGCGAGTTACTGGCTTGGAAAACCCGAGGTGGTCATCGCCGTATCTTGATGTCCTCATTAGAGCAGTTGCTCACCAGAAGAAGAATGGGTATCCGTGAACGTTGTGGCAATCAGTTCTTATTGCTATGTATTTTGCGGGGTGAAGAGCAGTTTGAAGAATTCAACAAATTCGTGGAACCTTGGGAGTCTTCGGTCGATTTGCATTTGTGCCATGACACCCTAGAAGCCCTGATGCAATCGGTTTCTTTATCACCCGATGTGATTTATCTGGATTGGCAGATCAGCCCTGTGGAGCAAGTACATTTGCTTCATTATTTGCAGAAAAACTTGCACACCAGACACATCCCTACTTTGGTCGAAGCTGGATTTTTAAAGCTGCATCCACAAGTCACAAAGATTCCCCCAGAAATCAAAGAATATCCCCCAAATAAAGAACCTAAAATTTTGACCAATTCAATGATCAGGGGATACAAGAAAGATAAGCTGTCTATGGCCAAAGGCGAGGTTAACTTGCTTTACGCCCACAAGATGGAGACCCTGATTTTGGATTGCCTGGTGCAGAAATGCGAAGAAGCAGGATTATAAATTATAGAAATAATATGAATTATCATGAATAAAAGGCCTGTTAATCTTCATTAACAGGCCTTTTATTCATTGATCTTAAATTTCAGTTCTGATCTATTTACTACCCTATTACCGTATTACTGCATTACTGAATGCCAATATATTAAATGGCGTATTAGATTGCAAATTGAGCGCGGTTTTGACCATCGATCCATTTTGGCGCTTTACCACGGCCAGTCCAGGTTTCACCTGTATTTGGGTTGCGGTACTTAGCAGCTACCTTACCACCACGTGAGCCTGCTGGGCCTTTGCGATTGAATATATCAGAGGCGCTCAAGTTATATTGTTCAATGATGGCTTTTGCCTTAGCAACGCCTTCTGCTTTTTCACGGGCTTTAGCTTCAAGGATTTGTTTTTCTAAAGATTCTTTTTGAGCTAATAACTCTTGATAGGTTGCCATTGATTCTCCAAATATTATATAAGTTTAATAAGTATTTATTTGCTCAGAGGGCAATAAACTATTTGCCTGAGCTATCTCATCAGTTAATAAATGATGATGTTTATTATATTAACTATTAAATGGCTGATGAGCAAGTATTTAATAAATTACTTGTATTATTAATAATAGTATTTATATAAATATTATTAATTTTATTATATTTAATTGATTTATTTGGCTTTTTTTATCAATTAATGGAGTTTATTAATCTATTAAGAGTGTCTCTACTTGGCCTGTCATGAGAATTTTGCCAATGGCCGTCATGACCTCTTTTTCTTTGCCTCTAAAGCCATGTTCGGAATATGCCTTGCAGGCATCACCACTAAAACCACTGCCCCCAGTGACCGTGATCAATGGGCGTTTGTATTTTTCTGAAATCGACTTTGCTGCTGAGTGAGTGGTCAAGTAGCAAGGATCGTTTTGGTGATGAATGAAGATGTGATTAGATTTGGCGTAATCAAAGTTGGACAGTTCTCGGTAGGAGTTTCTGGCATTGGGTTCAGTGATCGATGCCGTATGAATCGCTCCCGCATAGATACTGGGTTCATGAGTGAGTGCAAAGCTTGATGAGACTGTGCCCATCGATGTGCCAATGGCCCAGATCTGCTGAATGCTAGGGTATTGTTTTTTAACTTCCTGAATTAACTTCAATACATCTTGATGACGTTTCAAGGATGCTTGATAACTGCTTGAGCAGTAGTCCCCACTGTCAGAGTGACAATCCACAATCAATGTGGCAATTGCATCGGTGGCCAAGTGACGACGTGAACGTATCAAGAAGTTTCCTGAGAGCTTAGACGATGTCATGCTCTGCCCTTCTACCACTGGTCTAACAACTGATGGATAGCCGGGGAATAAAACAGCGAGTCGTGTGGGTGCTGTGCTGTTTGTTGTGAGAGATAGAACTCCTTGTTGTTGAATACCTGGAGATAGTTCAACTGAGATGAGTTGCTCTTTGAGGCCTGCGGCATGCTCTGGTGTTGCAGAGGATTGTGCAGAAGCGGGATTGATAAGAACGATATTCAAAACACTCAAAGTGATGAATGTAGGAAATACGAATGCAAGAGTATTTGAAAGTGATAAAAGTGTTTTCATGACATTTAGTCTACAGGAAATCATTGACCAATTCATTGGTCGGGGCGAGAGGATTTGAACCTCCGACCACTTGCACCCCATGCAAGTACGCTACCAGGCTGCGCTACGCCCCGACATAAAAGAAAATTGTAAATTACCTAGATAGGATTTTTAGGACGGCTTGAAGCTCATCCCTGATTGAATCTTGATGTTGGCCGTTGCTCTGGTGGTTTCCCGGCACAGAGTTTTCTTGGCTTGATTCATTGAGGCGCAATTTAGCGCCGTTGATGGTGAAACCTTCTTCATACAGAAGTTCTCTGATTCTGCGAATCAGCACAACTTCATGGTGTTGGTAATAACGACGATTACCGCGACGTTTTTGTGGATTGAGTTGGTTGAACTCTTGCTCCCAGTACCTTAAGACGTGAGGCTTAACATCACACAACTCCCCCACTTCACCAATGGTGAAGTAGCGTTTCGCTGGAATTGGAGGGAGGGATCCCCCGGCAATCATGCCGTGCATGTTCTTTTCCATATCTAAAACTCTTTAGAGCTTAGGATCAACCTTGTCTTTGAGCTTTTGACTAGCGTGGAATGTCACCACGCGTCTGGCAGAGATGGGTACCAACTCACCAGTTTTAGGATTACGGCCAGGACGGGCTGATTTTTCTCTTAATTGGAAGTTACCAAATCCAGAGATCTTAACGTCCACACCTGATTGCAAAGATTGGCCGACTGTTTCAAAGAAAGAGTCGATCAAGTCTTTGGCTTCACGCTTGTTTAAACCAACTTGGTCAAACAAGGCGTCTGATAATTCTGCTTTTGTAATTGTTCCGGCTTCACTCATGGATGCACCCCACTTTTACTTTGTTCTGTTGTTAGTTCTATTCTTTTCGTTATTGCTTATTCGTTTACTTTTTACTTCTGCTTATTCTGTTCTTTGCTGCGTCGTTGGTCAACGGGATCAACGAATTCTTGCTTTGCATTTTACGCTCATGGCATCTAACAGGGCTGAAATCACCGGTTCGATTTGAGCATCTTGTAATGTACCTGATTCATCTGACAAAGTGATCCTAAATGCCAAACTCTTTTCGTTTTCAGCCATTCCGCCCATTCTGCCTGGAGTTGGCTTGAATTCGTCAAATAAGTCGATTTTCTTGATCAGTAGCTGCTTTGATGATTTCATGGCATCTTGCAACTGGGTCACGGTGACCGATTGATCCACAACCACTGCCAAATCTCTGGTAACGGCTGGGAACTTGCTAATCGTGTTGATGACAGGTAAACCGATATCTAGGATGGCTGCCCAGTCAATTTCAAAGAGGATCACTGAACCTGGGATGTCATAGGCTTGTTGCCAACGTGGGTGTAGTTCACCAATCACGCCCAAGTTAATGTCTTTGCCACGCTTTCTGATCGAAATTTGTGCACTGCGTCCAGGATGCAAAGCTGGGTGTTCTGTTTTTTCTGCTTTGAACTCTAAAGGCGCCAAAAGTGCCTCTAAATCACCTTTGACATCAAAGAAGTCAACTGAACGAGTGGCTGTGCCCCATTGCTCTGGGAATGCTGGACCATAGGCCAAACCTGCCACGCGCACTGGTTGATCGTAACCAGCAATGCTGAGCTCACCAACTTGAGCTTCTGGGTTGCGCAGGAATACACGACCTACTTCAAATAGACGAACACGCGTTGCTTTGCGGTTGATGTTTTGTTTTAAATTCTGTACCAAGCCACCAATCAAGTTACTTCTCATGACCGAGTATTGACTCGC
>JBDLUD010000057.1:0-8815 GCA_039805465.1 Pseudomonadota bacterium
CAAGCAGCATCAAAACGTGGCAACACGAAGTAATTCATAGCCATCAGTCACCCATGGCCTTTCGTGAACTTGTGTTTACCGTCTCCGAAGATCTTGCTGAAGATCTCGGAGATGCCCTCATGGAATTGGGTGCATTATCAATTTCGGTCAGTGATGCAGCCGCTGACACTGACTCTGAAAAACCCTTGTATGGAGAACCAGGCCTAATACCTGATCGACAAGCCTGGGAGCAATCTCAAGTCATCGCTCTTTTTGATGAGCAAGGTTTGAGTGCAGAAGAAATTTCTTTGGCTTTGACTGAAGCAGGTTTTCAGATCAACCCGCCTTTGGCAAGAAGTGTTGAAGAACAAGACTGGGTGCGTCTCACGCAATCACAGTTTGAACCTATTCAAGTTGGCCAACGTTTATGGGTGGTTCCATCCTGGCATGATGCCCCCAAAGATCCAAATGCTGTTTGCTTGGCAGTTGATCCTGGTCTAGCTTTTGGTACGGGCAGTCATCCAACCACCAAATTGTGCATGCAGTGGCTAGAAGAGCACCCTGATTTAGGCAGTAAAACACTCTTAGATTATGGTTGTGGCTCAGGCATTTTGGCAATCGCTGCCAAGCGTTTGGGTTGTGGTGATGCACTGGGTGTAGACATTGATCCGCAAGCGGTCATATCTGCCAAAGATAATGCCCAGCGTAATGAAGTGACCGTTGACTTTAGATTGCCAGAAGAAGATTTGGTGCATAGTCAGCACGACGTGGTTGTCGCCAATATCTTGGCAAATCCACTTCAAGTGCTTGCACCAGCACTTTGCCAACGCATTGCACCGAATGGTCACATTGTTTTGTCAGGCATTCTCGAGCGCCAAGCGCAAGAGGTGATTGACACCTATCAACCTTGGATCAAACTTCATGTTTGGCGCGAGTGTGATGGCTGGGTGTGTCTAACAGGTCAACTGATGTCAGATGACCTCGACCAAACCTCAGCAGACACTCAAAAAAAAACGATAAAAACCAGTCCAGCCCCAGTTAAGTCGCCTCACTCATCAAAAAAGAATAAAACTCTTAATTCCATTGGGTGGATCAGCTTAGTTGTATTGATGATAGTGATCGCTTTACAACTCTTTCATCTTGGCAGACACGCCATTGCATTACAACTCACCAAAACACCCGCTGGTATTCAAGAACCCTTATTTAAAGCATACAAATCTTTGGATTCTTTACTCTGCAAACAATTCACTTGCCAAGATCTGCCCTTAAGAGACTTCTCTGCGTGGGTCATTGAGTTAGCCAATCTAAAAATCAACGCTGGTAACAATCAAAATGCCAACAACCAAACAACCACTGGAATACTAGAACTTCAAATCCGCAATAAGTTACCTTTGCTCATCACATGGCCTCATGTCTTGCTCTCCATCACCGATGCCAATGATGCTGTGATTTCAGAGAAACTTCTTAGCCCGAAGGATTGGTTACCATCAGATGATTCAAAAATCACTCCAGCGGGCTCACAAGCCTTTCAGGAAGTCGCCAGCAACATTTTCTTGAGCTTGCCTCATCAAGCTGCTGGATTCAGAGTGCGCCTGCTCTATGTTGACGAGACGCCAACTGATGCACCTTCAGAATAATTCATACATTTCATTCATTTAAACTAATTTACCCACCCAAGGAACTTTATGTCTAGCTTAATTTGTGGCTCTATCGCCTACGACACCATCATGAATTTTGAAGGTCGCTTTCAAGATCAGATCTTGGCAGATCAAATTCATATCTTGAACGTGGCCTTTTTGGTTCCAAGCATGCGTCGTGAATTTGGTGGATGTGCTGGCAATATTGCCTACAACCACAAACTATTGGGTGGTGAACCCATCATCATGGCCACGGTTGGTGGTGATGCCGGCTCTTACTTTGATCAATTAGCCAAATACAAGATCAGTGCTGATCATATCCGTGAGCTACCTGAAGCCTTCACCGCTCAAGCGATGATCACAACCGACCGCGATAACAATCAAATCACAGCATTCCATCCAGGCGCCATGGGTGAATCTCACCTCAATACAGTGGCAGAGGTGATCAATCAACGCCAAAAGAAACAACTCGAGTTACCAAAAATTGCGATTGTGGCTCCAGATGGTAGACAAGGCATGGTTGAACATTGCCAACAATTGGCAGATGCCAAGATTCCATTCATTTTTGATCCAGGCCAAGGTTTACCCATGTTTGATGGTCAAGAGCTCTTAGCTTTTATTGAGCAAGCGACTTATGTGGCTGTGAATGACTATGAAGGTGAAATGTTAGCCCAAAGAACTGGTTTATCTTTAGAGAAGATCGCAGAACGAGTGTCAGCCTTAATTGTCACCAAAGGTGCTCAGGGTGCAGAAATACACTCGCAAGGTAAGAAAATTGAAATTCCGGTGGTTCCAGTCGGAAAAGCCATTGATCCAACTGGTTGCGGCGATGCTTTTAGAGGTGGATTGCTGTTTGGCATCGAACAAGGATTTGATTGGGAAGTCACTGGTCGCTTAGCAAGCTTGATGGGCTCCATCAAAATTGCCAGCCAAGGTCCTCAAAATCACTGTCCTTCTCAAGAAGCTATTCAAACGCAGTTCAAGCAAGCGTTTGGGTACAGCTACTGATCCTCAAGCCACTCATTCGCAGACTTACCAAAGAAAAAACCCGCTAAGGCGTTAAGCTTTAGCGGGTTTGATTCCCTCTGGGAACCGGTCCCTAATTAAAAATTAAGGACGAGAACCCGTTGGGAAAGGCCAAGCAGCAGCCGGATTTAAAACTGTCTTTGCTGTTGAAGCAGGAGCAGCTTTAGCAGCCGGCTTTTTAGCAGCAGGCTTACTTACTTTTTTTTTACTACTTTTTTAGCAGCTTTTTTTGCAGCTGGCTTCTTAGCAGCAGGCTTTTTAGCAGCAGCTTTTTTAGCAGCAGGCTTCTTAGCAGCTACTTTTTTCTTAGCAGCAGGCTTTTTAGCAGCAGCTTTTTTAGCAGCAGGCTTCTTAGCAGCAGCTTTTTTAGCAGCAGGCTTCTTAGCAGCAGCTTTTTTAGCAGCAGGCTTCTTAGCAGCTACTTTTTTAGCAGCTGGTTTCTTTGCAGCTACTTTTTTAGCAGCTGGTTTCTTTGCAGCAGGTTTTTTCTTGGCAGTTGCCATATTAAACTCCTTCACGTGAGAGTGATTTACAAATACTACTGATTAAAGAAACCCGACCACACCAACTTCGTGTGAGCGAGCCATTCATCGGCGCGCCACTCACTACACGTCGCACGCTAATGAATCTTGGAAAAAAAGCCGTGACCTCTGCAGGTGACGGCTTTTTAAATAAGTCAGAAGAACGTTTAGAACTATCAAAAGAAATAGAAGACAACTCACTCTGATGATTCAGAGTTTTCGGTTTCAATCCGTGTTGTTGGCGACTACCTATCAACAGTTTTTTCTCCTAGTGTTTTAATAACTTTCGTGATAGTACAACTTAAGAGATGCGTTGTCATTAATTATTTTCAAAAAAATTTACTCCCAGTTCAACGCACCACCAGTTTGATATTCAATAACGCGAGTTTCAAAGAAGTTTCTTTCCTTCTTCAAGTCGATCATTTCACTCATCCATGGGAAAGGATTTTCTTCGTTCGGGAACATTGCTTCAAGACCAATTTGCATGCAACGGCGATTACAAATGTAGCGCAAGTAACCTTTGAACATTGGTGCATTCAAACCCAGAACCCCTCTAGGCATGGTGTCTTCAGCGTAACGGTACTCTAATTCAACCGCTTTTTCGAACAAACCGCGCAACTCTTCTTTGAACTCTGGAGTCCATAGATGTGGGTTCTCAAGTTTGATCTGATTGATCATGTCGATACCAAAATTGCAGTGCAATGACTCATCACGCAAGATGTACTGATACTGCTCTGCAGCACCGGTCATCTTATTTTGACGGCCCATCGCTAAAATTTGCGTAAAACCAACATAGAAGAACAAACCTTCCATGATGCAAGCGAACACAATTAATGAGCGCAATAGCTTCTGATCGTTCTCAGGAGTACCTGTTTCGAATGATGGATCAGTCAAAACATCGATGAATGGGATCAAAAACTCATCTTTGTCACGAATTGACTTCACTTCATGGTACGCATTGAAGATTTCAGCCTGGTCTAGACCTAAAGACTCAACAATATATTGGTAGGCATGCGTATGGATCGCCTCTTCGAAAGCTTGACGCAATAAATATTGGCGGCATTCTGGGGCTGTGATCTGACGATAAGTACCCAAAACAATGTTATTGGCGGCCAATGAGTCAGCTGTCACAAAGAAACCAAGATTGCGCATGATGATGCGGCGCTCATCTTCAGTTAGACCATTAGGGTCTTTCCAAAGAGCGATATCTCGAGTCATATTAATCTCTTGAGGCATCCAGTGGTTAGCGCAACCAGCCAAATACTTTTCCCAAGCCCATTTATATTTAAATGGCACCAATTGGTTCACATCTGTTGAACCATTGATGATGCGCTTGTCAGCCACGTTCACGCGACGAGCAGCAGCATCTTCTGGGTCAATCGTTGCTGAAGGAGCTGATGCTGATGACATTGGCATCGGCATTGGACGATTTGGCAATGGGCTATTTTCCGCAGTAATAGACGGATTTATTGCTGGCGCAGCTTTTGCAACTGGCGTTGCGGCCGTCTCTTCTTCCCAATTCAACATAATGTGTTCTCCAAATTCTTTTTAAATTGCATTTTTATAATCATTAATATACGACTTATTGGCAAGCTTCGCATTCGTCAAAGCCAGCATCGCCTGGGCGCATCGTGCAAACCGGACCATCTGCTTCAGCAGCTGCAGCCGCCGCAGCCGCTGCCAAAGTTGGATCACCATTCGATACTGAGTTCAAAGCACCGCCTTTCACAGTTGATTTCTCAACGTGAGTGGCTGAAATTGTGCGCAAGTAATATGTTGTCTTTAAACCACGTAACCAAGCTAGCTTGTAGGTGTCATCCAACTTCTTACCAGATGCGCCAGCCATGTAAATATTCAATGACTGAGCTTGATCGATCCATTTTTGACGACGTGAGGCAGCTTCAACCAACCACTGAGGCTCAACTTCAAACGCTGTTGCGTACAAATCACGTAAATCTTGAGGAATGCGATCGATTTTTGATAATGAACCATCAAAGTACTTCAAGTCAGCAATCATCACTTCATCCCACAAACCGCGAGCCTTTAGATCACGAACCAAATAGTCGTTCACCACGGTGAATTCGCCTGAAAGGTTAGATTTCACGAAAAGGTTTTGATATGTTGGCTCGATACAGGCTGAAACACCAATGATGTTAGAAATGGTGGCTGTTGGCGCAATCGCCACACAGTTTGAATTGCGCATACCGAACTGCTTGATACGGTTACGCACTGGTGTCCAATCCATCTTAGAAGACATATCAACTTCAACATAGCCACCGCGCTGTTCAGCCAATAATTTCACTGAATCCTGTGGCAGGATGCCTCGATCCCACAAAGAACCCTTGTAAGTCTCATAAGTGCCACGCTCTTCGGCCAACTCTGTTGAGGCCAAGTAAGCGTAGTAGCAAACAGCTTCCATGGATTCATCAGCAAATTGAACCGCTGCATCGCTGGCGTAAGGAATGCGCAACATGTGCAAGCAATCCTGGAAGCCCATGATGCCCATACCAACTGGACGATGCTTCATGTTTGAGTTGCGAGCTTTAGCTACGGCGTAATAGTTGATATCAATCACGTTATCCAACATGCGCATCGCGGTGCGAATGGTTTTTTGTAATTTCTCGTGATCAAGCACCAAATTGCCACTGGCATCGGTCTTCAAATGAACAGCCAAGTTCACTGAACCCAAGTTACAAACAGCGATTTCTGTTTCATTGGTGTTCAAAGTGATTTCTGTACACAAGTTTGATGAATGAACCACACCAACGTGCTGCTGAGGGCTGCGAACGTTACATGGGTCTTTGAAAGTGATCCATGGGTGGCCTGTTTCAAACAACATGCCCAACATCTTGCGCCACATATCCAAGGCATTGACCTTCTTGAATGGCTTGATTTCACCATTGGCAGCTTTTTGCTCGTAAGCCAAATAAGCTTTTTCGAACTCCAAACCGAATTTGTCATGCAAATCTGGGCAAGTTGACGGTGTGAACAATGTCCACTCACCTTTTTCCATCACACGCTTCATGAATAAGTCTGGAATCCAGTTAGCAGTGTTCATGTCGTGCGTACGGCGGCGATCATCACCAGTGTTCTTACGCAACTCCAAGAATTCTTCCACGTCTAAGTGCCAAGTCTCCAAGTATGCGCAAACTGCGCCCTTGCGCTTACCACCTTGGTTCACTGCAACAGCTGTGTCGTTTACTACCTTCAAGAACGGCACAACGCCTTGAGATTTACCGTTGGTTCCTTTGATATGACTGCCCAAAGAACGCACATTCGTCCAGTCATTACCCAAACCACCGGCAAACTTAGACAACAAAGCGTTTTCTTTCAAACCTTCGTAAATACCATCCAAATCATCTGGAATCGTTGTTAAGTAGCAGCTAGACAACTGTGAGCGCAATGTTGCTGAGTTGAACAATGTTGGCGTGCTAGACATGAAATCAAATGTTGACAAGATTTCATAGAACTCAATCGCACGATCTTCACGATTCACTTCATTCAAGGCCAAGCCCATCGCTACACGCATGAAGAATGCCTGAGGCATTTCAATGCGGTGATCTTCAATGTGCAAGAAATAACGATCATACAAAGTCTGCAAGCCCAAATAGTTGAACTGCAAATCGCGATCAGCTTTTAGGGCGGCGCCCAACTTGACCAAGTCATAAGTCAATAAACGCTTGTCTAGCAACTCTGCATCCGCGCCTTGCTTGATGAATTGTGGGAAGTAGCTGATATATTCAGCAGCCATAGCACCTTGTGGCACTTCACGGCCCAAAATTTCTTTACGGATGGTGTGCATCAAAATACGAGCAGTCACTTGGCTGTAGGCTGGATCGTTTTCAATCCATGTGCGTGACGCCAAAATAGCTGAGTCATACACCTGAGCCATTGGAACGCCTTCGTACAAACCTTTGATCGTTTCTTTGATGATTGGCTCTGCATTCACGGCATTACCTAAACCTTCGCAAGCAGCCTGAATCACCATTTGTAATGCAACCATATCCAATGGCTTGATCACACCATTGTCACTCACGTTGATTCCTGGGTGATCAACGATTGGAGCCACTGGCTGAGCTGCCACTTGTGCTGCACGCTCTTGATTGCGCTTTTCACGATAAAGCACATAAGCGCGGGCCACATTGTGCTCACCACTGCGCATCAAAGCCAATTCAACTTGGTCTTGGATATCTTCAATGTGGAAGGTTCCACCATTTGGACGGCTGCGCAACAAAGCACGCACAACCACTTGGGTTAATTGTTCAACTTGCTCACGTACGCGAGCAGACGCTGCACCTTGGCCACCATTAACAGCCAAAAACGCTTTGGTCACAGCGATTGCAATTTTTGATGGCTCAAACGCTACAACTGAACCATTGCGACGAATGATTTTGTAATCGCTTAATTGTGTTGCTTGTGCACCACCGACACCACCGGCCACAAATCCATCTGATGGATTCTGATTAACTTGACCAGTTGATTGGCCAGAAAATGGATTAGATGTTTGGCCAGAAACTTGTGGGTCTGCGTAGGTCATTCGAACTCCTGTATCTATATATATGTATTAATTGGGTAAAAAGTCTATTTTTTTGATTTTTTTCAACGGCTATTCGCTGTGAAGAACACTACATTTAGTGTTTTCTCTGCGACAACGGTACTAAGTATAGGGTATTTATGATTATTTTGATAAGCATTTTTCACTAAAAATACCTATCGAAATCCCTAATCTAAGCCTGTTTTTAAAGATTTTTTGGCACCGTTTTAGGGATTTTTAGAATAAAGATTTAGATGGTTAGTACTTACTAACCCAATGAAGCAAGACTTATTTGAAAAGACTAACTTCTATTGTCAAGTCCATAGGGAAGTTGTCTGACAGGGATATTGGCATCCTTAGAAAATCTTTGCCAATCAAAATGAATCCCTGGGTCTGTTTTTCTACCTGGAGCCACATCACTGTGACCGGCAAAAGCAGATATTGGATGAGCTTTTTTTAAAGCGTCGACCAATTCTTTGAGTGCTATGTACTGAGCTGGGCCAAATGGCACATCATCACAACCTTCTAATTCAATCCCGATTGAAAAGTCATTACAACGCTGGCGCCCGAAATAATCAGAAACACCCGCATGCCAAGCCCGATTCAAAGTTGATACAAATTGCTGCACATGACCATCGCGCTTAATCAAAAAATGGCTGGACACTTGTCGATCGGCAATTTCTGCAAAATAAGGATGCGCTTTAGGATCTAATTTGTTTTGAAAGAATTCAGCAATGTGATTTCCACCAAACTGACCTGGCGGCAAACTGATGTGATGAATCAGCACCAACTCAACAGGAAGTCCCTCTGGTCGTGAGTCATAGTTAGGTGATTTGATCCATTCAGCCTCTCCCCACCAACCTTTGGGATCAACTGCGGATCGATGTTCACGAGAACAATAAGCTCCCACGCCCTCACCTTGAGGAAATCTCAAACCACAATGAGGACACTGCGCCATGCTTTTAGGTTCAACCGGTTTGGCTGATGTGGCTTTGGATGCAGCCTTTGGTGGTGGCTTGGCACTTGATCGATTGTTTTGAGAGATTTGCGCATAACGCCACCAAATGATCAAACCCGTCAAAATCAGGGTGAAGAGTAACCACTTCATCGTTGAATCA
>JBDLUD010000058.1:0-8714 GCA_039805465.1 Pseudomonadota bacterium
TTAGCAGGAGCACCCACCAAGATTTCGCCATCTTCCATGTACGCAATGATGGATGGGGTTGTGCGTGCACCCTCTGCGTTTTCAATCACTTTAGGGGTGTTACCCTCCAAAATTGAAACGCACGAATTGGTGGTTCCTAAGTCAATACCGATGATCTTTGCCATGCTTAACTCCTAAAAATTGTTTTATGTATGTAATTTGGGGATGAATGATTTGATTTCAAGTCCTGGTTTACTTCGGCTGACTAACAGTCACCAAAGCAGGTCTCAAAACGCGGTCTGCGATTAAATAGCCTTTTTGCAAGACCGTCACAACAGTGTTGGCCTCTTGTTCATGCGGCACCATTGCAATCGCTTGGTGACGATGTGGATCGAATTTCTCACCCACTGGGTTGATTTCTAAAACCTTGCCTTTTTCCAAAGCAGAAACCAATTGCTTCAAAGTTAACTCAATGCCCTCTTTCATCTTGGCAGAATCTGCGCCACTGTCTGTTAAGGCTGCATTCAAGCTATCTAAAACGGGCAATAAGTTCTCAGCAAACCCTTCAATGGCAAATTTATGGGCTTTAGCCACATCTTCCATTGAGCGTCTACGGGCATTTTCTACTTCAGCCTTGGCACGTAAAAACTGGTCTTGAAACTCCTTGATTTGAGCTTCTAAGGCCAAAATGGTTTCTTCTGGCGTCAAAGGCTGATTGCTTTGATCGCCCGGATTGGATGGGTCTGATGCCTGGTCAGCCTGATTCAACTCATTGATTTCATGAGTATTTTCTTTTGAAGACGAGGGTGTTTCTTGGTTTTTATCTTGGCTCATAGGTCATTTATTCATGTAATAAATGACCATATAGGGCCTAAAAATCAAATTTCAAGGGCTGATCTTTATTTTTTATCAGCCAATGTCGTCGCTCTTTGCATGCTCAAAGTCAAGGCTTGTTCTGACTCTGGCACTTGTGGCCAGCCTCCCAAATGATCATCCGCAATTTCTGCCAAACCAGAGATCCATACCGGGCTGTTATTCAAGCAAGCAATGTAGTGATACTCACCACCACCCGCGGTCAAAAACTCATCACGAACTTCCATGGCGATTTCTTCCAAGGTTTCCAAACAATCAGCAGGAAATCCTGGACAGAAAATATCCAAACGACGGGTTTTTTGATGGCCTAATGATTCAACCGTTGGAGCTGTGTAAGGCTTTAGCCATTCAGCTTTACCAAAACGTGATTGAAATGTGACCATCGCCTGCTCTGCAGTCAAACCCAAAGCCTCGCGAAGTAAACGTCCTGTCTTGTGACACTCGCAGTGATAAGGATCACCCTTGTCCAAAGTTCTCTTAGGCACACCATGAAACGAAAACAACAATTTATCACCAGAGGCAAAATCAGGACGACCATGAGTTTGCCAATAGGATTCAACTTGCTCTTTGAGCGCGTTGATATAGCCTGGGTGATCGTGATAGTGCTTGATCAAGCGAAGCTCTGGTTGATTACGCCAGCCGCTGATAATTCTAAAAACCTCATCAAAGGTTGAAGCTGTGGTGGTTGCTGAGTACTGTGGATAGAGAGGCAAGATCAATAATCTTTCCATGCCTTGCGCTTCAAGCTTCTTCAAAACAGATTCCATGCTTGGGTTGCCATAGCGCATCGCAATATCAACCAAGACATCTTTGCCTTGAGCAATGAACTTCTGCTCCAAAGCTTTGGCAGTATTTTTTGAGTGAACCAACAAAGGCGCCCCACCATCAGAACCAGGCATCCAAACGCTGGCATATTTTTTTGCAGATGCGCCTGAGCGAATTGGCAAAATAATCAAGTTGAGAATGCACCACCAAATAATTTTAGGGATTTCAACCACACGAGGATCAGATAAAAATTGTTTGAGATAGGGCTTCACAGCAGCAGCCGTCGGAGCATCTGGCGTCCCTAAATTAATCAATAAAACTGCTGTGCGTTGCGCTTGGCGACTAATGGCCATAAAACTTCCTCACTTATTAAAAATGCCGCTACTCAAAGCGCTTGATAGTAATTTCGACGTGATATCGACAATCGGTATCACTCTCTCATAGGCCATGCGTGTTGGCCCAATCACACCCAAGGTGCCAACAATTCTGCCATCCACACTGTACGGCGCAGTGATCACTGCCATGTCTTCCATGGGCACCAATTCACTTTCGCCACCAATGAATACTTGCACGCCCTCTGCTCGAGAAGAAACATCCAATAACTGAAGCAATTCAGTTTTCTCTTCAAACATACCAAACAGTTGTTTCAACTTGACCATGTCAGAGGAAAGATCGCCAACGTTCAACAGACGTCTCTCGCCGGAGATGATCATGTTTGAGTCAGGTTTGGCATTTTCTGCTCCAACCTTCAGCGCAGCCTCCATCAAAGATGAGATGCCTGAGCGAATACCTTCTAACTCTTGGCGTAATTTCTCTTTGACCGCAAAAAAGCTCAAGCCTGCAAATTGACTGTTCAAATAATTGCTGGCCTCAATCAATTCTGAAGGCCCATAGTCTCGCTCAGTCAAAATAATTCTGTTTTGCACATCGCCCTCAGGCGTCACCAAAATTAATAGCACGCGCTTCTCTGACAATCTCAAGAACTCAACTTGCTTAAAAACTTCTGAGCGCCTTGGGGTCATGACCACCCCAGCAAAATTAGATAAGTTGGATAAAACTTGGGCTGCTGCTGCCACCACTCTTTGCGGAGCATCTGCCTGAATTGCATCTTGCGCTTCATGAGCCATGATTTCTTCAACTGGCTTCACCGTGAGCATCGTATCGACAAAGAGTCGATAACCCTTGGGTGTTGGAATGCGGCCGGCAGAAGTGTGCGGACTGGCCACAAAACCCATATCCTCCAAATCAGCCATCACGTTCCGAATCGTCGCAGCAGATAGATCCAAGCCCGAAAATTTAGACAAAGCGCGCGAGCCAACGGGCTGGCCGTCGGCAATATAGTGCTCAATCAGGGTTTTTAGTAGGCTTTTTGAACGGTCATCCATCATTTAGCAATTGTAGGGCTATTGGGGCTATGGTTTAATCATCAACATGTCAAATCTTAAGACAAAAAGCGCTCAAAGACATTTTAAAAAAATCGCCTTGGTAGGCAAATACCAGGCGGATGGCTTTGCACACATGCTTTTGAACCTCGCCAACATCCTTAAAAACTTGGGATGCGAGGTCTTTTTAGAGGCAGAAACAGCTGAAAACACCACGATTACTCAAATTCCAAGTATTGATGCCAAAGACTTTCAATCGAATATTGACTTGGTGATTGTTCTGGGTGGTGATGGCACCATGCTTGGCATCGCAAGACAAATTGCAGGTCAAGACGTTCCTTTGATTGGTATCAACATGGGAACGCTTGGTTACATGACTGATATCCCTCTTCAAGATGTTGAATTAGTTTTAACTGAAATGCTCCAAGGTCACTACGAGTCGGACAGTCGTTACCTGCTTGAAGCAGAGGTTTACAGAAATGATCAAATCATCGGCACAGGTTCAGCACTGAATGACGTTGTTGTGAATCGTTCTGGCATCTCGGGCATGCTTGAGCTCACTGTTCGCGTGAATGGTCAGTTCATGTACAACCAACGATCTGATGGCTTGATTGTGGCAACTCCAACTGGCTCTACTGCCTACGCGATGTCCGCAGGCGGCCCCATCCTTCATCCGTCAGTGGCAGGAGTGGTGTTAGCGCCGATTGCGCCTCATGCCCTCTCCAATCGCCCAATTGTTTTGCCAAGCGATTCATTGATTGAGATTGAATTGGTTGGCGGTAAAAATGTCAGTGTTAACTTTGATATGCAATCACTCACACAGCTTCAGGTGGGCGATCAAATCAAAATCAAAAAATCTCAAAAAACAATCACCCTGCTTCATCCTATTGATCACAGCGACTACAGAGCGCTTCGACAGAAGTTGCACTGGAACGAACACCCTTCCTCTTTCTAACCATGTTACGCAGCTTATATATTCGCGACTTTGTGATTGTCGATGAACTAGACATCGACTTAGAAAGTGGCTTCACGGTTTTAACTGGCGAGACTGGTGCAGGCAAATCTATTTTGCTGGACGCCCTTTCATTGGCCATGGGCGAGAGAGCAGACCCAAGCCAAATCAGAGAAGGTAAAAATCGTGCAGAAATTTCTGCGATTTTTTCTTTGAACGACCCCCTTAAAAAAACCATTTCTTCATGGCTAGAGGCGCAAGACTTCTCCATGGAAGATGATGGTGCGACCATCATTCTTAAAAGAGTGATTGATACTTCCGGGCGTAGCAAAGCTTTTATCAATGGTGGTACAGCCACATTGAGTCAACTCAAAGAACTCTCAAGCTTCTTGGTTGACATACACGGTCAACACGCTCATCAATTACTTCTTAAGAGTGGTGCCCAAAGAGATCTTTTAGACAATCAAGCAAATCTTGATGCGCTCGTAGCAGAAGTTAAGCAGCTCTATCAAGCTTGGCAAACAGCTAAGAAACAATTAGAGCTTGCAAAGAATGCTGGTGAGAACTTACAAAAAGAGCAAGAGCGCTTGGCTTGGCAGCTAGAGGAATTAGATGCCTTAGCACCGCAAGCGGGCGAATGGGCAGAGATTGAGCAAGACCACGCGCGCTTAGCCAATGCAGCGAAACTCATTGAAGGATCGCAAAACGCCATACAAGCGCTTCAAGATCAAGAAGGCAATGCGGAAGAACTACTCTCCAAAGCATTCAATGAGATTGCCGATCTAGCGAAGCTGGACAGCAACTTAGAAGATGCAAAAATTGCCATTGAATCTGCGCAAATACAAATTGGCGAAGCAAGTCACAGCTTGAATCGCTATTTACAAAAAATAGATGTTGATCCTGAGCGCCTAGCAACGGTGGAAGAACGCCTCAAAGCACTTCACAGCGCTGCCAAAAAATTCAAAGTGACGCCCAATGATCTTCCAGAAAAATGGGCAGAGATTCAGGAACAAGTCACTGCGATCAAAAACTCACAAGACTTGGGCGCTCTTGAACAAAATCTCAGCAAAACTTTGTCGACCTATACAAAGAGTGCCAAAAAGTTAAGCCAAGAAAGAATCGCAGCAGCAAAAACCTTAGAAACATTGGTGACTGCCGCCATGCAAGATTTAGCGATGGCTGGCGGTGTTTTTGCAATCCAAATCGAAGCGCTTGAAGAGGGTAATGCTCACGGTTTAGAGCAAGTTGAATTCTTGGTGGCCGGCCATCCTGGCGCAACACCCAAGCAACTAGCCAAGGTAGCCTCTGGTGGTGAGTTGGCTCGAATCAGTTTGGCCATCAGCGTCATCACTTCTGAAGCAAGCCAAATTCCAACTTTGATTTTTGACGAAGTGGATTCAGGTATTGGTGGTGCCGTTGCCGAAACAGTTGGAAAACGCTTAAAAGAATTGGGGCAAGCTCATCAAGTCTTGTGTGTGACCCACTTACCTCAAGTGGCTGCAGAGGGTCATCAACACTGGAAAGTTGCCAAACAAAGTCAAGATAATGTGACGATTTCAAGCATGCAAATTTTGAGCAGGCAAGAGCGGGTTGAAGAAATTGCAAGAATGCTTGGTGGCGCCGAAATCACAGACACTACCAGACGTCACGCCCGAGAGTTACTGGGTAAGTAAAACTTTTTCCCAAAGATTCTTAACGCAATCTCGCGACTCAAGCAAAGCAGCATCCATTTCATCCTGAGATACCCTGGTTTTATCAGCCCCATCCAATCTGATGCGATGCTGGTATTCACGATAAAGACGATAAGCGTTTGCAGCCTGCAATGCTTGATCACTTGGAATCAAACCTTCCTCACTGGCCAGAGATAGCAAAGCGATATTTCCCAAATTGCCTAAAAGTATTGGGTGAGCGTGACTGAAGCGCAAGACCAAATATTGAACAATGAATTCAATATCAACCATGCCGCCACTGTCGTGCTTGATATCAAATAAGCCTGAGTCATTAGGGTGACCTTCGCTGACCTTTTGACGCATGTCTAGAATTTCTTGCTTGAGCACGACTTCATTTCTTTCTTGGGCCAACACTTCCGATCTGATTTTTTCAAACTTCTCACCAATCTCAAGATCACCAGCACAAAAACGCGCGCGCGTTAAAGCTTGATGCTCCCAAAGCCAAGCGGAGTTATCTCCCTCGCGCAATTGATAACGCCTGAATGAATCAATACTGGTCACCAACAATCCTGCCGCACCATTTGGCCTTAAACGAGTGTCAATTTCAAAAAGAATGCCAGCCGAAGTGGATGCAGTGAGCCAAGCAATCAAACGTCTTGCATAGAAGGCATAAATTTCGCCCGCATTTTGATCACCCTCAGGAGCATCGTATAAAAACACGATATCCAAATCTGATGCGTACCCCAACTCTTTGCCGCCAAGCTTGCCATAAGCAATCACCGCAAAGGAAGGTGGGACCACTTCGTTTAGTTGGAACTTTTTCGCCACCATTGGCCAAACTCTTTCCAGAGTGACACCAAGGATCAAATCAGCCAAGGCGGAAAGGCGATCACTCACTTTTTCAATGGGCAATGGCTCGTTCCTCCCAATGCCCAACTCTGCTAATAAGGTCAGAAATGTCTCGGTGTGATGAACCTGCCTCAATATATCCATGGCTTGCTCAGCTTGATCGCCATTGTCCATAGCGTCGTCTAGCAAGATATTGGTGTCTGCTTTGAGTTTTGTCCAATAAACCGCAGGATGATCTTCTGGTGTGTATTGACCTTGACCAGTTAAAAGATCGTCTAACAAGTGCGGGTGCTGAATCAGATAATCAGTTCCCCACTTAGAGGCAGAAATTAATGAGATGAGTCTACTCAAGATATGAGGGTACTCACTCAAGAGTGCAAGATACGATGAGCGCCTAGAAATTGAATCTAGCAAATTCATCATTCTCACCATGACCTCATCAGATCTTGATAAGGCCCACCCCTGCTGCTCAACATAATTCATGGCTGCAGACATTGACTGCGTGAACTTTCTTCTGGATGAGTCTGATAAAGAGCGCCAGCGCGCACTGCCCCACCACTCACTCCATTTTTCAGTCAAAGCAGAGTAGTCGTTAGGTGGCGACCATACCGCAAGATCTGCACCCTCTGAATCAGATTCTGCTTGATGCTTTTTCAATACGAAGGCATCAGCGAATAACTTCGCCACGTTATCTCTGTGTTGCGCCAATTGCTGTTTAAATTCATCCAAGCTCCCATGCCCCATCGCAACGCCAAGCCTTTGTTGCGAAGCATCATCTCCAGGAAGATGGTGTGTTTGAGCATCCTCCCAGTATTGCAAGCGGTGCTCTAATTTTCTGAGGTAGATATAGGCATTGGTGAGTTGATCAAGTTCAACTTGCCCAATTAATTGACGCTCAAAAACAGCTTTTAAGACTTCCAATGTCGGGCGAATCCTCAAGCCTGGATCCTGACCGCCTCGCACCAATTGAAACATTTGCGCCATGAATTCAATTTCACGAATACCTCCGCGCCCCAACTTCACATCAGCGGCTCTTTCTGGGTGCAACAGGCTGCGCTTTTCGGCTTCTTGCTGAATTTGCCCATGCAACTCTCTGATCGCCGCAATCACACCAAAATCAAGGTAGCGCCTGTAGACAAAAGGTTTGACCAAATCTTGCAAGCCTTTTTGGCAGCGTTCATAGGCTGGCATATCGGGCGAGGGATAAATCATTCGTCCCTTGATCCAGGCGTATCTCTCCCATTCACGCCCTTGAACACAGAAGTACTCTTCGAGCATCCCTAAGCTGCACACCAAGGGGCCAGAATCGCCATTGGGTCTTAAGCGCATATCGACCCTGAAGATAAAACCCTCAGAGCGTAATTCGCTCAACAAGGCAATCAGACGTTTACCAACACGGGTGTACCACTCTTGATGAGAAATACTTTTTGAGCCGCCTTGAGTTTCACCATCTTCTTCATACAAAAAGACCAAATCAATGTCTGATGACACATTGAGCTCACGACCACCCAATTTGCCCATACCAACAATCATCATGGGCGAGTAATCACCCTGCTGATTCAAGGGCTCACCCACCATGGGCTTAATATCTTGGCGAATGGCTTCTAGAGCGACTGCGGTGACTTTCTCGGCAAAGTAACTCATGGCTTGAGTGACTTCTTGCACATCAGCTGTGCCATTAAAATCTCTGGCAGCTATCAACAACATGAATTTTTGGCGCACCAGGCGCAAATTAGCCGCTAAATCATCAATACCCAGAGCCTGATTTGCCAAAGTGGGCAGTGCAGATTTGAGTAAATCATCAATCACAGACTCACTCACAGGGGTGGTGGCCAGTTCACCAATTTCTGCAGACCATTCTGGGCGGGCAGTTAGCCAACGCACGGCATAGGCTGAATGGTCTAAAAGAGCGGAAAGTTTAGGGTGAATTGTTGTCATAGGTATCATGTTATCGCTATCAATACCCGCTCGGCTACAGCATAATTATAAAAATGTCATGGTTACCCAATTTCAACCCTCTGGAAGTCATCCGCAAACTTCAAGTTAGCGAGAATAGTCTTGCCGTTTGGAAAAAAAGATCCCAATGGCTTCTTTTGTTGATCGCAATACTTTTTGTTGCAGCCCACCTACTGACGCGCTTTTATTTGTGGCCACAAGTTGAAAAAAATAAGGCTTCTTTTGAACAGGCGATCAGTCAAACACTGGGCGTCAATTTAAAAATTGAAAACATTGAAACCAGTTGGG
>JBDLUD010000059.1:0-8392 GCA_039805465.1 Pseudomonadota bacterium
CTCCAGAAATGGTGTATCGCCATCCTTTCCCAGGTCCTGGCTTGGGTGTTCGTATTTTGGGTGAAGTCAAAAAAGACTTTGCTGATTTACTTCGTAGAGCAGATGCAATCTTTATTGAAGAACTTCGCTCAACCATCGATGAAGCCAGCGGGAAGTCTTGGTACGATTTGACCAGTCAAGCGTTTGCTGTGTTCCTACCTGTTAAATCAGTTGGTGTGATGGGCGATGGCAGAACTTATGAATATGTGGTCGCATTGCGCGCGGTTCAAACTCAAGATTTCATGACAGCTCATTGGGCGCATTTACCTCATGATTTATTGGGTCGTGTTTCCAATAAAATCATCAATGAAGTTCGCGGTATTAATCGTGTGGTCTACGATATCAGCGGCAAACCACCTGCAACGATCGAGTGGGAGTAACAGGGAATCATTTCCCTGATATTGGTATGAGAGTTCTCAGTCTCATTCCACCGATGACGCAATTAAATACGCCGTATCCATCGACGGCGTACATCACTGGTTTTCTTCGTTCACGTGGTATTGATGCTCATCAAGATGACTTGGCTTTATCTTTGGTCTTAAGCTTCTTCTCCAGAGAAGGCTTGGCCGAAGTTCATCAAGCAGCCTTGGCCATACCTGAAGAAAATCGCAGTGCCAGCATTAATTTTTTCTTAGATTACTTTGATGATTATCAAAGCAGAATTGAACCCACCATCAAGTACTTGCAAGGCGGTGATAGCACCTTGAGTCATCGCATCAACAGTCGTTCTTTCTTACCAGAAGGCCCAAGATTCCAAGCTTTGGATTCTTATGACGATGATGGCTCTGGAGATTCTCTTGCTTGGGCATTTGGTGCTTTGGGCGCTGAGGATCGGGCTCGCCACCTTGCCACCCTGTATCTGAATGATTTATCGGATGTATTGCGTGATGCCGTCGACGACCGTTTTGAGTTCGTGCGTTATGCAGAATCTTTGGCTGGCAGCCAACCTAGTTTTGAGCCATTGGCTAATGCCTTAAAGGCAACACCCACTTTGATGGATGATCATCTACGATCTTTAACCATCGAACAAATTGAAAAGCACCAACCTAACTTGGTTTTACTGTCTGTGCCATTCCCAGGATCTGTTTATGCAGCTTTGAGAATTGCTCAGGTGATCAAAGAGAAATACCCATCAATCAAAATCGCTTTAGGTGGTGGTTACGTCAATACTGAGTTGCGCGAATTAAGCGAACCAAGGGTATTTGACTATGTCGATTTCATCACCTTGGATTCTGGTGAAAGACCATTGCTGGCTTTGATTGAACATTTGAATGGTCAACGTGGCATCAATCGTTTGGTAAGAACTTTCATTAGGAATGAAAAAGGCCTAGTGCAATACATTCAGTGGGCTGAACTTGATGTGCCGTTTGAAGAAGTTGGTACAGCCACTTGGGATGGTTTGCCTTTGGGGTCATATCTTTCACTCTTGGACATGCTCAATCCCATGCACCGTTTGTGGAGTGATGGTCGCTGGAATAAGCTAACTGTGGCCCATGGATGCTATTGGAAAAAATGCAGTTTTTGCGATGTCAGCTTGGATTACATCTCTCGCTATGAAACAGCCTCAGCATCATTGCTGGTAGATCGAATCGAGCAAATTGTTGCTGAAACAGGACAAACAGGTTTTCATTTTGTGGATGAGGCAGCGCCCCCAAAAATACTGAAGGCTTTGGCAGAGGAGTTGATTCGACGTCAGGTGGTTATTTCTTGGTGGGGCAATATCCGTTTTGAAAAAACCTTCACCCCCGAATTAGCCGAGTTGTTGGCGCAAAGCGGATGTATTGCCATGTCTGGAGGTTTAGAAGTTGCCTCAGATCGTTTGTTGGCTTTGATGGAAAAAGGTGTGACTGTTGAACAAGTGGCACGTGTGACTAAGAGCTTTTCTGATGTTGGTATTTTGGTTCATGCTTATTTGATGTACGGCTTTCCAACTCAAACAGTTCAAGAAACAGTCGACTCATTGGAGTATGTGCGTCAGTTATTTGAAAACGGCTGTATTCAAAGTGGCTTTTTTCATCGATTCACTTGCACGGTACATTCCCCGGTGGGGAAAAATCCAGAGGCTTATGGCATTGAGTTAATACCATTGCCAGAGATTACCTTTGCTAAAAATGACATTGGTTTCATAGATCCAACTGGCACGGATCATGATGCTTTAGGGCAGGGCTTAAAGAAGGCCATCTACAACTACATGCACGGCGTGGGCTTTGATGCTGATATCAGAAGCTGGTTTGAACTCCAACAACCAGTTCCTAAAAGTACTGTTTCAAGGCAATTCATTGCCAAAGCTTTACAACTGTGACCCGCAGATATTCTTTACAATGAGCAATATTGCAAAACCTTTAGGATTGAATGACTTACAGTGTTAAAGAAATCTTTTTGACGCTTCAGGGCGAGGGTGCTCACGCTGGTCGTGCGGCTGTTTTTTGCCGTTTCAGCGGATGTAATCTTTGGTCGGGTCGTGAGGAAGATCGCGCGACAGCAGTTTGCCAGTTTTGCGACACGGATTTTGTAGGCACCGATGGTGAGGGTGGCGGCAAATTTGAATCGGCTGAGCTATTAGCCATTGCCATTGATCAAATGTGGGGTTTGGGTGATCCGCATCACAAGTATGTTGTTTTTACAGGTGGCGAGCCATTACTTCAATTAGATGATGTTTTGATCCAAGCGCTACATTCAAAAGGTTTTAAGATCGCCATTGAAACCAACGGCACGATCAGAGTTCCGGCTGGAATTGATTGGATTTGTGTGAGTCCCAAGCATGGGGCCGACTTACTGCAAATACAAGGCGATGAACTTAAATTGGTGATACCTCAAGCCGGACACGAAGGGCAACTCCCTCAGTTATTGGCTCGTTTTGAAAAGATGTCTTTTAAGCATCATTTTTTACAAGCTCTGGATGGCCCAAATAAAGAGGCCAATACTGAATTAGCCATTAAAATCTGTCAGTCACGCCCTTTATGGCGTTTAAGCACTCAAACACACAAGTTATTAGGTATTCGCTAAGTTAGCGCGATCATGAATAAAAAAATTGAAATCACCCGCAAATTAGAGTTTGACGCTGGTCATCGCATCCCACACCATGATGGACATTGCCGTCATATTCATGGTCATCGTTATGTGATTGAAGTCACTTTGATGGGCACAGTATTGAATCATCAAGGTCATGGTGATGATGGCATGGTTCTAGACTTTGGGGACATCAAGACAATCACCAATAAAGCCATTGTTCAACAATGGGATCATGCATTTTTGGTCGCTAAAGAAGATGTGGCTCTGGTTAATTTCCTAGCCACCATCCCCGGTCATAAAACGGTTGTTTTGAACTCCATCCCAACGGTTGAAAATTTGGCACAAGAAGCCTTTGCCACTTTAGACCCTATCTTTAAAGATAAATTCGGTGGACGTTTGAACCTGAGTCGTTTGCGTTTGTACGAAACACCTAACTGCTGGGCAGATGTTCATGCCTAATGAGCAAGATGCAGAGTTCATGAAGATGGCTCTGATGCAAGCTCATCAAGCGCGTGATGCTGGCGAAGTTCCAGTGGGTGCTGTTCTTGTGGTAAATCAGCAGGTCATTGCCTCTGGTCATAATCAGCCGATTGGCCATCATGACCCCAGTGCTCACGCTGAGATTGTGACGCTGAAGGCAGCGGGTGCTGCTTTGGGTAATTACAGATTGCCTGAGACCACTCTTTACGTTACCTTAGAACCTTGCATGATGTGTTGTGGTGCCATCATGCATGCCAGGGTGTCGCGTTTGGTTTATGGTGCATCAGATGCTAAAACGGGTTGTGTGCACAGCGTCATGAAGCTCTTTGACAATACTCAGCTAAACCACCATACAATGGTTGAAGGTGGTGTATTGGCAGATGAATGCTCCCAAGTATTGAAAGACTTTTTTAAAGAACGTCGCATCAAGAATTAATAAACAAGAATCAGTAAAGATAAATTAATCGTTTCATGAAACTACACCTCATCGCTCCTTCAGGCTCATTGCCAGACCCCCAGGTTTTGGCCAAGGGTGAGTCTTGGTTTAAAGATCAGGGCATTGAGGTTAAAAATCTTGCTTGCGGTAAAAGACAATTTCAAAGATTTGCCGGTACCGATCAAGAGCGTTTAGATGAAATCAATCAACTAGCACATCTTTCGGCTGATCATGTGGTCATGTCTTTGCGTGGTGGGTATGGCTTGAGCCGTTTGCTTGATCGAATTGATTGGCAGGGTATTGGCAAGCAAGTTAAACAAGGCTTAAAAATAGTTGGGCATAGTGACTTCACCGCCTTTCATTTGGGATTATTCGCCAAGACCGGCGCTCCAAGTTTTGCAGGTCCGATGTTCAGTTATGACTTCTGTGGTGAAGTATCTGATCTAACTTGGAAGCACTTTCAAGAAGCAATGACACAGCCAACAATTCAAGTTGAAGTGGTCAGCCCTCAAATCATGTCTTCACCGATTGGCATCACAGCTGATGACAAAGCCGTACTTTGGGGTGGCAATCTCACGATGTTGACCTCACTTCTTGGCACAGAGTTCTTTCCTTCCCATGATCAAGTGAAGGGCGGTATCTTGTTCATTGAGGATGTGAATGAACATCCCTACCGAATTGAACGCATGCTGCATCAACTTCTTGATGCTGGTTATTTAGGTCAGCAAAAAGCCGTATTAATGGGTGATATTTCATCTTATCGCTTGAGTGATGTTGATCGCGGTTATGACCTTCATGCCTCAATTGAGTCAATCAGGCATAAGTTGGGGCCTAAAACCCCGATATTGACTGGTCTGGCATTTGGGCACTGTGCGGACAAGCTAACCCTACCAGTAGGCCGATATGCCAGCCTTTCAGCAACTTCAGACGCCTTTATTTTGCAGGCAAATTGCGCCTAATTCAGTTCTAGCAATAGATTCTCGGGTTGACTGCCCTTGATTGGTTAAAATAGTCGACTTTCGTCCTCACATACTTTTACAGGCAAATAACGTGCTTTCAGCAGCAAATATCACCATGCAGTTCGGGGCAAAGCCCTTATTTGAAAATATCTCAGTCAAATTCGGTGGCGGCAATCGCTATGGTTTGATTGGTGCAAATGGTTGTGGCAAGTCCACATTCATGAAGATCCTGGGTTCAGATCTTGAGCCTTCAGCTGGTAACGTTTCTTTAGAGCCGAATATTCGTTTGGGTAAGTTGCGCCAGGACCAGTTTGCTTATGAAGACAAGCGTGTTTTGGATGTGGTGATGATGGGTCATGAAGACATGTGGAATGCTGCCGCTGAGCGTGATGCACTTTATGCCAATCCAGATGCCACGGATGAAGATTACATGCGTGCCGCTGAATTAGAAACCAAGTTTGCAGAGTACGGTGGTTACACAGCTGAAGCCAGAGCAGGGGAGTTACTACTAGGTATTGGTATTCCAACGGAGCAACACAACGGCCCTATGAGCGAAGTCGCTCCTGGCTGGAAGTTGCGCGTGCTTTTGGCTCAGGCTCTATTTTCTGATCCAGATGTTTTGTTGCTCGATGAGCCAACCAACAACTTGGACATCCATTCGATTCACTGGCTTGAAGATATTCTCAATGCCAGAAACAGCACGATGATCATCATTTCTCACGATCGTCACTTTTTGAACGCTGTTTGTTCACACATGGCCGATATGGACTTTGGCACATTGACAGTCTATCCAGGTAACTACGATTCATACATGTTGGCTTCGATGCAAGCCAGAAGCCAGCAGTTAGCTAATAACGCGAAGGCCAAAGAGAAGATCGAAGAACTTCAAGCCTTCGTGCGCCGATTCTCTGCCAATGCTTCTAAGGCTCGTCAAGCAACCTCACGTCAACGTCAGTTAGAGAAAATCGAAGTGGCCGAAATCAAGCCATCATCTCGTCAGAATCCATTCATTCGTTTTGAATTTGAAAAGAAACTCCATAACATCGTGGTTGAGTGTGATGCTCTGAGCAAAACTTATGAACGCAATATCTTTAAAAACTTCAAGTTGATGATTCGCCCAGGTGAAAAAGTTGCGATCATCGGTGAGAACGGTGCTGGTAAAACAACTCTATTGAAGTCAATTCTGAGCGAAAAGTTTGGTGGTATTGCAGTTGATGCTGGTACTGTTAAGTGGTCAGAAAATGCTGATGTAGGCTATATGCCTCAAGATACCAGCGAGTGTTTTCCACAAGACATGACTTTGTTGGAATGGATGGGGCAGTGGGGTAAGCCCGGTGATGATGATCAAATCATCAGAGGCACTCTAGGCCGCTTGCTGTTCTCAGGAAATGATATTGGTAAGTCTGTTCGTGTGATTTCTGGTGGTGAAAAAGGTCGCATGATCTGGGGCAAACTCATGCTTCAGAAGCACAACATCTTAGCGATGGATGAGCCAACCAACCACATGGACATGGAATCTATTGAAAGCTTGCAGACATCTTTAGAAAAATATGATGGCACAGTAATCTTTGTTTCTCATGACCGTGAATTCATCACAGGTTTAGCAACAAGAATTTTAGAAATCAGAACAGATGGAACCGTGGCAGACTTCGAGGGCTCTTATGAAGAGTACTTGGCAAGCCAATCGCTTGAAGGCTAATTATTAAGGTTAATTTTTTCTGACGAAGCGCATCGCAGTGGCTTCATGAGTGATGCGGGTCCAAATGACCTGCTTTTCTTCTGGAGTCATGAAAACCCAGTTACAAACTTCTAGAGCAGTTCTACCGCAACCTTGGCAGACTTCGTCAAACAAAGTAGAGCAAATACCAATGCAAGGGGAGTCCAAGTTATCTGGATTGATTGCTAAGGGGGCAGCAGGGTTTGAATCAGGGTTGTTTGAGTTTGTCATTGGGTTTTATATTTCACTGCCGTATTTATAACGCTTGGCATTGGAGGATTTCATTTCCTTTGGTCCAAGCACCAGTTTTAGGAATAAAACTGATAGCAGATAGTTCGGCTTTACCTGAGCAGTTTAGATCAAAATAACTGATCGGACCTAAACTGCCACAGAAGTTGTAGTTCAGTTGATTCAGCTTCATCGATGAACCTTCTAAAATCATCGTGAGTGGTTTTTCATCCGAATTACTCGGGTCTTTTTTGCAGTGCCAAGTAACGTAATCATTTCGATCGCAGGCTGTGATGGCCAGTGATACGAGCAGATAAATAGGTAATTTTTTTAAAAACATGTCCACGAATATAGCTCAATCTCATACAACCCGTGAATCTTGGCTCCAAGCTGCCGTTCATTCCCTAGAACCTGTCTTTTCAAAAGCTGGTTTTGCGATTCCGCCAGTCAAAGTGTCGTGTGGTTGGCCAGCTTCCAGCAGCCCAAGGACAACGCTTGGGCAATGCTGGCCCAAAGAGCGCTCAGGTGACATGGTCAATGAAATTTTCGTATCCCCAAAGCTAGAGGATCCTGTTGAGGTGCTTGATACCTTGGTTCATGAGCTCTGTCATGCGGTGGATGATTGTCACAGTGGTCACGGAGAAGACTTCAAAGAAATCGCGCATTGCGTGGGCCTTGAAGGTCCTGCCAGAAGTGCTCATGCAACCGAAGAATTAACTGTGCGCTTGATGATGATTGCAGAAAGACTAGGGCAGTATCCACACAAAGCGATTGTCTTTCCACCACCAAGAGCCAATAACACCCAGAAGGCCAAAGCCAAGTGCGGGCAGTGTGGTTATGAGGTGAGCTTACTGAAGAAGTGGGCTAGCATGGGCGCGCCAATATGCCCTAAAGACAATATTCGAATGGAAGAAGTTGTGACTGACTTGATTGCAGAAACTCCTGAAGAAGAGTTTGCTCGCAAAGAGAAAGAAAAAGAGATTAAGCGCGCAGTTTGCTGATGCAGTCGAACCACTAGCTTAGCGCTGGATCAATTCAATCTTATAGCCATCAGGATCCTGAACAAAGGCGATCAAAGTATTACCGCCTTTGACTGGTCCAGCTTCACGAGTGACATTACCGCCAGCTACTTTGATATCTTCGCAGGTTTTATAGATATCTCTAACGCCAATAGCAATATGACCATAAGCAGTACCCATCTCATAGCTACTCACGCCGTGGTTGTAGGTCAATTCGATTTCAGCATGTCCTGAAATATTGCCTTGCTCGTAGCCAACAAATGCCAATGAGTAATCCATGCCAGGGCGCTCAGTAGTTCTCAATAAGTTCATGCCCATCACTTCTGTGTAGAACTTGATGGATTTTTGTAGATCGCCAACGCGAAGCATGGTGTGTAGTAATTGCATGGTCTTTTTTACTCCGTCTCAATGTCTGTTACTCAATATACCAGCGCAATGTTGGTGTATTCCCCAGTTCAAACCAAACAACAGCATTTTGCTCATATTGGTGAGCCAATTGATC
>JBDLUD010000060.1:0-8012 GCA_039805465.1 Pseudomonadota bacterium
GCTTGTGCGGTGGAATTTGATTAAAGAGTCAGTCATCTCCCTAGCTTACTCTCTAATGAGAATTTTTTCTTTGCGCCCGCATACCTCTCAATGACTGTGTGGCTATTAAAAATGATAGGAAAACCACCTGTTTTGAAGGAAATAGCCGAAAAATGGCTCTTTTGACTAATCCACCAAAATATTGAAGTGACGGTAAAATAAACCACCAATTAATAGATTGTGGTCTATGAAAAAAACAAACCCTAGCGAAGAACTTCGCGAGACCGGACTGAAGGTCACTGCTCCAAGATTGAAGATCTTGGAGTTTTTCAATAAAAATCCTAATCGCCACTTCAGCGCTGATGACATCTATCTTGAAGTCATCAAAGAAAAGCTGGATATTGGTATTGCCACGATTTACCGGGTATTGATGCAGTTTGAAGGTGCTGGCATTCTAAGAAAAAATAACTTTGAATCCTCCAAAGGAGAAGGCAAAGCTATTTTTGAATTAAATGAAGGCACTCACCACGATCACATTGTTTGCGTCAAATGCGGCAAGATTGAAGAGTTCTTTGATGCCACCATCGAAAAGCGCCAAAAAGAGATTGCTGAAAAGCTAGGCTTTACTCTGGTTGATCACTCCTTGTCTTTGTATGGCTCTTGCAAGACCTGCAAGAAGAAATAAGGCCTATCCTAGCCATTGAGCCTTGAGCGCTCTTTTCTCAAAATAAACTGCACAGGTAAGAGATAACAAGCATTGATATCTCTGTCTTGATTTTTCGCAGGTATAAATTTCCACCTTTTGACAGTTTCAATCGCAATGTCATCCAATCGCTGATGACCGGATGTTTTCTCTAGCTTGAGGTTCTCTACCAAGCCGCTTAAGCTGACACATACGTTGAGGACCACTTTGCCCTCTTCATTCAGCCTTCGGCTCATCAAAGGATAAGGCGGCTTAGGGTTATTCAAGCCCTTAGCAAATGGATTGGGCATGGTGACTGGGGCAGCCCCAGCTTGATGCGCCTCGGCTTGCATCTTCTCTTCCTTCTCTACTTCAGCATTTAGACTTTTTTCTAAGCCACTCTCTTGGCTTTTTTTGAAGGTAGAGGCTTTCGGCACGATATTGATGTTGTTTATTGAGGGCTGGTCAATCAGGGATGCCATCATGATCTGAGCACCATATTCGCTGCGCGCATTAAAAGAGAATAGGCCAAATAAGATGATCGCCACATGCACTGCGGTGACCAACAAGGTGATGACTGCATGAGGTTGATGGGCTCTAGTGAATATCAAAGACATGATCTTGGTCAGTTTGTGTAAGAGCACCTTAGACCTGATGGAATTAACAAATCCTTTCTTCTTGGTCGAGTCAATCTATCCAAGTTCATCTCATACAAAATTTCCAGCTCTCTCTGGGGTGCGGGATGGGATGGAAGGTCTGCCATGATCTTGCCGTCTTTGATCAAGATGAGACGTTCAAAATGCTCAATGGCTTGTTGGATGTCGTGCAAGATAGCAACGAGAGCAAGGGATCTGTCTTGGCAGAATTTCAGAATCGCCAAGAGCAATTCAATCTGCAATCCAGGATCCAAAGCCGCCAACGGTTCATCAATCAGCAGGATTCCGTTATCTTGATCCCATAGTTGGGCAAATATTCTGGCTAGGTGAACTCTGGCTTTTTCTCCTCCAGAGAGTGTTTGATAGGAGCGCTCCAAAAGATGTTCTGCTCGTGCGGCCCTTGCTGACCCTCTGATGATTTCGATCAGTTCAGGATCGTGCTCTCTGGCCACCCTTCCTAAACTGATGATCAGCTCACCGCTTAAATTAAATGCAGCCTCATGCTGCTGGGGTAAGAATGCTCTTTTATAAGAGAGCTCTTGCACGCTCATTTGCCTGAGTGGCTTTGATAAAAACTCAATATCTCCAAAATGCTCATGCAATCCAGACATGATTTGCAATAAAGTTGATTTGCCCGCACCGCTTGGTCCCAGTATCGCTATGCGCTCATTGCTTTTGATGTCAATTGTGAACGGTCCAAGCGTATTTGCACGAGCATAGGCGCTGTTATTTTTTACCCTGGCATCTTTTAAAGATAAGAGAATATTTGATTGGTGCATTAGATCAATCCTCTTCTTTGCTTTGCTAATAGGCTCAAGAAAAATGGCGCACCCAACAGGGCTGTGAATATCCCCACTGGTATTTCTGCAGGGATGGCCACCATTCTGGCCAAGGTATCCGCCAATAGCAGCAACAAACCGCCCAGCAGCATGGACACTGGCAATACTTGCCGATGATCCGGACCTGCAATGGCTCTGGCCATGTGAGGTGCAATCAAGCTGATGAATCCAATCATTCCGCACCAAGCCACCGCACAAGCACTCAAGATGGCCACCATCACAATGATGCGTTGACGCAATTGCTTCAGATTGATGCCGACCTGAGCTGCCACAGCCTCACCCAATGACAGAGCATTGATTTGCAGTGTCAATCTTTGTGAGCTTAAAAATGCAAGCGCCAGCATAAACATCATCAATGACAGAATCATCCAATTGGCACCTGCCAATGAGCCCATGGTCCAAAAAGACAGGTTTCTTAATTGTTCATCGTTGGCAAGGTAAGTTGATAATCCAATGAAAGCCGCGACCAAGGCATTGATAGCAATACCTGTGAGTAACAGTCCCATCATTGATCCCGGCGTTAACCACCTTGCAAGGCGATCCAATAGAAAGCAAATACCCAGAGCCCCGCAGAAGGCTGCTCCTGGCAACACCCAAACACGCAGATCTTCAGGTATTGCCCAAGCGCAACTTCCTGAAAACACAATTGCACCAGCCGCTGCAGCAGCGGCCCCACTGCTCACTCCTAATAAGCCAGGATCTGCCAACGGATTACGAAACAATCCTTGTGTCAAAGCTCCTGCCAAACCAAGACTTGCGCCAATGGAAATGGCAAATAAAATTCTGGGTAAGCGCACCTGCCACAAAATATAGTTCTCTACGAGCTCATCATGGGCCGATAAACTATTTAAATAATTGATCTCAACTGGACCAAGGATGACAGCAATCAATGTCATGGTGATCAGCACGATCAAACCAATCGCATATATCAAGGCAGTTTGATGGTTCATCACTGGATGTTATGGATTTCTTTGGCAAGTGAATAAAGCATGCTGGGCAAACGTGGGCCAAAGCCTAAAAGGTGATTCGCTTCACGAGAGTAAATCTGTCGATATCTGGCAGCCGGTGTTTGCATCACACCGGGTAGGCGCAAGATCTCCTTCATACCACCTTGAGCTTGCAGACCTTGGTCCGTCAATAAAATGATGTCTGCTTGTGCAGCAATCACACTTTCAGGAGTGAGTGGCTTGTAGCCATTGACCGTCTTGAATGCATTTTCAAGATGCAGGTAGTTCATGATGGCATGAGCACTCGTGCTGTGACCTGCCACCATGATTTGCTGTGGACTGTGCGCCATGATGAACATGGCTTTTAGTTTTCTGGTTGAGCTTTCGTTTTGGGTGAGATATTCATTCTTGCCAATCACTGTGTGGTTGATATCTTGTTGGTATCGCTGCCATTCATGATTGATTTCTTTGATCAGCTTCTCTGCTTGCCCTTCTGCTCCCAATAAAAATCCAATGGCCCTGATTCGGTCAATCAAGCCTTCATAACGATGGTCTGCCTTTAATGTCTTGACTTGAACTCCTGCATGGCTGATTTGACGCAATACTTGTGGAGGTCCCGCATCTTCCGTGACCAACAGGAGTTGTGGTCGCATGCTCAACACGCCCTCCAAAGAGAGGGTTCTGGCATATCCCACATTGGGTAGTTTTTTAGTGGCCATCGGGTATGTGGATGTGGTGTCAATGGCGATCAAATGCTCCTGAAGATTCAAGGCATAAATGATTTCTGTCAAAGATCCACCCACACAGACCAAGCGCTTCAATAGGGTAGCTGTTGGTTTAGACCAACTTGGGTTGGCAAATAACCAACCACCGATAGCAGAAGCTGCAGCAGCCTTTGCAGCCGGGGCAAAGATATTCTGAAGTAATTGGCGACGCTCAAGGATCACTGGATGCATAGCTCTTCCTTATCCAGAAATTCTTGAATCATCTGACGCCAAGTACCTAACTCAGGAGTACCAGGCTTTCTTTCGCCAAAAAACATGGCAATCGCTTGACCTTCACAATCAAACAATTCCAAGGAAGTGACAATGCCATCATCTGTGGGTTTTCTGACAACCCATGTGTCGTAAATATTATCTTCACGCAAATGAAGATTGAAGCTTTTATCCAAGATATTGAGCCAAGGGTCCATCATCACAACCCTTGATATTGGGCCAGTGTGTATTTGTATGACCCCTCGATTGGCCACAAACACCATGATGGGGATGCGCCTAATGGCCACTTTTCGCAATAGCTGCCTAGTGAACTGAAGCGGCACTCTTTGAGCATAGCCCTCAGGAGCAAAGCGCAAAGCTTGGATTCTGCTGAGCTTGTATTGTTTGATCAGGTCATAGAACTGATGGGTATCAGACATACCCAACCAATCTTTCTGAAAACTCAACAGATCAATGTCGATATCAATCACAGGATGTTTCTTGAGTTTGGGTGCTTGTATCTCAATCGTGGGGCTTTGATCCTTGGATTGGTATTTTTCTATGATGTTGTCATAGGCATAGATATTGCTATTTTCTGTGATGATGATTTTATGCAGTGCATTGCCGTGTTCATCAAAGAACTGCAGACTGCGCTGACAATCAAAAAGCTTGCTCTCAATCACAGCAAAGCCGTGAGCCCACTCTTTGTAAAAAATTCTTAAATCAATTTCTTTACCTAAGAGCAAATCAAGATTTTTACCAGTAGGTTCAACGTACTGCCCCACCTTCTCGTGCACACACGATTCATTTCTGGTCAGCGCCATCACCTCGCCCAAAGAATGAGCATCAGCAATGATTGAGGACCAACTTGGATCTAAGCGGATAGTCCTTAACTTGATCTCTTTGTTAGCAGGATCAAGATCTAGGTGAGCTGTCAGCAATTCAGCTTCAGAGATACCCATGGAATGAGCCACATCCCGATGCCTTACTTTATTTTTGAAACGCTGATTGATAAGTCCCTGCTGAATTTCTTGAATAGATAAAGTCATATATTTCCATGATTTGAATTACTGGCTGGCTAGATCTATCTTGAAAATCTTGGCTTGCTAGGATGAATTACTCTCTATAAATTTCTGTTTAAAACCTTTAGCGTTTGATTGTTTATTTACATGAACGCATAGTTCATGCTGACAAAGAAGTTTCGGCCTGGCGAGGTGTGATAGTCACTCACAGCGGTAGTGCCAGCTTGGGTTAAACCTGATGAGGAGATGTTGGCCCAATCAATGTACTTTTTATCAAATAGATTGTTGATACCAGCATAGAGACTGAGCTGCTTGTTGGCCTTGTATTGGCCGCGAGCATGGATGATGGTGTATGAGCTTGGGGCATAGGTATTGGTCGTTGCACCAGCAATGTCCTCGTGTTTTTTTGCTCCCACGTATTTGATGGTGGTGGCTGCACCCCAAGTACCTTGGTGATAGTCCACTGAAAGAATGGCTCTTTCGGGTTGTACGGTGTTGATTGGTTGATCTAGTCCCGCCAGGGTTGTTTCTGAACCACTGGTTCGAACGTATCCGGCTTTGAACAACCATTGAGGGTTATGACGGTACTCAAGCTTTAAATCCATCCCCTGAATACTGGCCTTGGGTGCATTTTGATATTGATAGCATTGTGCAAGTCCACATGTGGCCATACCACTGGGGCTAGTTGCCGCATTGAAGGTGTATTGGCTGATGAAATCATCATAAGAGTTATCAAAGTAACTGATGGCGTATTTGATCTTCTGTATAGATCCTTTGATACCCACCTCTTTGGCTAAAACTCTTTCAGGATTAAGATTTGGATTAGGTATGTAGGCATAGCGATGGGCTTGATTGGTGAATGAAGCAGATATTTCTTCTGCTGCAGGAGCCCTGAATCCTTTACCCATATTCATGAATGGCATGACTGCTGGCTCTTGAGTCCAAATAGCTCCCAATGAGGGTGACCAGGCTTGGTCATTTTTATGGATGGCTGATGAACTGATACTCCAACGGTCAAAGCGCATGGCAGGTATTAAATTGAGGTGGCCGATGATCAAGTCATCTTGCAAATACACACCCATCATCTTTTGCCTGGTTTTGGGTATGTAGCTTTCTGGAGTACTTACATCACCACTTCTGTTGAGCTCTTGTTTGACCCAAGATTCTGATACATCCAAGCCATATTTCAACTCATGTGCGATGCTGAAATCAGCAGCCTTGCCTTGCGAGACGCTTTTAGATCCTTGCAAGTTAAAGCCATAAGCATCATTGATGACTTTGTTGTCGCGAGTCCTGTTATAGGTGCTCGGCAAATATCGACTGGTTTGAGATGTGCCTGTTTGCCACACTGCTTGCTGAGCATTGGTTTGTTGATACCAAAGCTTGCCATCAATCACATCTGCCAATGGATTATCCAGATGGTATTGATAATCGATGGACAATCTTGTTCTATCGATGTGATCTTGCCCCACATCACTGTAGATACCCGCACCGATACCATCACCAATCGCATTGAGATTATTGGTATCGATTCTTTTTTTAGAATCTTCTAAGGTGAATTTAAGCTCATCACCACCTCGAAGCTCTTTGATATATTTAGCCAATACATAGGTGTTGTGTGTATTCATGGGATTGGCTTTGGTTCTACTACTCCCCGTACTGGTGTTCACACCTTGGGTTTCTGTTTCATGACCAAAACTCAATGACCCCAAAATCACCGCAGACCAATCATCACCCTGCTGTGCATGCGTCAAAACCCCTTTGGATATTTGGGATGCATTAAAATAAGATGCAGCAACTGATGACACTGCATTTGTAGAGTTTTTAGGATTTATCGAAGTTACTTGATGAGCATGAAGAATGTCCTGTGGCTCAATGCTATTGAAGAGAACTGTGCCAGCAACACCATCACTACCGTAGAGTGCTGAAGATGCGCCACGCAGCACTTGCACACTGCTCACGCCATCCACATCCAAATAATCACCACGAGCAGCTGAGTGACTTCCAAAACCGAAGGAGTATGGCAGCTTGATGCCATCGACCATGAGGTTGAGTCGATTACCTTCTAACCCCCTGATGTTGATGCTTTCGTTAGAACCTTTGCGGTTACTTGCTCCACTCACACTGTTACCAGTACGAATAGTTTGTTTTACATCGACATCTAATTCTTCAGAAAATAAATCTTTGATATTTTTAACTCCACGACGATCCATGTCATCTTTGGTGATGGTGGAGACAGTAGCAGGAGTTTCTAGGTTTGATTTTTCACCCCGAGTGGCCAAGACATTGACTGTGCTCAAGGTTCCTTGATTTAAGTTTGCTTGCGCGCTGGTTTGATGAGCATAGATACTGCACAGCAAAGCAGTGAAAGTTGCAACTTTACCAATAGGTTTGCGTGCTGATGAATTTTGAGATTTTGCTTGTGAGAGTTTTTTAAGCAACATGAGATAGCCCTTTTAAGTGATTCTTTAGCTAATAAATTAGCTTTTACTTAGCTGGCTATATCAAGAGATTTGCTTGCTACTTCGAATAAGAACTATATCATAAATGATAATCATTCCTATTAATAAACTACAAATGGAAGGGTTTTAGTGACTTATTGCCACTTCTATCAATTAGAAAGCTTTGAATTTAAATTGGACTGAAAGAGATCCAGCAACCTTGTCTGGTATCGATGGAACCATCAATATATTGACGCCAAACAAATCCCCCTCGTACGTCAAGGCTGGAATGAGCGCTGGAAACCAACCACCATCATTGGTTTTTGAATAACCATTAAAGACTCCCGCCACCGCACCGAATTTGAATACCCCTAACTGTATTGGCTGCCAATAGGCGCCAATGTAATTGCTGGATTCATGATAACTATTGCGGTAAGTACCCAAGGTGACAGATGCCACTGAGGAATAGCGA